>CP113940.1:361875-723750 GCA_029392475.1 Streptococcaceae bacterium ESL0687
GAAGGGATTAATATGAAGGATATACATGTTGAAAACCTAGGAACAGTAGTTATTTCACCTAGGGTCATTGAAACAATTGTAAATATCACAGCCTCACACATCGAAGGACTTTACTCTCTAAGAAACAAGAGTTTTTCTGATATTTTAGGGAAAAAGGCTGAAGGACGTGGGGTCTATATTAGCCAGGACGAACAAGGTTTGGTTGATGTTGATATTTATGCATTCATGATTTACGGAGTGAATGTTCCAAATGTTGCAATGCAAATGCAAAAAGAGGTTAAGGAAGTCGTTTATAACATGACAGGTATTGAAATCCACGATATCAATATCCATGTTTCAGGAATTGTACCTGAGAAGACTCCAAAACCAAAACGTACAGATTTATTTGATGGGGGAGATTTTCTAGATGGCGAATAAAAAGATGAGTCAGCATGAGATTCGTATGAGTGCTGTACAAGCTCTTTATTCTCTAGAACTGCAAGAAGAAGCATCGGTTAGTGATGTGATGGATTTTGTCATGTCATACGATGAATTTCCAGAGAGCACTCCAAAATATTTGGAAACCTTAGTCCGCGGGGTACAGATAAATAAACACACGCTTGATGAAAAGATAGCTGAATTTATCAAAAGTCCTTGGTCAATTGAGAGGCTTACAAATATTGAACGTGTGATTTTACGTCTTGGAGCTTATGAAATTTTATACACTGAAACACCAAATGTTGTTGCAGTTAATGAAGCAATTGAACTTGCAAAAGATTTCAATGATGAAAAGGCAGCTAAATTCATAAACGGAGTACTAACCAATTTAGTATAGCAAGAAGACGGTTTTTATCGTCTTTTTTTGTTATAATTAAAGGCAACATGGGACCCTTATTGATTTACTAGCAAGAAAAAAAGGAGAATGAAGATGCTTGATTTAGTTATCGTTACAGGAATGAGCGGAGCTGGCAAAACAGTTGCTATCCAGTCCTTTGAGGACATGGGTTACTTTACAATCGATAATATGCCGCCTAATCTCATTGAGAAGTTTATCGGCCTACTTTCTACTGATGAAGAGGCAAGTATTAACAAACTTGCCATGGTAGTTGATATGAGATCACGCAGCTTTTTTGATGAGCTTCAAGAGGTTGTTAATGATTTAAGCGATTTGCCTTTAGTTAATTTTCGAATCTTATTTTTAGATGCCAGTGATACAGAACTTGTGGCCCGCTACAAGGAAACTAGAAGGAGTCATCCCCTAGCTAGTGATGGACGAGTTTTGGACGGTATTTTAAAGGAGCGTGAACTGTTAGCCCCTCTAAAATCATTTGCTCAAAATGTGGTTGATACAACCAACATGTCACCAAGGAATTTACGCAGCCAGATTCTTGCAGACTTTTCTGATGATACGGTTCAATCATTTAGGATAGAAGTTATGAGTTTTGGCTTTAAATATGGCCTTCCCCTTGATGCAGATTTGGTCTTTGATGTTCGTTTTCTACCTAATCCCCATTATGTTCCTGACTTGCGTAATAAAACAGGAATGGATGAGGAGGTCTATGATTATGTCATGGCCTCTCAGGAATCAGATGATTTCTTTAAAAATCTCGAAAACTTACTTTTACCAATCATTCCAGGCTACGAAAGGGAAGGAAAATCAGTCCTTACTATTGCTGTTGGCTGTACTGGAGGCCAACATAGATCAGTTTCATTTGCTAGAAGGCTTGCGGCCAGTTTAAAAAATGCTGGCTGGAAGGTAAATGAGGTTCACAGAGACATGGATAAGAGAAAAGAGACAGTAAATAGATCATGAGGAAAAGAAAGGTTGTAATAATTGGTGGAGGGACTGGAATTCCTGTCCTTCTCCGTAGTTTAAGAAATGAGAATGTTGACCTTACTGCCATTGTGACCGTTGCTGACGATGGGGGGAGTAGTGGTCAGATAATTAATGCCATTGGAATGGCACCACCTGGAGATTTAAGGAATGTTTTGGTTGCCATGAGTGACATGCCCAAGTTCTATGAGCGTGTATTTCAATACCGTTTTAAGGAGACAGATGGCTCTCTTGCCGGGCATCCTTTGGGTAATTTAATTATTGCAGGAATTAGTGAAATGCAGGGTTCAACCTATAATGCCATTCAGATTCTTGCTAAATTTCTTCATATTGATGGAAATGTTTTCCCGTCCAGTGAGCAGGGTCTTACCCTTCATGCGGTTTTTGAAGATGGTCATGAGGTGGTCGGAGAAAGTAACATTGCAGGTTATAAGGGGCAAATTGATCATGTCTACGTGACCAATACCTGTAACGGTGAAAAACCAAAGGCCAGTCGTAAGGTAGTCAAGGCCATAATGGAAGCTGATACTATTGTTGTTGGACCTGGAAGTCTATTTACCAGTATCTTGCCTAATATGGTAATTGATGAAATTGGCCAGGCCCTTCTTGAAACCAAGGCACAAATTGTTTATGTCTGCAACATAATGACCCAAAGGGGCGAAACAGAGCATTTTACAGATGCAGAGCACGTCCGGGTCCTTCATAAGCATCTTGGTCAAAGATTTATCGATACCGTTTTGGTTAATATTGAAGAGGTTCCAAAGGAATACATGAATACCCATAAGTTTGATGAGTACCTTGTTCAGGTTGATCATGACTTTAAGGGTTTGAACCAGGAGGTTGGAAGAATTATCTCTGCTAACTTCTTAAAGCTTGAAAATGGAGGGGCCTTCCATGACGGGGACCGTATTGCCAAGGAGATTTTGAGGATTAGTGAAAGGGTACTGCCATGAGTTTTTCAACTGAAGTAAAAAAGGAATTAACCTCTTTGGATGAGAGCCCAGTTGTCTTAATGGCCCTAATTAGAATGAACGGCTCCCTTGGACTAGCAAGGGAGCTTACGCTTTCTATTAGTACGGAAAATGCGACAACGGCTCGTTATACCTATAATCTTCTGATGAAACTCTACCAGATTAAATCAGAGATTAAAACCCAGCAGAAGACAACCCTCTCTAAAAATCGGATTTATACTGTTTATATAGATAAAAATGTAAACCGTCTTCTGGATGATTTAGACCTAGCTGATGGCCTTCTTCTTGATAACGGGATTCCAGGATCAATTAAATATGATGACAAAAAAAGTGTTCTTTATCTGAGGGGTGTTTTTTTATCAAGCGGGAATATTAGTGACCCTGAAAGTGGTAAATACCATTTGGAACTTGCCTCAGTCTATCAGGATCATGCCCAGGATTTAAAGGAAGTCCTTGAAAATCTAGGTTTTAATGCCCGGGTCCTTGAGAGGAAAAATCGCTATATTGTATATCTAACAAATTCAGAACAGATTATGGATTTTTTAACTATGATTGGGGCCATGAATGCAAGGCTTAAATATGAAAATGCTAAAATTATCAAGGAAATGAGAAATCAGGCTAATAGGCGGGCTAATTTTGAAACAGCAAATCTTGGAAAGACCGTCAATGCTTCCTATGATATGATTGAAAAAATTAAACTTCTTGATGAGAAGTTGGGCCTTGACCAGCTACCTGAAAATCTATCGGAGATTGCAAGAATTAGGCTCAAAAATCCTGATTTGACCATTAAGGAACTAGGAGAGACTATGTCACCTCCTTTGGGGAAAAGTGGGGTCAACCATAGGTTACGTAAACTTAGTCAGCTGGCTCAAAGCTATATTGAGGATGGTAAAAATAGTTAATTTTAAAGTAGTAAAAAGTGCGAGTTATGATTTTTTTTGATTGACTTTGAACGATTATGGTGTATAATTAAGATGGAAACGGTTTCCACAAGGAGAATATATGCTTGCGAATGATCGAAAAAAAATAATCCTATCAGAGCTAAGTTACAGGGGAAGCGTCACCATTGAATATCTATGTGGACTTACTAATGCTTCTGTTTCAACTCTAAGACGGGATTTGACTGACCTTGAAAAACAGGGAAAACTTTCACGAGTTCATGGGGGCGCTGAACCTGCTAAAAATTTATCAGGAGAGGCAAGTATCAGTGAAAAAACGTTCAAAAACGTTCAAGAAAAGAAACTGATTGCTCAGAATGCCCTAAGTCATGTTAGTGATGGTGATGTTATTTTTTTGGATGCCGGTACAACGACTGGAATGATGATTGAAGGACTTCAAAAATTTAGTGGCAGTCTAACAATTGTGACCAGTAGTGTTAGTCATGCTTCAAGGTTAATCAAAGACAATATAACTGTCTATATCTTAGGTGGTTTTATAAAAAATTTAACCGAGGCAGTTATTGGTTCTGATGCTGTTCAACAGATTGAACAATTTAATTTTACCAAGGCCTTTTTAGGGGCAAATGCCATAGGGGAGGAATATGTGAGTACTCCTGACATGGAAGAGGCAAATATTAAACAAGCAGCATCCAAACAAGCACAAGAAACCTACATACTAGCTGATAGGAGCAAGTTTAACAAGTTGAATTTGATAAACTTTGCAAAAATATCAGAGGTAATAATATTAACTAATAGCTAGGAGATTAAAATGATTTATACAGTAACTTTAAATCCTTCTATCGATTACATTGTCCGCCTACCAGAAGTTGTAGTCGGCGAGGTTAATCGTATGGACAGCGACGACAAATATGCTGGAGGAAAAGGAATTAATGTTAGTCGAGTTTTAGCAAGACTTTCAAAAAATTCAACAGCTCTAGGTTTTCTAGGAGGATTTACGGGAGAATTTATTGAAAAAACTCTTCTAGAAGAAAAAATCAGCACAGCCTTTGTTGCTGTCGACCAAGATACTCGTATCAATGTAAAAATTAAGGCAGACCAAGAAACTGAGATCAACGGACAAGGTCCTGAGATTACAAGTGAACAGCTTGATGAGCTGATTGGTGGTCTTGCAAAATTAACTGATCAAGATACAGTTGTTTTTGCAGGTAGTGCCCCAGCATCCCTAGGCAATGAAGTTTACAAAAAGTTAATTTCAACTGCCAAACAAGCAGGAGCAGAAGTTGTTTGTGACTTTGAAGGACAAACTCTTTTAGATGCATTAGAACACAGCCCTCTTCTTGTTAAGCCAAACAACCATGAACTTGGTGCAATCTTTGGCGTTAAATTTGAATCAACTGAAGAAATTATTCCTTATGCTCAAAAGGTTCTTGAAATGGGTGCTCAAAATGTAATCATTTCAATGGCTGGAGATGGTGCCCTTCTTGTAAATAATGAAGGAAGTTATTTTGCTAAACCAATCAAGGGAGTGGTTAAAAACTCAGTTGGTGCTGGAGATTCAATGGTTGCTGGATTTACTGGTAAGTACGAAGAAAGCAAAAATGCAGTTGAAGCCTTCGCCCTCGGAGTGGCGTGTGGAACTGCAACAGCCTTTTCAGACGACTTAGCAACAGCTGATTTTATTGAAGAAACACTGAAAAAAGTAGAAATTACAAAATTATAGGAGATAAATGATGGAAATTACAGACTTACTTGTAAAAAATGCCATGATCATGGACCTTCAAGCTACTGATAAGCTTGGAGTAATTGATGAAATGGTCAACAAACTTTACGAAACTGGCCGTATCACTGATAAGGAAGTTTTCAAGCAAGGTATCTTAAACCGTGAAGCTCAAACTTCAACAGGTCTTGGAGACGGTGTGGCAATGCCTCACGCGAAAAATGAAGCAGTAAAAGAAGCTACTATTCTTTTTGCTAAATCAAACAAGGGTGTTGACTATGAAGCACTCGACGGACAACCTACTTACGTCTTCTTCATGATCGCAGCCCCAGCTGGTGCAAATGATACTCACTTAGCAGCTCTTGCAAGCCTTTCTAAATATCTAATGCAGCCAGGATTTATCGACAAGCTTCGTCAAACTACTACTCCTGATCAAGTAATTGACCTATTCAAAAAAGAAGGTGAAGAAGTTAAGTCTGAAGCAGCTGAAGAGTCTAAAGAAGACAAGGCTCCATCAACAGGAAAATTTGTTGTAGCTGTTACAGCTTGTACAACTGGTATCGCCCACACTTACATGGCAGAAGAAGCCCTTAAGAAAAAAGCAGCTGAAATGGGTGTTGGAATCAAGGTTGAAACAAACGGAGCATCTGGTGTTGGTAACAAACTTACTGCTGAAGACATCAAACGTGCTGACGGTGTAATCATTGCAGCTGATAAGGCTGTTGATATGGGACGTTTTGACGGAAAACCTTTAATCAGCCGTCCAGTTAAAGACGGAATCACTAACTCTGAAGGATTAATCGAAGAAGCAGCAAGTGGTAATCTTCCAATCTACCATGCAACTGACGGTGGTAATTCAAGCGAAGATTCAGCTGAAGAAATGAGCCTTGGTAAGAAATTCTACAAACACCTTATGAGTGGGGTTTCAACAATGCTTCCATTCGTAATCGGTGGAGGGATTGCCATTGCCATTGCCTTCTTACTTGATAATGCTATTGGTGTTCCAAAAGATCAACTAGCAAACCTTGGTACTTACAATGAAATCGCAAGTCTCTTCAAACATATTGGTGGAGCAGCCTTTGACTTCATGTTACCAGTTTTAGCTGGATACATTGCTTACTCAATTGCTGAAAAACCAGGTATGGTTGCAGGTTTTGTAGCTGGATACATCGCTCAATCAGGTCTTGCTTGGGGACACGTGCCTTATGCTCTTAATTCATCAGTTGAAGCTGGAGTTCCTTCAGGATTCCTTGGAGCTTTAGTTGGTGGTTTCGTAGCCGGTGGAGTTATCCTTCTTCTTAAGAAAGCTCTAGTGATTCTTCCACGTGCCCTTGATGGTATCAAAGCAATCCTTCTTTACCCAGTACTTGGTGTAATCATCACAGGATTTGCAATGCTTCTAATCAACATTCCAATGAGTGCAATCAATACAGGACTTAATGACTTCCTAACTCACATGAGCGGAACTTCAGCAGTCCTAATGGGAGCTCTAGTTGGTGGAATGATGTCAGTAGATATGGGTGGACCAGTTAACAAGGCAGCTTACGTCTTTGCAACAGGAACACTTGCAGCAACAGTTGCTACTGGTGGTAGCGAAGTAATGGCCGCTACAATGGCTGGTGGTATGGTTCCACCTCTTGCAGTATTTGTAGCAACTATGCTCTTCAAAGATAAATTTACTAAAGATGAACGTCAAGCAGGTGTTACAAACATCGTAACTGGTCTTTCATTCATCACAGAAGGAGCTATTCCATTTGGAGCAGCTGACCCAGCTCGCGCAATCCCATCATTTGTTGTTGGATCTGCAATTACTGGTGCTTTAGTTGGATTCTCACACATCAAACTTATGGCTCCTCACGGAGGAATCTTCGTTCTTGCCCTTACAAGTAACCCACTTCTTTACCTACTATACATTGCAATTGGTGCAGTTATCGCAGGTGTACTATTTGGAGCACTTCGTAAGAAAAAATAATTTTTAAAAGGAAAGAGTAAACTTGGTTTACTCTTTTTTCTTTGAGAAAAATATTACATTTGAATTACATTTTTGGTTTTTAGGGCTTAGAACATGCTATAATGAATTATCTTATTTGAACTTGATAAAGAAATTCAATAAAGAAGATTAATATTTTTAAGGAGAAAGCATGCAAGAGCGTGGTTTATTAATTGTATTTTCAGGCCCTTCTGGAGTTGGTAAGGGGACTGTACGCAAGGAAATTTTTGACGGTGAGGGGCACGATTTTGACTATTCAGTTTCAATGACTACTCGTCCTAAACGTCCAGGTGAAGTTGATGGTGTGGATTATTTCTTTAGAACTCGTGAAGAATTTGAAGAGATGATTAAAAACGGACAAATGCTTGAGTATGCTGAGTATGTTGGTAACTACTACGGTACTCCGTTAACTTATGTTAATGAAACTCTTGATAGTGGTAAGGATGTCTTTTTGGAAATTGAAGTCCAAGGAGCCCTTCAGGTTAAGGAAAAGGTTCCAGATGGAGTTTTCATCTTCTTAACGCCACCAGATCTTGATGAACTTCGTGAACGCATTGTTGGACGTGGAACTGACAGTGTTGATGTTATTGATAAGCGTATGGAAAAGGCTCGTGAAGAAATCCTTCTGATGAGTGAATATGATTATGCAGTTGTTAATGACGAGGTAAGCAAGGCAGCAGCAAGGGTTAAACAGATTGTTGAAGCAGAACATTTTCGTGTGGACCGCGTGATTGGAAAATACCGCGCCATGATTGATTAGGACTAAAGGAGAAATAATAATATGATGTTAAAACCATCTATCGACAAGCTACTAGACAAGGTCGATTCAAAATATTCACTAGTAATTCTTGAAAGCAAACGTGCTCATGAATTAAATGAGGGAGCTCAGGCTACAATTGAATTCAAGTCAGTTAAGCCAACTCTTGAAGCTTTGGAAGAAATTGAAGCTGGAACTGTAACAATTCATCCAGATCCAGAAGGTAAAAGAGAAGCACGTAGGCTTGCAGCAGAAGCTGAGGTAGCACGCCTGCAAGAAGAAGAAAGACAGATTAAAGAGCGCATCGCACAAGAGCATGAAGTTGAAGCTAATAAAGGTAAATAAGTTCTAGATATGCGGAATGGAGATTGGGAGATTCCCAGTCTCTAATTTTATTTTAGAAAGGATTTCAATGAAGATAGCTAAAGTAATTGTCGACATCCCCCTTATGCAAACAGACCATCCCTTTTCTTACCTGGTACCTACCAACTTAGAGGGACTTCTTGAAGTGGGAATGAGGGTCCATGTTCCATTTGGAAAGGCTGATCGACTTGTACAGGCCATTGTTATGGAGATAGTTGATGATTCAAGTTCAGAGGATGAACTCAAGGAAATTAAGGAACTCTTAGACTTTGAGCCAGTTCTTAACAAAGAGCAGTTAGCCCTAGCTGATGATATGAGAAAGAGGGTCTTTTCCTATAAAATTACCTGCCTTAAGGCCATGCTGCCAAATCTTCTTAATTCCAACTATGATAAATATGTTATTCCCCTGGAAGAAATTTCAGACAGCCAGAATGAAACCTTGATTTTTAAGCTGGGACAGAGGGTAAAATTTTCAAGTCTGTCAGAAGATGAGCAGGCTCAGATTTTAAGGTTTAAAAAAGAAGGCCTGATTAAGTTTGAATATGTAGCCAAAAGTCGTGAAAATATCAGCTATGAAAGCTTTGTTTATCCTGAGAACATGGATCAATTGGAAGCTTATGAACTTCCTTCACGGGCCAAGAAAAAGCAAGAACTTAAGAATTATCTTCTTGAGCATCCATTTAAAATCCCTCTCAAGGAATTAAATAAACAGTTTTCAAGAGCAATTATTAATTTTTTTATTGAGCAAAAATTTCTCAAATTAGAAAAAATTGAACTTAGAAGGACTAGAAAATTATTTGATAAAATTAAAAGGGACCAACCCTTAATTTTAAATAGTGACCAAAAGAAGGCCTATGATCTTATCACAACAAGTAAAAACTCCAATCCTTTCTTACTGGAAGGGGTAACAGGAAGTGGTAAGACTGAACTTTACTTGCAGGTAATTTCTAAGGTTTTAGAAGAAGGGAAAACGGCCATCATGCTGGTACCTGAAATTTCTCTTACCCCGCAAATTACCAATCGTTTTATTGCACGATTTGGCGATCAAGTGGCTATTATGCACAGTCGCCTGTCTGACGGAGAAAAGTATGATGAATGGCGCAGGGTTGAAGAAGGTAAGGCCCGGGTCGTTGTAGGTGCTCGCAGTGCAATTTTTGCTCCCCTTAAGGATATTGGGGTTATAATAATAGATGAGGAACATGAATCAAGCTACAAGCAGGATTCAAGTCCTAGGTACCACGCAAGGGATATAGCCCTCTTTAGAAGCGCTTGGCACGGAGCAAAACTTATTTTGGGAAGTGCAACCCCAAGCCTTGAATCAAGGGCTAGAGCTTCCAAGGGAGTTTATGAATTTATTGAACTTCCAAGACGGGCTAATCCTAAGGCTAAAATTCCTAAGGTTGAGATAGTTGATTTCAGAGAGAATATGAATCAGGAATCAGCCAACTTTACCCCTCCTCTTCTGGCTAAAATCAGGGAGAAGCTTGAACGCAAGGAGCAGGTAGTTTTAATGCTTAATCGTAGGGGCTATTCAAGCTTTATTATGTGCCGTGATTGCGGATATGTCGAAGAATGTAAAAATTGTGACATAAGTTTAACTTTACATATGGATACAAAAACCTTAGACTGTCATTATTGTGGGTTCAAAGAAGCCATACCTCGTTTTTGTCCAAGTTGTAGGAGTAAAAACTTTAGGTATTATGGTTCTGGAACTCAAAAAATCGAAGAAGAGCTTAAAGAATTAATCCCCCATGCTAAAATCCTTAGAATGGACGTTGATACAACCAAGAAGAAGGGAGCCCATGAAAGGATTTTAGACCAATTTGAAAATCAAGAAGCCGATATCCTTCTTGGTACCCAGATGATAGCAAAGGGATTAGATTTTCCAAATGTTACCCTAGTTGGGGTCATCAATGCAGATACAGCCCTAAATTTACCTGATTTTAGAAGCAGTGAAAAAACCTTCCAACTTTTGACCCAGGTGGCAGGTCGTGCTGGGAGAGCTGACAAAGAAGGCGAGGTTATCATCCAAACCTTTAACCCAGATCACTATGTAATACAGCTTGCCAAAGAGCATGACTATGAAGGCTTTTATAAAAAGGAAATGGAGTATAGAAGGAGTCTAGGATACCCACCTTATTTCTATACAACTCAAATAATTCTTAGCCATAAGAAGGAAGATGAGGCTATTAAAAAGAGTTATGAGATTATGAGTCATTTATCTAAAAATTTATCCCAAGGAGCAATAATTTTAGGTCCGACTCCCAAGCCGATTGCCCGGACACATAACTTGTATCACTACCAAATTTTAATTAAATATCGTTTTGAGGATCACCTTACTCAAGCCCTAAATCAAGTTCTTGAAATGACTCAAGACAGAAGTAATAAGGATTTAAGGATTATTATAGATAGTGAACCACAGAATTTTATATAGGAGAGATGAAATTGACAAAAATAATATTTATGGGAACCCCTGGATTTTCAGTTCCAGTTCTTGAAGGTTTAATTGCTGATGAACGCTATGAATTGTTAGCAGTTGTAACCCAGCCTGACCGTGCCGTTGGTCGTAAAAAAGAAATCAAGATGACTCCAGTTAAAGAAGCTGCTTTAAAGCATGGACTTAAGGTTCTTCAACCTGAAAAAATATCAGGTAGTCCTGAGATGGATGAACTTTTAGCCATGGATGCAGATCTTATTGTGACAGCTGCCTTTGGTCAGTTTTTACCTGATAAACTTTTAAAGGGTATAGGAAAAGCTGTAAATGTTCACGCAAGCCTTCTACCTAAGTACCGAGGAGGTGCACCGGTCCACTATTCAATTATCAATGGAGACGCAAAAACTGGTGTAACCATTATGGAGATGGTTAAGAAAATGGATGCTGGAGATATTATTAGCCAGGTTGAGGTAGCAATCACAGATGCTGATAATGTTGGGACCATGTTTGACAAACTTAGCCTTGCTGGTCGTGATCTTTTACTTGATACCCTTCCTGGTTACCTGGACGGAAGTATCCTACCGCAGGCTCAAGATGAGGAGCTTGTGAGCTATAGTCCAAATATTAGTCCTGAGGAAGAAAAAATTGACTGGAACAAGTCAGCTCGTGCCATCTTCAATCAAGTCCGTGGTATGTATCCATGGCCTGTGGCTCACACCTTCTTAAATGGTAATCGTTTCAAGATTTATGAAGCAAAACCTATCGAAGGGTCAGGAAAGCCTGGTGAGGTTTTAAGTCGCACCAAGAACTCTCTTGTTGTTGGAACAGGTGAGGGAGCCCTTGAATTAATTACAGTTCAACCGGCTGGAAAACCTAAGATGAAGGTTAATGATTTCTTAAACGGGGTAGGACGAGAGATCAAAGAAGGAGATTACTTTGGCCAAGAATAATAATCCAAGGGAATTAGCCCTACATGTCTTAAACCAAGTTTTTAATGAGGAGGCCTATGCTAATATTGCCTTAAATGAGGCCCTTAAAAACTCTCAGCTTTCAGCTCTTGATAAGGCTCTTGCAACCAATTTAGTTTACGGGACTATTAGCCACAAGTTAACCCTTGAATGGTATCTCAAACCTTTTGTTAAAAAGGCTAAAAAATGGGTCAAAAATCTGCTCATCCTTTCACTTTATCAGATTGTTTACATGGACAAGATTCCTGATTCAGCAGCAGTTGATGAGGCCGTGAAAATTGCCAAACGTCAGGGAGACAAGCGCCTATCTGGTTTTGTAAATGGAGTTTTAAGAAACTTCCTCCGAACACCACGCGCTCAGTTTTCAGATATTAAGAAACCACTGGACCGCCTATCAATTGAGTACAGTGTGCCAGTCTTTTTAATTAAAAAGCTCCAAGATCAATTTGGCCAAGAGCGTACAAAAAACATTTTAGAAAGCCTAAATACTCCAAGTAAAAATAGCTTGCGGGTTAACCTGGCTAAGGTCGACTTTGATGAGGAGTACGAAGCTCTGTCTAAAATTTTTGAAATTGAAAAAAGTAGACTTGCAGCAACTGCCCTTCTAGCAAAGGGTGGGAATATTGCAGCTAGTAAGGACTTTAAAGACGGTAAAATTACTATTCAAGATGAGTCAAGCCAGTTGGTTGCGCCAACACTTGAAATTGAAGGTAGTGAAAAAATTCTTGATGCCTGTGCAGCCCCTGGGGGGAAAACAGTTCATATGGCTGAGTACCTGAAAGATGGTCATATTACAGCCCTTGATCTCTATGACCACAAGCTTAAATTAATCAATGATAATGCTGAACGTCTGGGCCTATCTGATAAGATTATCACCCAAAAACTTGACGCCAGCAAGTCCTTTGAAGAATTTGGTCCTGAAGTATTTGATAAGGCGCTCGTTGATGCTCCTTGTAGCGGAATAGGTCTTATCAGAAGAAAGCCTGATATCAAGTACCGTAAGGAATTAGAGGACTTTACAAGCCTTCAAGAGATCCAAGTTGCCATCCTTTCAAATGTTGGAAAAACCGTTAAAAAGAATGGTATAATGGTCTACAGTACATGTACTATTTTCGATGAAGAAAACTTCCAGGTAGTGGATAGATTCTTACAAGAAAATCAGGACTTTGAACAGGTGTTAATAGATAACGACAATACTAATATTGTTAAGGACGGGTGTATTCTACTTACACCAGAACTTTATCATACAGATGGTTTCTTTATTGCTAAATTTAGAAAAAAATAAACCATCTAAATCTGAAAGGAAAACTAATGAAATTTACAGTACTTACGGATGTCGGCATTAAGCGTGTTACCAATCAAGATTTTGCTGACGTTTATACTAATAAGCAAGGACAAAAGATTTTTATATTAGCTGATGGAATGGGAGGCCACGCTGCAGGTAATGTGGCCAGCCGTCTTGCTGTTGAGGATTTAGGTAAATTATGGCAGGATACTAATTTTTCTAGTAATCATGCTAGAGATGAAATTTCAGATTGGCTGGTTGAAAAAATATCAGTTGAAAATCAAAATATTGCAGACCTTGGTCGCCTAGATGACTTTAAGGGAATGGGAACAACGCTTGAAATTGTAATTGTTCTTGATTCTGATTTAATCTCAGCCCATGTAGGAGACAGTAGAACGCAAATTATTCGTGACAATCATTTGATTAAGGTTACAAGAGACCACTCTCTTGTTCAGGAGCTTTTAGATGCTGGAGAGCTTACTGAGGAAGAAGCTGAAAATCATCCCAATAAAAATATTGTAACTAAAAGTATTGGCCAGCAAACATTTTTAGAACCTGATATTAACATTGTACCTGTAGAAGCTGGCGACTACATTCTTTTGAGTAGTGACGGTTTGACTAACATGGTAGCAAAAGATGAGATCATTCAGGTGGTCGAAGGACCAGAAACCATTGAAAACAAGGCAGAGCATTTAATTGAGCTTGCAAATAATTATGGTGGGCATGATAATGTTACTGTTATCCTGCTTGAGATTGATAAGGGGGCTTGTTAGATGATTCAAGTAGGCAAATTATTTGCTGAGCGCTATTTAGTAATGAAGGAAATCGGCCGTGGAGGGATGGCAAATGTCTACCTGGCCGAGGATACTTTTTTAGATAATCGGCTTGTAGCCATTAAAGTTCTAAGGTCTAACTTAGAAAATGATAGCATTGCTATCGCCCGCTTCCAAAGGGAAGCCTATGCCATGTCAGAATTAAATCACCCAAATATCGTTGGAATTAGTGACGTGGGTGATGTTGATGGCCAGCAGTACATCGTTATGGAATATGTTGACGGGGTAACTTTAAAACAGTACATTAAAGAACATGCTCCCCTTTCAAATGATGAGGCCATCCACTATATCAGCCAAATTTTATCGGCAATGAAACTTGCCCATGAGCGTGGTATTATCCACCGGGACCTTAAGCCTCAAAATATTTTGATAAGTAAAAGCGGTGATGCTAAAGTTACAGACTTTGGAATTGCCATGGCCTTTGCTGAAACAAGCCTTACTCAGACTAACAGTATGTTTGGAAGTATCCACTACCTATCACCTGAGCAGGCCCGTGGAGCTAAGGCAACCGTTCAAAGTGACATCTATGCCATGGGTATCATTTTATATGAAATGCTTACAGGTGATGTTCCCTTTGACGGAGACAGTGCAGTTACTATTGCCCTGCAGCACTTCCAAAAACCTCTACCATCTATCATAAATATCAATAAAAATGTTCCCCAGGCCTTAGAAAATGTGGTTATCAAGGCTACAGCCAAGGACCTGTCGGACCGCTATCAAAATGTATCTGAAATGCTCAAAGATGTAGCAACTTCGACCTCTTTGGACCGTAAGGATGAAAAGAAATTAGTCTTTACCAAGGAAGAGGAAGAGGATGAAACCAAGGTTCTACCTAAAATGGTGATTGATAAGAGCGATACTGAGGAATTGGTTAAAAAGGTTAGTACAGATACTAATAAGGTCAAGGCTCAGGAAGAGGCAGCACCTGCTTCAAGGGCCAAAGGTAAGAAGAAAACTGGCTGGATTATTGGTTCTGTTGCAGCTGCAATTTTGGCTCTGATTATTGGTCTTGTAATTTTTACAACACCAAAGGACATTAAGATTCCTCAGGTTAGCGGAATGACTGTTGATCAGGCCAAGGAGGCCATCAGTAAGTCAGGTCTTAAGGTGGGTAATATCAAAGAAGAGCCTAATGATAGCTATGATAAAAATCAGGTTATCAGAACCAATCCTACTATTGGAACAACTAAAAAAGAAGGTTCATCAGTAGATATCTATGTATCTCTAGGTAAGGGAATCATTGAAATGCCTGACTATGTTTCAAAAGGTTTTACCTATGATGATGCAGTAGCAGATCTTGCCCGCTTGGGGATTTCTGAGTCGCGCATTATTAAAAAATCTGTAACTAGTGACAAGGATGAAGATGTAATTATCAGCCAAAATCCTACCAAGGGTGGTTACTTTGATAAAAATTCAAGTGATTCAATAACCCTTGAGGTAAGTAATGGTGGTAAAACTTCAAATATGGTAGGTCTTGTTGAAAAGTCGCTCTCGGAGGCTAAAAAATTGCTTATTACTATGGGAGTACCAGAAGCTAATATCCAATTAGTAGAAATTAAAACTATTAATCCAAAAGATACTTCAAATCCTGTTACCTACCAAAGTATTGATGTAGGTACACCTTTCAATCCGAAGAAGGTTAAGATTGAACTTCATTATAATAGTTATGATGCGCAAGCTGCAGCGGAAGCTGAGAAAAAGGCCAAGGAAGAAGCGGCTAAAAAAGAGCTTGAAGATGCTAAAGAAGCAGCCAAGACTACTATAAATGGCCTAAGTAATTTAAGTGATGCAGAAAAGAATAACTTTATTTCTTCAGTCGATAAGGCGACATCAACCGGTGATGTTGATTCTGCCCTTAAAGAGGCTCAGAAAAAAGATGATGATTACAAGAAAAAAGATGATGAAGCAAAACTTGCAAGTGCCAAGGTGGCAGCTAAATCAACAATTGATGGCTTAAGTAACCTATCAGCTGCTGAAAAAACAAGCTTTAAGGTTTCAGTTGATAATGCGAAAACTACTGATACCATTGATTCAGTAGTTAAAGATGCCCAAGCAGCCAATGCCAAGGCAAATACAAACACAAGTTCTAGTTCTTCTAATAACTAGTTAGAAAAAAGGTGTGATTTAAAATCACACCTTTTTTGTCTGCAAAAAAGACAGGTTGACCTGTCCTTTCTTAAGCAAGGATAAAAGCAATCACATATAGAGCCATTAAAGCTATCAGTAAAATCATCCAGGCTTTTTCAAGTCTGCTAGCTTTTTTCCAAGAGTATTTCCTATCTCCCTTAAAGCCTAAATAACCGAGTGACAGGGCCGATAGGGTCAACCACATGCTATCAACTTTCCCCTGTATTAGTTGGCCTTGAATCATAACCAC
The DNA here is from genome assembly GCA_029392475.1 of Streptococcaceae bacterium ESL0687. Taxonomy (NCBI): domain Bacteria; kingdom Bacillati; phylum Bacillota; class Bacilli; order Lactobacillales; family Streptococcaceae; species Streptococcaceae bacterium ESL0687. Next base: position 378,283 of record CP113940.1, read on the forward strand.
TAGGAATACGATTGCAACAGCTCCAGCAATATAATCATAAACTTTTTCATTTCTAGCTTCCATTCTCTACTCCTTATCTTATATGGGTTCATACAAGATAAATCTATCACAAACTTTTAAATTAATAAAGTAAAATATATGCTTGAAATAAATTTAGCCTAGTTAGCTGATTGATTTAGGCGCAAAAAAACAGACCCCAAGGTCTGTCTGATTTTATTAACGCATTGTTGGGAATAGAAGAACGTCACGGATTGATGCAGCGTCTGTAAAGAACATTACAAGACGGTCGATACCGATTCCTAGTCCACCTGTTGGTGGCATACCGTATTCAAGGGCCTCAACATAGTCGTAGTCGATTCCAGTTGCTTCGTCGTCACCAAGTTCTTTGGCAGCGGCTTGGGCTTTGAAACGTTCAAGCTGATCGATTGGATCGTTAAGCTCAGTGAAGGCATTAGCGAACTCTTTACCAGTGATGAATAGCTCAAAACGGTCAGTGAAGCGTGGGTCACGAGCATTTTTCTTAGCAAGTGGTGAAATTTCTACTGGGTGACCAAAAACAAATGTCGGTTGAACAAGAGTTTCCTCAACGAAGTCTTCAAAGAAGGCATTGATGATGTGCCCAACTGTAAAGTGTTTTTCAACAGTAACATTGTGTTTTTTAGCCACTTCAGTAGCTTCTTCAAGAGTCATTGGGGCAAAGAAGTCAACTCCAGTTTGCTCTTTAATAGCTTCTACCATGTGGATACGGTTGAAGGCTTTACCAATGTTAATCTCTTGACCCTGGTAGTTAACGACATCTGAGTCAATAACTGTTTTTCCAAGGTGTCTAAAGATTCCTTCAGTAAGATCCATGATATCCTCAAAGTCAGCATAGGCAGAGTATGCTTCAAGCATTGTGAACTCAGGGTTGTGGGTAGTATCCACACCTTCGTTACGGAAAACACGACCGATTTCGTAAACATTTTCCATACCACCAACGATTAGACGTTTAAGGTGAAGCTCAAGGGCAATACGAAGGACCATGTCCATATCAAGGGCATTGTGGTGAGTTTCAAAAGGACGAGCACTTGCTCCACCAGCCTCGTTGTGAAGGGTTGGAGTTTCAACTTCAAGGAAGTTTTGGCTGTCCATGTAGCGACGGATTTCTGAAATAATACGGCTACGAGTAGTGAAACGGTTGAAGCTTTCACGGTTAGAAATAAGGTCTAGGTAACGTTTACGGTAGATTGTTTCAACGTCAGTAAGCCCGTGGTATTTCTCAGGAAGTGGGCGAAGTGACTTAGAAAGCATAGTAAGCTTTTCAGCCTTGATTGAAAGCTCACCCATGTCAGTCTTCATGATTTGACCAGTAACCCCGTAGAAGTCACCAAGGTCAGCTTTTTTGAAGATTTCGTAATCTTCATCTCCAACAGCATCCTTACGAACGTAAATTTGAATTTGTCCTTTGCGGTCTTGTAAGTGGGCAAATGATACTTTACCCTTACCACGCTTGGTCATCAGACGCCCAGCAACAGTTGCTGTAAGATTTTTTTCGTTAAGCTCTTCCTTAGTAAGCTCCCCAAATTCTTTATGTAGGTCACCTGATAGATGTGTACGGTCAAAACGTTGCCCAAAAGGATCAAGTCCAGCTTCACGTAAGCCTTCCATCTTTTCACGGCGGACAAGCATTTGGTCATTTAATTCTTCTTTGATATTTTCAGCCAAAATAGTTCTCCTAAATTTAGTATTATTCGTTATATTTTATCATGAATAAGGGAATTATTAAAGGATTATTGAAAAAGTGGCTCCGCAAATTATCTTAGAAATTATCTAAGTAAGAATAAAGATAATTTTCTAAAAATTGTTGACAATAATAAATATTTGTTATATTATTGTGAAAAATAATTTAAAGGAAAATTCAAATGACTAAGCCAAATTTCAATTTATTATTATTAAATGAGGACTCGCAGTATACTATTAAGGTATAAGATGTGCGAGTCCTGTTTGGCGTAAGTCAAGATGGGGCAAGTAAACGTCCCATCGTTTGGGACGTTTTTCTTTTAAAAAAATTAAGGAGAGTTTTATGAAAAAAATTGAATTTCTTGATACCAGTCTTAGGGACGGTGAGCAGACACCTGGGGTAAATTTTTCAATTGATGAAAAAATTAATATTGCCAAGCAACTTGAAAAATGGGGTGTTTCAGCTATTGAGGCAGGTTTTCCAGCAGCAAGTCCTGATAGTTTTGAGGCTGTGTCTCAGATAGCAAAAATCATGACCAAAACAGCAGTTACAGGTCTTGCCCGCTGTGTTAAAGGGGACATTGACCGAGCAGCAGAAGCCCTAAAAGATGCTAAGTACCCTCAAGTCCATGTCTTTATTGCGACAAGTCCTGTTCATATGGAATACAAACTAAAGATGACAGAAGATGAGGTTATTAAAAGTATTGCCCATCACGTAAGTTACGCAAGGACACTTTTTGATGTTGTAGAATTCTCTCCTGAAGATGCTACAAGGACAGAGAGGGACTTTCTTCTAAGGGCAGTCCAGACGGCAGTCGATAATGGAGCAACCTACATTAATATTCCAGATACAGTCGGCTATACTGTTCCAGAGGAATTTGGTGAAATTTTTAAATACCTGATTGAAAATATCAAGTCTGACCGAAAAATCATCTTTAGCCCTCATTGTCATGATGACCTTGGGATGGCTACAGCCAATACACTTGCAGCAGTTAAGAACGGGGCTGGTCGTGTTGAAGGAACAGTTAACGGAATTGGTGAGAGGGCAGGGAATGCAGCCCTTGAAGAGGTGGCAGTTGCCCTACATATTAGATCAGACTATTATCAAGCTACCAGTGATATTGTCCTAAGTAGAACCAAGGCCACAAGTGACATGGTAGCAAGTTATTCAGGACTTTCAGTTCCTAAGAACAAGGCTGTAATTGGTGGTAATGCCTTTGCCCATGAAAGTGGTATCCACCAGGACGGAGTCCTAAAAAATCCTGAGACTTATGAAATCATTACACCAGAACTTGTTGGAATTAAATTTAACTCACTACCTCTTGGAAAACTGTCAGGACGTCATGCCTTTAAGGAAAAACTTAAGGAACTTGAATTTGACTTTACAGAAGAAGAACTTACAGGATATTTTGCAGACTTTAAAAAACTTGCTGATAAGAAAAAAGAAATTACTGATGAGGATATCAGAGCCCTAATCCTTGGTCAAAGTTTAGCTGATAATGAAATTATTCTTGAAGATATTGAGCTTAACTATGAATCAAATGGAAGACAGGATGTTAAAATTTCTCTTTTCGACAAGGAAAATGATCAAAAGGCTGAGGTTAAAGCCCAAGGTCTAGGAAGTATTGAAGCTATCTTTAATGCTATTGACAAGTACTTTGGTCAAAAAATGTTCCTAGAGTCTTATGAAATTGAAGCCATAACAAGTGGTCGTGATGCCCAGGCTGAAGTTCAAGTTAATGTTAAAAATCCAAGAACAGGAGATTACTTCTCATCTAAGGGAATTGACTATGATGTTTTGAAGGCAAGTGCCCAAGCATATATTAGGGCTAGCTCTTTTGTAAGGGATGAGAAAGTTAAGGGGGCATAAGAGATTGATGAAAAAGAAAATAGCAGTTTTAGCAGGGGACGGAATTGGACCTGAAATCATGGCAGCAGGGCTTGAGGTATTAGAAGCAGTTGCCCAAAGAAATGATTTTAACTACCAACTTGAAGATCTTGATTTTGGGGGAGCAGCCATTGATAAGACAGGAGACCCACTACCCCAAGAAACTCTTGATAGCTTAAAGGAAGTGGATGCGATTTTACTTGCAGCCATCGGTCATCCCAAATATAATGATGCAAAAATTCGTCCAGAGCAGGGACTTTTAAAGCTCAGACAGGATCTTGGTCTATTTGCAAACATCAGGCCAGTTAAAATTTTTGAAGAACTTAAAAGATTGTCACCACTAAAGGCTGAAATCATTGAAGGAGTTGATTTCACAGTGGTAAGAGAGCTTACTGGAGGAATTTACTTTGGTGAGCACAAGCTTGAAGAAAATGAAGCGCGTGATGTTAATGAATATACGGCTGATGAAATTAGAAGAATCATGAAGGTGGCCTTTGAAATGGCTGAAAAACGCGGTGGTCTTGTAACCAGTGTTGACAAGCAAAATGTGCTAGCAACCAGTAAACTTTGGCGAAAGGTTGCTGATGAGGTAGCCTTAGACTATCCCCAGGTAAGATTAGAGCATCAATTGGTCGACAGCTTGGCCATGCTGATGATTACAAATCCCAGCAAATTTGATGTCATTGTGACTGAAAATCTTTTTGGAGATATTCTATCTGATGAGGCTAGTGTTCTGCCAGGAAGCTTAGGAGTTATGCCTTCAGCCAGCCATTCAGAAAAGGGACCAAGTCTTTATGAACCGATACACGGAAGTGCACCAGATATAGCAGGTCTTGGTCTTGCCAATCCAGTAAGTATGATTTTATCAGTTGCTATGATGCTTGATGAATCCTTTGGTCTTAAGGATGCGGCAGCTGATATTGAAAAAGCAGTCGAAAAAACTTTCGCACAAGGAATCTTCACAAGGGACTTGGGCGGTCATGCTTCGACAGAAGAGATGACAACAGCAATTATTAGTAATTTATGAGGTAGAAAAATGGGACAAGCAATATTTGATAAACTATGGGACAGACATGTGATTACAGGGGAAGTCGGTGAACCTCAACTTCTTTATGTGGACCAACATTTTATCCATGAGGTTACAAGTCCTCAGGCCTTTTCAGGAATGAGGGAAAACGGGCGTAAATTGAGAAGGCCAGAGCTGACCTTTGGAACAACCGACCACAATGTACCAACCGTTGATATTTTTAACATTCAAGATTTGATTTCTAAAAATCAGATTGAAACTTTTGCCAAAAATGTTGAAGATTTTGGTGTTGATGCAGCTGTCCACGGTAGTAAACTTCAAGGGATTGTCCACATGGTAGGACCTGAAACAGGCCGCAGTCAACCAGGAAAGATTGTAGTTTGCGGGGATTCTCATACAGCAACCCACGGAGCCTTTGGAGCCATTGCCTTTGGTATTGGAACTAGTGAGGTTGAACATGTCTTTGCCACTCAAACCATCTGGCAGGTGAAACCTAAAAAGATGAAAATTGAATTTACCGGAAAAGCTCCTAAAGGAATTTATGCCAAGGACTATATTCTAGCTCTTATTGCCCGTTACGGTGTTGATGCAGGTGTTGGTTATGCCGTGGAGTTTGCTGGTGAGGCAATTTCAGACCTTGAAATGGAAGAGCGAATGACCATCTGTAACATGGCCATTGAGTTTGGGGCAAAAATCGGCCTAATGAATCCTGATGCTAAAACTTATGCCTATGTAGCTGGTAGGGAAAAGGCCCCTCAAAATATGGATGCAGCCATTGCTGACTGGGAAACTCTAGTTAGTGATCCAGATGCAAGTTACGACAAGGTAATTACAATTGAGGTTGATAAACTTGCTCCTATGGTAACTTGGGGTACAAATCCTGAGATGGCTGTTGAGTATACAGAAGCTCTACCAGAGGTTCTCGATTTTAATGATGAGCGTGCTTATTCATACATGGATCTAAATCCTGGGCAAAAGGTAAGTGATATTGATCTTGGTTATGTTTTTATAGGTTCTTGTACCAATGCCAGACTATCTGACTTGATCCTAGCAGCAAATATTGTTAAAGGTAAGAAGGTAGCTGATAAACTTACAGCCATTGTGGTGCCAGGAAGTCGTCCTGTTAAGAAGGCTGCAGAGGAAATGGGACTTGATAAGATTTTTATGGATGCAGGCTTTGAATGGAGGGAACCAGGTTGTTCTATGTGTCTGGGAATGAATCCCGACCATGTTCCCCAAGGAGTACACTGTGCAAGTACAAGTAATAGGAACTTTGAAGGTCGTCAGGGTCACGGAGCTAGGACTCACCTTTGTAGTCCAGCCATGGCAGCCCTAGCTGCCCTTAACGGAAAATTTGTTGATGCAAGGGAGGCAATCTAATGGATAAATTTACAGTCTATACGGGAAAAACAGTTCCTCTTATGAATGATAATATTGATACTGACCAGATCATTCCCAAACAATTTTTGAAGGCTACTGATAAGGTTGGTTTTGGTAAAAATATGTTCTTTGAATGGCGTTATCTTGAAGATGGCAAAAGGGAAAATCCTGACTTTATCCTAAACCAGCCAGACTATAAGGAAGCAAGTATTTTAATTACAGGGGATAACTTTGGTTCTGGATCAAGTCGTGAGCATGCGGCTTGGGCCATTAAGGATTACGGCTTCCAGGTAATTGTGGCAGGTTCTTACTCAGATATTTTCTATAATAATGCCCTGAAAAATGGAATTCTACCGATTGTTTTGGATTTAGATAGCCGTAAGGAATTGGCTGGAATCACAAGTTCCACAGAGCTTGTAGTTGATTTGCCCCAGCAAAAAATTATTCTAGGAGACAAGGAATTCACTTTTGATATCGATGCTGAGTGGAAACGAAAACTTGTTAACGGTTTGGATGACATTGGTCTTACCCTTGAGTATGAGGATTTAATTAGCCAGTATGAAAAAAATAGGCCAAGTTACTGGGTTGAAGCAGGTATTTAAAAAATTATTAGCTAGTAAGTAAAAGAGAGGGACAGCCCAGCTGGCCTTCTTTTTTTGCCTAATATTGTTAAGCGTATGACAATTATTAAAGTAACTGTTACAACAAACAAGGTGAACTTTATTTTTAAAGGATTTTATTTTAGTAAACGTTTGACATTTTGCAAAAATATTGTATTATACTAATAGAGGAATGGAAAAGCGTTTTCATAATAAATAAGGAGATATATATGGATTACAAAAAAGTTGCTGAAGATATAAATCTTGCCCTGGGTGAGAATAATATTCAAGCTGTTGCCCACTGTGCGACTAGGCTGCGTTTGGTGCTTAAGGACCCGTCAAGAGTGGATCAGGAGGCCCTTGACAATAATGATGATATCAAAGGTACCTTCAAGGCCAACGGTCAGTTCCAGATAATTATTGGGCCTGGTGATGTTAATAATGTCTACGATGAATTATTAAAGGTCGCAAAAATTAGTGCAGCTACCAAGGAAGAACTTAAGGAACTTTCAGAAGGTGGGAAGAAAAATCCAATAATGGACTTAGTTAAAGTTCTTTCGGACATCTTTGTACCAATGCTTCCAGCCCTAGTTGCTGGAGGTCTTCTAATGGCCCTTAACAATGTTTTAACGGCTGAGGATTTATTTGGTCCTCAATCAATTATTGAAAGAGTTCCAGCCCTTGCTGATTTCGCAAGTATCGTAAATCTACTAGCTACAGCACCTTTTGCCTTTCTGCCAATCTTAGTTGGATTCTCAGCTACCAAACGATTTGGTGGGAATGCCTATCTAGGAGCTGCCATGGGTATGGCCATGGTAATGCCAAGCCTAGTTAATGGTTACGGAGTAGCAGAAGCAATTAGCAATGGGACTATGCCTTATTGGGATGTCTTTGGTTTACAGGTAGCTCAAGCTGGTTACCAGGGTTCAGTTCTACCAATCGTTGCTGTGGCTTGGATTTTAGCCAAGCTTGAAAAATTCTTCCATAAGAAGATTCCAACAGCCCTAGACTTTACCTTTACCCCTATGCTTGCCATCATTATTACAGGATTTTTAACCTTCATTCTTGTAGGTCCTGTTATGAGGTCTGTCTCAGATGCCCTAACTAATGGTCTTATCTGGCTTTATACAACAACTGGAGCTCTAGGATTATCAGTCTTTGGATTCTTCTATTCACCAATTGTTATTACAGGACTCCACCAAACCTTCCCAGCTATTGAAACAACCCTTCTAGCTGACATTGCTAAAACAGGTGGAAGCTTTATCTTTCCAGTAGCTTCAATGGCAAACATTGCCCAAGGTGCAGCGGCTCTTGCAATCGCTGTTATTAGTAAAAACCAAAAACAAAAGAGCCTTGCTGGATCAGCCAGCCTATCAGCCCTTCTAGGAATTACAGAACCTGCCATCTTTGGGGTCAACTTAAAACTTAAATTCCCATTCTTCTGTGCGATGATTGCAGCAGCAATTGGTAGCCTTATGCTTGGATTCTTTAAAGTTTTAGCTGTGGCTCTAGGTGCTGCAAGTGTTATTGGATTCATTTCAATTGCCCCTAAATCAATTCCTGAATTTATCCTTTCAGGAGCAGTTACCATGGTTGTAGCCTTTGTTCTTACATACGTTTACGGTAAGAAAACTATGGATTTATCAGTAGCTGATACTGACGAAAAAGTTTCTGAATCAGAAGCTGCTGTAGCCATTAACGAAGACCCACAAGTAGAAGCTGAAGGACCACAAGATGAACTAATTTCTGCAGCTGTAAGTGGTCAAATTGTACCCCTAAAAGACGTTAATGACCCAGTCTTCTCATCAGAAATGATGGGTAAAGGAGTTGCCATTAAACCAAATGGTAGCGAGGTTTATGCACCAGTTAGTGGTGAGCTGACAATCGTTTATGATTCAAAACATGCCTACGGTATAAAATCTGATAAAGGAGCTGAGGTTCTTATCCATATTGGAATTGACACTGTTAACATGGATGGTCAAGGTTTCTCTACCGATAAAAAAACTGGAGAGCACGTGGTTAAAGGAGAACTCCTTGGAAGCTTCGACAGCCAAGCGATTGAAAAAGCAGGATATGATGATACTGTAATGATGATTATTACCAATACAGGATCATACGCAGAAGTTGAAACTCTAGCTAGCGGAAATATTGCTGCCGGTGAAAAACTTCTTAACCTGGAAGAAACATACTAAAAACTTATTAGAGATTAAATTTAATAAATATAAAAAACCAGTTAGAAATCTAACTGGTTTTGTTTTAGCTATTTTGCTGGAATTTAATGGGAAGTACGATTTCTAGGTCAAATTCCTGCTTGTTTATCTTGTTTAAGAGGGCTGTGATTAAAGCATCAGCAAGTTCTGGTATGGGTTGAACGATGGTTGAAAGTTGTGGATACAAGCTTTGAATTAACTTGGTACCATCATAACCTATGATATTAACATCAGTAAATTCCATGCAAAGAACGGCAGTTATGTCATCTGTACAGAAGATTCCCTCGAAGTTATTGGCTTCAATGAAATTTTTGATGCGATTTTTTTTGATATCAAGGATGACATCTGGATCAAGTTCCAGGTGCTTGACAGGGATTCCCTCCTGGTTGGCTACCTGGATAAAGGCTTGAGACCTTAGGTCAGTAGGGCTTCCACTTTTACTAGCACCAGATATTAGACCAAGACTTTTAGCGCCGCGATCAATTAAATTTTGGGCAGCTAGTTGTCCACCTGCCTGGTTGTTACTTGATACGGTAGCAATCTTTGGACTAAGCAAGCGGTCAAAACTTACGATAGGAAGATCAATTCGCTCATATTCTTCAATACCTAGATTGTGGCTACTTGAAATAATTCCATCTACCTGGTTGGCAGCAAGCATCTGCAGGTAATTTTTTTCCTTACCTGGATTACTCTGGCTATTGCAGATAATTACCTTGTAGCCAAGATTAAAGAGCTTTATTTCAAGCTCTTCAATGAGTTCGGCATAGAAGGGGTTTCTGATTGACGGGATAATTAAGCCAATAAGCATGGTCTTTTTACCTTGGAGGCTGCGGGCTAAATTATTTGGTTGATAATTTAGCTCCTCCATGGCCTTATGGACCTTATCAATTGTTTTTTGACTAAGGGACCCGTAATTATTAATTACCCGGCTGACTGTAGTGGGACTTACGCCAGCAAGTTTTGCGACATCAGTAAGTTTTGCCATTACATTTCATACAAGGCTACCTGAGTAGCTCCTTTCACCTGGAATTTTGTTTGCCCCTCTCCTGGGAAAACGCGACTTGAAAGGACATATTCCCCGTCATTGATAAAGATTTCAATAACACTTGTATCAACAAAGGCATTGACCTTAACTTGGTCGCTAGAAATATTAGTTATTGATCTAGTAACTCCAAAGTCTTCAGCAAAGATTGGTCCAAGCTCACTACGGTCAAGTTTAATTTCACCATTTGCAATAGTAAGTTTTAGAGCTTCCTTATTATCGTCACTAGCATAGAAGGAAACCTCAGCACCCTCTTTCATGTCAACTGTAAATTCAGCCTCATAGGTATTTTTATCAAATACATGCTCGCTTGCTTGAATCTCTTTTTTACGGAGTTCTTTGATTTCTTCGACTGGATATTGATATAATTTCCCGTCCTTAAGGCTAAGTTCTTTAACCAGACTAAGTGAACCTTGGTATCCTAAATCATTTGTTGGGTAATCAATCTCAGGAAGTCCTAGCCATGAAACAGATAAAACTCGTCCATCAGGTGCATTAAAGGCTTGAGTAGCATAAACATCAAAACCATAGTCAAGGTTTTCAATTGCTCCTGGATTTGTAAGTTTAGCCCCTTCAGCATCAAATTCCTCAGCCACAATATAGCTTTGCGGGTAAATATTTTCTGAGTAAACTTCTTCCATTCCTTGAGGGCAGAAGAGAAGAACTGGACGTCCGTCTACAAAGACAAGGTTTGGACACTCAACCATAAACCCAAGATCAAGGTCACTGAAGTGTAGGTCATCAATTTTTTGCCAGTTTTCAAGATTATTGTCAACAGCCTTATAAAGGACAACATGCCCCTTAAGGTCTAAATCCTGGGCTCCAATTACTGTGTAAAATTGTCCCTTGTCCTTGAAAATCATCGGATCACGGAAGTGGGCTGTATAACCTGCTTCATCAGAGATTACAGGGCGTTCACTTTTGACAATTTCACCTTCTTTATTCATAAGGGCTGTCATTTGGTAGGCACTACGGTTCCAGTCCTTATCGCGGTAGTTACCAGTGTAGAAAAGGAATAGGTCATCACCAACAGGATATGCACTTCCTGAGTAAACTCCGTGGCTATCAAAGTCAGAACCAGGTAAAAGTTTAATATCATCAATTTCCCAGTTAACCAGATCAAGAGATGTAGCATGAGACCATGATTTTAGACCATGCACAGCCCCAAATGGGAAGTGCTGGAAGAAAAGATGCCATTTTCCGTCAAAGTAAGAAAAACCATTAGGGTCATTTAATAATCCACTTTGAGGTTCCAAGTGGAAGTGGTTTTTCCAGATGGAATTTTCCTTTTTGAAGATAAGATCTTGGATGTAATCTTTATCCCAGTCACCATAGTTTTTGTATCTTAATTCAGTTGTCCATTTCATTTGTATTACCTAACCTCCTTAGTTTGCCTTAATGTTATGATAAAAATGTCAAATTGTCAAACGCTTACGCCCTTGTAAAATGGTAACTTTTTTGAAAAATATTACAATTTATGATAAACGTTTAACATATTTGAAAAAACTTTATAAGATTGTAATAAAAACACTTACAATTTTTATAAAAATACAATTGTCCCAGGCCTTTAATCGTGGTAGAATAGTAAAGGTTCTTAGATTAGGTGATATTTTATCATAGACCTTGCCTAAGACTTTGGGTTGTTAGTTGAATTTAATAGCTTGAATGGCTAATCTATTAGATTCCATTAATTATCCGAGGTAGAAAAATATAAAAGTATAAATAAGGAAGTGAAGTAAAGTAATGAAATTATTTGGTAGTGTAGAAGCTGGTGGAACAAAATTTGTCTGTGCCGTTGGAAATGAAGATCTAGAGATTTTAGAAACTTACCAATTCCCAACAACAGGTCCAGATGATGCCCTTGAAAAAGTTATCGAGTTCTTTAAAGACAAAAATATTGAAGCCCTAGCTCTTGGAAGCTTTGGACCAATTGATATTGACAGAGACAGCGAAACTTATGGATATGTTTTAAGTACACCAAAAGCTGGTTGGTCTAATGCTGACTTAGTATCACCAATTGAAAAGGCCTTAAATGTGCCAGTTTATTTCACTACTGATGTCAATTCAAGCGCTTACGGTGAAATGCTTTTAAATGATTGTAAAAATCTAACTTACTTCACAGTAGGTACAGGTATCGGTGCTGGATCTCTTCAAAACGGAGAATTCATCGGTGGAATCGGTCACCCTGAAATGGGTCACCAACTTATGAAACGTCATAAAGATGATTTAGACTTTGAAGGAAACTGTCCTTTCCACGGTGACTGTCTAGAAGGTGTTGCTGCTGGTCCAAGTCTTGAAGCTCGTCTTGGAATTCGCGGAGAAAACATTCCTGAAGATCACGATGTTTGGGATATCCAAGCCTACTACATTGCTCAAGCACTTGTAAATGCAACTGTTTGCCTTCGTCCTGATAAGATTGTTGTTGGTGGTGGAGTTATGGCTCAAGATCACATGCTTGACCGCATTAAAGAAAACTTCGTAAACCTTCTAAGTGACTACCTACCAATCCCATCAATCGACGAGTACATCCTTGCTCCAAGTATTGAAAACAATGGTAGCGCAACAGTTGGAAACTTTGCCCTAGCAAAAACTTTAGTAGACTAATTAAAGAGAGCACTTAGTGCTCTTTTTGTTTTATCCTACTAATTTGTTTACTAGTTTATTATAAGTTTTCAGACAAGCTGAGCTAATTACCTTAGTAATTCAGCCTAAATTATTGTAAAATATAAGGAAAGAACAAAAGGAGGCACAAGCATGCAGTGGGCTTTAAATGAAATAAAAAAAAGGGAAATCATTAATTTTGATGAAACCCTTAATTTAGAGGCTGGTTTAAAAAGACGTTTTGAAGAAATAATCGGTCTAACACCAGTCCATGTGGTAGGTTTTGTATCCTATGAGGATGGTCTGTACCTATTAAATTACAAGGCAACTTATACCTTAAGTTACCCATCAACAAGAAGCTTGAAGGAGGTTGAGCTTAAGTCAGAAATTGACGTAGCCGAAGCTTTTACAACAGAAGCCTACCTGCAAGAAGCGCGTGATTTGGTAAGTGATGATAATATTTTTGTCCTTGAAAAAGACATTATAAACCTTGACGAATCTGTGGCTGATAACATCATCCTAAGTATTCCAACCCGTGTTTTAACCCCAGAAGAACTTGAAGCAGATAGTATGCCAAGTGGTCAAGGTTGGCAGATTATGTCAGAAACTGACTTTGAGAATCTTGAGCCAGAAGTTCCAGATGAGAAAAAATCACCCTTTGCAGGGCTTGATGGCCTCTTTGATTAATTGACCAAGCCTTTTGGTAAATTGCTTTTTGGGCCAAAAGTGCTATAATTTAAAGAATAATATAAAAAAATCTAATAACTAGGAGAATGTAGATGACACAAGCAAACTTTGGTGTAGTTGGTATGGCCGTTATGGGTCGTAACCTTGCCTTAAATATTGAATCACGTGGCTATAATGTTGCGATCTATAACCGTAGCGCAGAAAAAACTGAGGATGTAGTTAAGAGCTACCCTGAAAAAAACTTTGTACCAAGCTATGACATTGAGTCATTTGTAAAATCAATTGAAAAACCACGCCGCATTATGCTTATGGTGCAAGCAGGTTTTGCAACTGATGCAACTATCCAAAGCCTTCTTCCATTCTTAGACAAGGGAGATATTCTAATTGACGGTGGTAACACTTACTACAAAGACACAATCCGCCGTAACAATGAACTTGCTGACTCAGGAATCAACTTCATCGGTACAGGTGTATCTGGTGGGGAAAAAGGAGCCCTTGAAGGTCCTTCAATCATGCCAGGTGGACAACGCGAAGCTTACGATTTAATCGCTCCGGTCTTTGAAGAAATCTCAGCTAAGGCTCCTGAAGACGGAAAACCTTGTGTTACTTACATCGGCCCTGATGGAGCTGGTCACTATGTTAAGATGGTTCATAACGGAATCGAATACGGTGACATGCAGCTTATTGCTGAATCATATGATCTAATGAAGCACTTACTAGATCTTGATGCTAGCGAAATGGCTGAAATCTTTACAGAGTGGAACAAGGGTGAGCTTGATTCATACCTAATTGAAATCACAGCTGACATTCTTACTCGTAAGGATGATGAAGGAGAGAAAGGTCCAGTTGTTGACTATATCCTTGATGCTGCTGGTAACAAGGGAACAGGTAAATGGACTAGCCAATCTGCTCTTGATTTAGGTGTTCCACTACCACTAATCACAGAATCAGTATTTGCCCGTTACATCTCAGCTTATAAAGATGAACGTGTTAAGGCAAGTGAGATCTTACCAAAGGCAGATGCTCCTAAGTTTTCTGGCGACAAGGCAGAGCTTGTTGAAAAAATTCGTCAAGCCCTATACTTCTCAAAAATTATGAGCTATGCTCAAGGATTTGCTCAACTTAGATCAGCAAGTAAGGAATATGACTGGGATCTTCCATTTGGTGATATCGCAAGCATCTGGCGTGCTGGATGTATCATCCGTGCTCGTTTCCTACAAAAAATTACTGATGCTTACGACCGTAACGCTGACCTTGAAAACCTTCTTCTTGATGAATACTTCGTTGAAATCACTAAGAAATACCAACAGTCAGTTCGTGACGTTGTAGCCCTTGCAGTTCAAGCAGGAGTGCCAGTACCAACCTTCTCAAGTGCTATTGCCTACTTTGATAGCTACAGAAGTGCAGTCCTTCCAGCCAACCTAATCCAGGCTCAACGTGACTACTTCGGTGCCCATACATACAAACGTACCGACCGTGAAGGAACCTTCCACTACGACTGGTATAGTGAAGATAAATAATAAACAAAGAAAAACCTAGGAAACTAGGTTTTTTTCAATATTGTGAACTTAAAATCTATATGATAAAATGAGTCTTATCAATAGAAACTTGAGGAACTTAATGAAAGAAAAAGGGAAGTCAACCAATTCTTTAATGAAACATATTAGAAATGACCACGGTATAAATATAGGGATAGGTCACTCTAGGGATAAAAGAGATCTCCTGAATATGGGCTATTTCCATTCGTACAAGGCTTATAGGTTTGTTAAAAAAATAAATAATCCTCTCGACATCCAGGAATTTAGTGAGATTAGGGACATTTATGATTTGGATAATGACCTTAAGGAGCTTTTGTATCCGGCAGTTATGAAAATTGAAACGGCCACTAAAAATTACACAATTGATTGTGTAGTTAGTGGTGGGCCGACAGATTTGCAGTCGATATATGAAACAAAAGCTAATCATTACAGAGACTTCGAACCTGGGACTCCGGAACATAGAAGAGAGATAAAGAGTTTTTTGGAACTTAAAAAGAATATAGATGGTATTATTGCACGTAATTATACTAAAAGTGACATAATACAACACTATGTTCATGAGAATCAGCCAGTTCCAGTATGGGCAGTTTTTGAATTAACTACATTAGGAGATCTTGGGTATTTTATTGGTAGGTTGAACAATGACACCAGAGAAATATTAAGCAAAAATATTGGGATTTATGATAGACGTTATGACACTGCAAATAAAATTATTTCAAAACACCTTTATATAATTAAAGACTTGAGAAATGCTATAGCTCATAATAATCCAATTTTTGATTGCCGGTTTAAAACGGGGAAAGTTGATAAGGTAGTTATTAAACATCTAGAAGGGAATACAGGAGCTTCTAATATAAACTTTAATACGATAACGGATTATGTCTTACTGGTGGCTTACTATATGAGGTGTTTTCAATTTACTAGGACAGAAATTAAGGCATTTTTAAGAGGATACGAAAGAATAATTAGTCAATACCAAGAAAAAGCTAATAACTCTAAAAATTATCGGATGATTTTTGATGTTGATAGTACTTCTAAAATGCGTAAATTTAGGTTTTAATATTGCATATTACATAAAAAGTGTTATAATAGTCTTACTAATAGCGGTGTTGCTTTGCGGAGCGCATCTGAAGGCAGTGGATTCGTTCACTGCTTTTTTTGTGTTTATTTTAAAAATAAGGAATCATCTTCATCCAGCTTTATACAAATATTCATCTAAAATTGATATAATAGCTATAATATAGAAGATATGTGAAGTTATTTTAGATAAATAATCCTTGAAGGAGCTTATATTAATTTCTGAGTTGATTGGTCAAAATATATTTTTGGAATTGACTGGCAACTTTATTAAAAATATAGTTTAAGTTAAGAAGAAATTGACCTCATAGAAGAGAAAGTGGAGGAGATGGGATAGTTGAAGAAAAGAGTATTTATTTCTTACGCATGGGAAGAACAAACTGAGGCTGATAAAAAAGTAAAAGCATTTGTTGATGGACTGGCAATTTTTTTAAAAACTTTTGATTTGGACGTGTTGCTTGATAGATATGAAAATCATCCGGGTTCTAATCTTGATAAATTCATGTCAGAAGGTATTGATTCCTCAAATTTTGTAATATGTGTATGTACAGAAACTTATATTAAAAAAATGAAAAATCAAAATTCAGGAGTTTATAACGAGATTACATTATTAAGTAAAATGTCAGATAGCCCTTTTATAATTCCAATTATTGAAATAGGATATTTTATTGATTTACCAGAATTTTTTAAAGGTAAATTTGTTAGTCAATTATTTCTAAACGACTTTAGGTCTCCTGAAAATAAGTCTCCACTATATGAATTAATAAATACCTTGATGGGTAAGAATCTATCTATTAAAGATGTGGTTCCTAAAATAAGAATCGAAAATTATTATGAATCGTCAAAAGATTTGCAATTATACGGAGATGTAACAGAGTTAATGAGGTTTGAGAATGAGATGGAGAAGACTGTTTATTTTCAATATTCACTGGATGAAGGGAAAATTGATATTGGAATTCCACCGATGAATTTTGCAACTGAATGGACTGAACGTGATGAAAGCAGTATCTATGTTTACAAAAATGTTCAAAAAATGTTTTATATTAATAATTTTAAAAATTTTGAAGAAGTACACTCGCCTGGATATTTAAATGAAAATAGAGATGATTTAATGTCGATTAAGCGGGTTACTGATTTAGTGGTCGGAGATGGTATTGTGTGGATAAATGACAGTAATCATGTTGCGATTGGTAAAATATTAGATATTAAATTTAGTAGAGAACGAGAAAATAGATCTAAAAATATAGTTACATTTAAGTATAGAATTTTAAATCCAATTGACTTAACTGAAGATTTCAAGGAAGAATAAAATTTTGTAGATATTATTTAATTCCCCAAATATCGGTCTCAGGTCTGATGTTCCAATTTTTGTTCTGGGGTATTATATACACATGGAAGCGGGTGATGGCTTCAAGGTTTTACTAACTTAGTCAAAACCGTGATTCAATTATTCTCTTCCGTCGATAGTTTGTATTGACTGTCTTATTCCTAGCCTCATGTCGGGTGATATTTGGTTAGGGTGTAAAACTTTTTTCATAAAACTCCATAAGTTCTTAGAACTTATAAAAAACTCCTTAAAAATAAAAAAACTCCTAAGAAAAACCGAGACTCCACTCGGTTTTTTTCCTGTTTATGAATACTTTTAGATTTTATGTATTTTCTGTTTAATTTTTATTCCCAGATAACCCGTTGTCCATTCTGTCATCCAAAACAAGTTTTGGGACAGAAGTGGCACTCGTTTTTTTCCTGTTTATATTAAACTTTCATCCCAACAAAAAAAGAAGGGCTGGCCTTCTCTTTTTATGATCTGATATATTCTTCAAGGGTTTCCTTGTCGATGTTTTCGTCAAAGATGTAGTCGTCCATGATGACTGTTGGAACAAAGAAGACATTTGCTTCTTGGGCTTCCTTGACAATGCTTGCAGCATCTCTTTTGTCGTCGTGGTAGCTT
This sequence comes from Streptococcaceae bacterium ESL0687, assembly GCA_029392475.1. Lineage (NCBI taxonomy): Bacteria > Bacillati > Bacillota > Bacilli > Lactobacillales > Streptococcaceae > Streptococcaceae bacterium ESL0687. The sequence goes on from CP113940.1 coordinate 396,002, forward strand.
AGACCGAGTTCATTTTTTGCGAATTCAGCGATTCCTTCGTCATCTAATGGTTCCCAGGCTTCTTGGCTTGAAAAAACTTTTGCGATATCACGAAGAGCTTTTTCAGGATCAAGAGGATCAATAAAAGCGTGCATGATATTTCCTTTGACCAAATGTCCCTTTTGCTTGTCAAAGAGCTTGATTAGACGTCTAACTCGTCCCTCTTCAACCTCTTTTTTTAGGAAGTTCTCAGATTCTTCAAACCACAGTCTGCTGAAAGGACAAGCCAGGTTTATGAATTCCTTCATAAGTTTACCTTCTTCTCCAATATGAATACCATTAACTGAGTTGGTTTTATCTACCCTGATTTCGCTTGTGTCCATCTTGTTACTCCTTTATTCTATTTTTTTATAATTTTACCACGAATTAATTTTTTCAGCAATTAAGAGACCTAGGCTTAAGCCCTTTCTTACTTTTTTATGACTTTCTTGAAAATGAAGTGAAAATAGTAACAAGATATGATATACTAGCCAAGGCGAGAATCTAAGTTTAGGTTCTCAAAATAGGGTTGATTTGGATTCAACCATAAAAATAGGAGATTTTATTTTGAGTTATGTAGGAAAAAGCTGGACAAATTTTGTAAATCTTGTTCAGGAAAAGTTTAAGGCGCTAGGTGCCCAGGCACGTATTTTGCCAAAGAATCTAAAGATGATTTTTGATAAAGCCCGCAAGCTTGGGTTTGTAGGTCTTATCAAGTTAGTCTTTGCGGACATCTTTTTAGGTCGCAGCCTGCTCGGTTGGCTTTATTTGATTGCCCTTTGTTCGGTTCAAATCATTGCCTACATCTTGCGTCCTGACTCACTTATGGGGATGATTGCAGGTCTTACAGGAATTATCTGCGTTATCTTTGTTAACGAGAAAAGAGCCAGTAACTACCTTTTCGGTTTTATCAATGCCTTAATTTACTTTGATATGAGCCTGCAGTCAAACTTTTATGGTGAGGTTCTAACAACAAGCTTCTTTACTATTATGCAGCCGATTGGGCTTTATATGTGGCTTGTGGCTGATCTTAAACCGCATGATGATTTTGAAGAGGCGCCCCTTGCTAACAAGTTGAGCCTTGCTGGTTGGTTGAAGAGTCTGGTTCTGATTTTCTTTGTTTGGCTTGGTATGGGTTACGCCAATAAGTCAATCGGAGCAAGTCGTCCTTTCAGGGATAGTGTGGCAGTAGGAAGCAATGTTACAGGTCAGGTCCTTATGAGCGGGGGATATGCTGAGCAGTGGATTTTCTGGGGTCTAACTAATATCTTTTCAATCTATCTTTGGTGGGGTCAATCCTTTGAGATTGTCATCATGTTCTGGGTTTACCTACTAAATAGTATCGTTGGTTGGGTCAACTGGACCATGGACGTCAAACACCTTAAAGGACGCCCAGTAAACGAAGTTGTAAAAGGCCTTTTTTCATAGGAATTATTTTAGGAGTAGAGTAAAGTATGAAGAAAAAATGGAGTAGCTTAAGTAAGTGGAAAAGAATTAGTATCTTAGTTGCCCTTCTTTTTGCGACAGTTGTTATAGTTCCAAGTTGTAGTTCAAGTGAATCGACTGCGAGTAAACGGATTTTAGAATTAAAATCTGAGTTAAAGAAAGTATCGCAAGAAAAAGATGAGGCTGTAAAAAGTGCCCAGGCGGCAGAGAAAAGAGCTACTGAAGCTGAAAACAAGCTGAAAGAAGCTGAGGACGCCAAAAAGGCTGAAGAAGCTAAAAAAGTTGAAGAAGCCAAAAAGGCCGAAGAAGCCAAGAAGGCTGAAGAAGCCAAGAAGGCTGAAGAAGCCAAGAAGGCTGAAGAAGCCAAGAAGGCTGAAGAAGCCAAAAAGGCCGAAGAAGCCAAGAAGGCTGAAGAAGCTAAAAAGGCTGAAGAAGCAAGACAAGCTGAAGAAGCGAGGCAAGCTCAAGAAGCCGCTGCAGCTCAGGCAGCTCAAGTACAACCCCAAACTCAGTCTCAGACCCAGGTTCCAGCCTCGGCAGGAGGTTATACAAAGGATGCCAAAGGTAGATGGCATAGATCAAATGGACAATACGCTTCAAAAGCTGAAATCGCAGCAGCAGGCCTAGCCTGGTAAAAAAAGCCATCTTAGATGGCTTTTTTGCTGGTGAAATTCTTGTAAATTTACTAGCAAAAAGTTGATAATTCTGCTATAATTATTTCTTGTAGTGGTTGGACCCCTTAGTTAAATGGATATAACAAGTTCCTCCTAAGAATTAGTTGCTGGTTCGATTCCGGCAGGGGTCATTTTTGAAGACTTAAAGAAAATTTAAAAACTGTCAAATCCTTAAAATAAAAGGGTTTAGGCAGTTTTTTTATTTGTATAAATTTATTTGAAAAAATATTTTTTTTGACCAATTATTTGTCATGATAATAGTTAATAAAGTTTTGTATATAGTTTAGTGCATTGAATTTATTTTTATTATGAATTATAATGGCTCTTATGAATCAATAGTTGTTTTAATTTTTGAATTTTATATTTGTTGACTATATTAGATGACTCACTTATGATGCATCACAAAAAATTTTAAGCAACTATTATATTATAGTTTGTTAGGAGTTGAAAATGGATATTTTGCAAAAAGAAGATTTTAAAATTTTGAGCAAATTAAATAAAAAGAGAGCTGCTATAGCTTTGATTTCTTTTACATCGTTTTTATGTTGTAGTAGCTATAATGTTACTACGGTAATGGGGGACTCAAGTGTGAGTAGTCCAACAATTGTTATGCCTGATACAGGAGAGATTACTGATATCAAAGTCCTAATTGGTGTAAATAATAGTGTAATGAGTTCCGGAGACTCTATTCAATTACCTGGGCAGAATTTTCAGATCAGCTCAATTAAATTATCGTTTATGTTAACTCAAAAAGGAACTTTAAAACCAAATACAGTTCTAAGGATTCCGGTATCTTTAACCAATAATTCTAACCCATTACCTAAGACATTATTAAGTTCTGGGGGAATACTTAATATTTTGGACGATAATATGAATGTAGGTACTATACAGTATGTGTCAGAAGATAGATTTGGTAACTCTGGATACTACAAGATAGTTTTATCCAGTGAGTTCGAATTGGAGGATGGAGAATCTGCTTCTGTATCAGTTAATTTTTCCCCGTCTAGCTCTTCTTTTATTACTGCTTTTAATAGCACAGAACCTATAATTTTAACTATAGATAGAAGTGCATTTTCTTTTGTTCCTAAAAGGAGAATATATGAAAAAGATAGTGGATGGTATAATACAAATGATTTTGCATACAGTCCCAGTGCAAGTCAAATTAATATCGGTACAGCAATTAAAGATCCTGATTATCTAAATAATGCCCTATCGCTTTCAGCTGATACAAATTCAGATACAGGTATTCCTGATGGAGATGTGATAAATATTGAGAGGGTAACTGTTAAAGGATCACCTGTAATTGGAATTTCTATTGATGATTATTTAGGAAATCATACTTTAAAACTCAGTGAAGATGGTACTTATCTGATTAAAAATGATAATTCAGGAGATGTGAATTTTCCAATTGGAACAGGTGTTACAAATCTTATTACCTTACCTAGCGGGTTGTCAGATGAGGCTATATTGGAGGCATTGCATCAAAGCGGGAAAAATAGTGGAGCTATTATTGATGAGGGGAACGGACATTATATAATTGCTTACAATTTTGGAAGATTGATTGGTCCAGGGGCCTATACATATCACGATTTATTTCCAAATGATGACGGTGCAACCATATCTAATAACCTTCAGGAAGTAAAGAGGAGTGAGTCAGTTACAGAAGACCTAAATAAAAAGTTATCTAGTCTCTATGCTTTTCATAGTTCGGAGTTACAAACATCGATTAATTTTAGTGACTCTAGTATATCAAATAGTATTTCAGGAGTTGGAACACAATATGATGTAAACGATACTAGTATAATTAAGATTAATGTTTCAAATTATAACTCTAATACAACACCATCTAGTGCCCGTTCTGAGGATCAGAGTAAGATAACTGTTCATTATGTTGATGAAGATGGTAAAGAGTTAGCCCTACAGTCTTATTCTTACGGGTATCCTATGGAATATGGAGGTATTGAAGCATCACTAAATTATTTGGCAGATAAAAAGGCAATCCCTGGTTATACTCTTGTTACTACTAGCAGTCCCATTTCAGAAATTTCAGGAATTCAATTAACTAATTCTGAGTCAATACCATTTCTTGAGAATGATCAGGTATATTACTATGTGTACAAAAAGGATGAACCGATAATTACAACTGAGTCAAGTACAGTTAATGAAACGATTCACTACCAATTTCTAGATGGATCCCAAGCGGCTAATACTTACACAAGAGGGATAACTTTCATACGTTCAGTCTCAATAGATGCGGTTACAGGTGAAAAAAATTATGGCTCGTGGAGTCCTGATCAAAGTTTTATACCAGTTGTAAGTCCAATTTTGAAAGGTTATACTGCAGATAAAACAGAAATTAATTCTGAAACGGTTAGCGGTTATTCAAATGATTTGGCCTACACAGTAGTTTATACTAAGGACGATCCGATTATGACTACTGAATCAAAAACAGTAAAAGAAACCATCCAATATAAATATTCAGATGGAAGTCAAGCATCTATGACTTATACCAAAGTTTTGACTTTTACTCGCTCAGTTTCGATAGATGAAACAAGTGGTGAAAAAACTTACGGGCAATGGAGTGAGGATCAAGCCTTTGATTATGTGGAAAGTCCTAAGCTTGAAGGATATACTGCGGATAAGACATCGATTGCCTCTCAGGTAGTAAGTGGAGATTCAAGTGATTTAAACTATATTGTTACTTATACAAGGAATTCAGTACCTAGTTTAAACAATGACAAATTGGGTACACCCGAAGCAGATCCAAGGTATGTATCTGCGGACTTACCAGAGACAGGTATTAATACAGCCAGTGAAAACAGCAGAATAATTGTAATAGTTTCTGCACCTGCGGCTTTGTTAGTCATGTTGTTCGTCTATATGCACACCAAAAAGAAAAATGAGAGTGATAAATAATTTTTCTTAGAGTAACCTAGTAGTTTTACCAAACCTACTAGGTTTTTTATTATTATGCGGCTTAAATTAATTTTTGTTACAGCTAATAATTGTTTAAACCATTAAAAAAATATACAATTTGTAGGAGTATAAAAATATGAGGGAGATAGTATGGCTGCAAAGATAGATAATTTTTCCGCTGAGGAATCAAAGATTGATGGTTTAAAAATCATAAAAACCAAAACTGCAAAAGATGAAAGAGGGACGGTCAGAGAGCTTTACAGGGCAAGTGCCTATTCTGAGGTTTTACCTGAGACCATAAGACCCTGGCAGCAGATTAATCTAACAAGGACTAAAAAAGGTGCTATTCGTGGACTCCACGGGGAAGCCATGGCTAAATTGGTTACAGTAGCTTACGGTAGTGCCTTTGGGGTATATGTTGATACAAGACCAGCCAGTAAGACTCTTGGACAGGTTGTAACGGTTGAGCTTAAGCCAGGTGTACAAGTTTTTGTGCCCCAGGGTGTTTGTAATGGATTCCAAGCCCTAGATGATGAGACAGAATACCTGTACTTTTTTGATAATGAATGGAAGCCAGGAATGGCAGGTGTTGCCCTAACTCCCCTGGACAAGGACTTAAATATTGACTGGCCCATTCCAGTTTCAACAGATAATTTTGATCAGGTTTCAGAAAAGGACTTCAATGCTCCGACCTTGAAGGAAGTTTTAGGTAAGTAATAGCAAAAAAAGAGGACCCTCAGGTCTTCTTTTTTATTTTTTATCAACAAATTTTTGGTTTTTAAGAATCTTTTCACTGGCTGTCGTCAGACGTTTCAGGTCCTTTTTCTCGATTGGGTTAGAAATCATAGTAAGCACAGTTCCCTCTTTCCCCATCCGTCCAGTACGACCGGCACGGTGAACATAAGATTCTTCAGTGACTGGTACGTCAAAGTTGATTACATAGTCCAGATTTTCGATATCAATCCCGCGGGCCAAAAGATCTGTCGCAAGAAGTAGAGTAATATCCCCATTCTTGAACTTCTCAAGAAGGACCTTACGGAAACGACCACCAACGTCACTAGCAAGACTTGCTGCATTAATACCTTGGTATTGAAGTTTTTCTTCAGCATTTCCTAGATCATCAAGCTTGTTGAAGAAGACCAAACCGCGCATTCCTGGTAAGTGGGCCAGCTGGCGTAAAAAATCAACCTTACGGCGTCTTTCAACCTCAGTAAAGATGTGGTCAACACGAGATTCAGTAGAATTGATGTTGATTTCAACCAGGTTTTTCAGTTTTGAGCTTGCAATCTCTTGGATTTTATCTAGTTGTGAATTTGCTGTAGCTGAATAAAAGGCAAACTGGTAGTCTTTAGGAGTTCTGTTAATAATTGGTTTTACAAAGTTGAATTGACCTGCCTCAACCAGTTGGTCAACCTCGTCAAGGACGATTGTATTGATGGCAGTCATCTTTATTTTTTTGTCCTTAACAAGCTCTAGAGCACGCCCTGGTGTTGCCACGACAATTTCAGGAGCCTTCTTAAGTCTTTCAATCTGTCTTTTAAGACTTGCCCCAGCAATTACTAAGGAGCTTTTCAGTCCCAGTGGTTCAGCCCAAGTTTTAGTAACTTCAAAGATTTGACCTGCAAGTTCGCTGTTAGGTGCTAAGATTAGAAGTTGTTGGCCACGTCCCTTTTGGACATTTAAAAGTAGCGGTAGAAGATAGGCTAAAGTCTTACCGGTTCCTGTAGGACTTGTCGCCACCACATTTAGGCCGTCTTTTAGGGGCTCAAAGCTTTCTTCCTGGATTTCTGTAAAGTTTTCAAAGCCAAGCTCCGTAAGTTGTTTCTGCCAGACTTCTGGTAAATTATTTTTGTCAATCATGTTTATCTGCCTCAAATTTTATTCCAGCATCTAGCCTCATCTCATAGCTTGTTTGAGCTACAATTTGGGCCAGTTGCAGTAGTTTTTTATAGTTGTTGTCTTCCAGCCTGTCAGCTGAAAGAATATGCGCGAAATCATAAGCCTCTTCAAGCATGGGATTTTCAGTTGAAGTTATATCCAAATCAAAGCTTTGACCGGTATGGTAGGTAAATTTTGCTTCCTTGATGGCATTTACACCATCAAGAGTCAAAGTCCCCTCGCTCGTATAGATTTCACTTGTAAGTTTGCTGCTAATATTTTTCCCGGTTTTAAGGGCCAGGTTAAACCCTTCATATGATAAAATGCCGATTCCGTTAAGATCAATTCCATCCTTTGTCTTTATAGCCTGATAGCTGGCATGTTTGGGCCGACCGAAAAGATAGCTTGCCGCATAAAGAAGGTAGACTCCAAGGTCCGCAAGGGCACCTCCAGAAAATTTACTAGAAAAGATATTGGGTACTTCTCCCTCAAGAAGCTTGGGCATCTTGGAAGAATACTTGGCATAGGTAAAATCAGCACCCCAAATTTCCTTATCATCTAAAAATTCCTTGATAAGAGAAAGAGACTTTTCATGGATGTTTCTTGCTGCCTCAAATAGATAAACTTCCTTAACCCTTGCCAGTTCAATGATTTCCTCTAATTCCTGGGGATTTGAGCAGGCTGGTTTTTCAAGGATTACATTTTTTTGGGCACTAAGGGCACCCTTGGCCTGGGGGAAATGCAGGGAATTAGGGCTTGCAATATAGACTGTATCAAAGTCTGCCTGATAGAAGGCAGCTAAATCGTCAAAAAGTTCAATGGGTCCTTTGAAATCTTGAGTAAATTCAAGGGCTCTCTCAAGCTTACGTGAGTAGAAGGCTGTAAATTCATACTTTCCAGTAGCAAGAGCTGCCTCGATGAACTGCTTACTAATCCAGCTGCTACCAATAACACCAAGTTTTATCATATATTCTCCCGTCTAATAAAAGCTACCTTATTATAACACAAGCTAGACTTTCAGTCAGATAGAAAAAAACTGCCCGTAGGCAGTTTTTAGGCAAAAGGATTATAGAAGCGTCCGCCATTAACCTTAAATAATAGAACTGTGAGAACTAAAATAATAAGGGCAAGGGCAAGAACTAGGTAATCACTGTTTTTAAAGGGCTTGTAAGAATACCAAGTTCTTTTTTTCTGACTACCAAACCTTCTAAGTTCCATGGCTGTTGATACCTTTTCAATCCTATCTAAGCTTGAGAAGATTAGAGGTAGGATCAGCTGAACGTTAACCTTAATTTTTTGGGTCAACTTAGCCTTAGATGAAAGATCAATTCCACGCGCCTGTTGGCTAATTTTAATATTGTTGAAGTCATTTTGCACATCAGGAATGTATCTTAGGGCAAGACTTACCGCATAAGAAATCCTATAGCTCACACCAATTTTATTAAGGGAGCTTGCAAACTGGCTAGGGTCTGTTGTCATCAAAAAGATAAGAGCCAGAGGAACTGTACAGAAGTACTTAAGTGCCAGGTTTAGCAGGTAGAAAAGCTCCTCGTAGCTTACAAAGGCAAACATAATTGTTTTTGAACCATAAAGTCTTGGCCCGTAGTTTGGATCAAAGAGAAAGACAATGACCAAATTTAGGAGGGAGAAGATAATAATAAAGTTCATAACAAATGAAATTTGCTTCCATTTGATATCAGACATTTTAAAGAGGACAAGGGAACCAAGACCTACAGCCAGTAAAAGTCTTGTATCATAAGAAATCATGCAGGCAACCGTTACAATTACGAAAAATAGTAATTTAGCTGTGGCATTTAACTTATGAATAAAGGTTTTCCCAGGTTTGTACCCGATGATTTGTTGGTTGTTATTCATGGCTGGCCCTCCTAGATTTCTCAAGGCTTATAAAGTTTTGGATGAAGGACTCAGCATCATCAATACCTGCCATTTGAGCTAGCTTAAAGAGGCTAGTTTTCTTTAAGTGAACCTTCTTAATTAATTCCTCATTGGTTAAAAGTTCTGCAGGCTTTTTATCTGCCAGAAGCCCTTGGTCACCAATAACTAAGGTTCTATCGCTATATTCCATCATCTGGTGCATGTCGTGGGTGATAGAGATGATAGTAGTACCCTCCCTATTTAAACGGTCCAAGAAGTCCATAAATTCAGAATAGTGTTCAAAGTCCTGTCCAGCTGTTGGCTCATCTAGGATGATTAGGCTTGGTTTTAGGACTAAGATTGAAGCTATGGTTACACGTTTTTTCTGACCGTAGCTAAGAGCTGAAATCGGCCAATTTCTAAATTGGTAGAGGCCACAAATTTTAAGGGTTTCCTCAACTTGCTTTCTGATCTCATCTTCTGGAACTTTTCTTAATTTAAGACCCAGGGCAACTTCATCAAAAATCATTGACTGACTGATCATATGATTTGGATTTTGCATAACAAAGCCGATCTTTTCAGCTCTTTCAGCAATATTTTCCTGGGTGATGTCTTCTTTCTTCCAAAAGACCTTACCTTCAGAGTTAATAAAGTTACAGATGGCCTTAACTAGGGTTGATTTTCCGGCCCCGTTACGACCAACAATTGAGATTCGCTCACCTTGATTGATGGTTACATTAACATCTTTTAGGATTAAATCATCGCTGTAACCAACAGATAGGTTTTCCAGTCTAAGAAGTTCCTCAGGATGGGCCACTTCTTTTTTATGGTTAAGCTTACTAGCCCAGTCCCTAAGTTTTCCACTTTCTTTTTCGGTAAGCTCAAGGCGGCTAATGTTTTCAAGATTTTTAACTTCCTTAATGTCAATGCCTGCATATTTCAAGGCACTTACATAAAGGGGCTCACGAAGGCCATTTTCTTCCAGTAAATCAGAATTAAGAAGCTCTTCTGGACTCTCGTCGAAGAGTATTTGACCATTGTTGACAAGTACTATTCGGTCCACATCAGCTAAGAGAACATCTTCTAGGCGGTGCTCAATGATGATGCTTGTGGCATCAGTCTTTTTATGGATGCGGTCAATCAATTCAATGGTATCCTCACCTGCCTTGGGATCAAGGTTGGCCAGGGGCTCATCAAAAAGAAGGATTGGTGATTCATCAATTAGGACACCAGCTAGAGTTACCCTTTGTTTTTGTCCCCCAGAAAGTTCCTGAGGTTTTTTATTTAAAAATTTTCCAAGATCAACAGCGCTAGCCCAGTAGCTAACAGCTTTTTTCATTTCTTCTTGGTTGACCTGATCATTTTCAAGGGCAAAGGCAATATCCTCACCAACAGTAAGTCCAATAAACTGATCATCAGTATCCTGTAGGACTGTACTAATTGATTTTGAAAGATCAAAGATAGAAGAGCCAAAAGGCAAGTTGTTAATTAACAAATTGCCTTTTGCTTCCCCTTTATGTAGGTTTGGGATAATCCCATTTAATGTTTGCCCTAAGGTCGATTTTCCTGAACCACTAGGTCCGATAATAAGAACTTTTTCACCTTTTTTAATATCCAAGTTGATATCCTTTAAAGTAGGTTCATTTTGGCTACTATAGCGGAAGGAAAAATTTTCTATATCTATAATTTTTTCTTGCATAAGATTTCCTAATCTTTTGTTAAGCTACCTTCTTTAGTACGGCTTTTGGCGTAAAGAACAAGAAGAAGTGTTCCACCAATTCCGATTGTAAGGCTATTTGAAATTACAGCAATAACACCTTGGGTAAAGACCTTATTACTTGGTTCACTGTAAATAAGTACATCTCCTAATGGTGCTAGAAGACCCCAGATAACAATGTTTCCAATAACTTGGATGACATTAAAACGAATAATTTGAGCTTTGCCAAAATTTCCGTTTTCAAGATCACTTGCCTTAGCAGCGTATCCTAGAACAATTCCTAGAAGTCCACTAGCAAGAGACCAAGTCCACCAAGGGGCACCGTAGGCGATAGAATCTTTTAAGGTATGACCGATAAATCCAATGAGAAAACCAGGGATGGGTCCAAATAAACCACTGAATAAAGTTAAAACAGCATATTGGAGTTGGATATCAGTATTTGGGAAAAGGGGAATACGGATATATAGGGCAACAATAACGAATAAAGCTGCACCGATACCAGTTGCTACAACACTTTTAATTGAAAGTTTTTTCATTGAATTTACCTCCTAATATTCAAAGATTACTTTTGGAGCTTTACGGATTTCGATAATCCAGTTATTACCAGTACCGATGTGGTAAAGGTCACTGAATGAATCTTGGTTTACGGCAATACCGATATTTACAAGTGAGTTTACATAAGCTAGAGGTTCACCAACATTTACATCAGCAAAGCTTCTAGCAAAGACCATTGTATTTTGGTAAACTTTTCTGTTTTCGTGGTAGATTGTAATTTGAACTTGGTCATCTTGATCGATGTTTTCTTCTTTAGCAAAAGCAAGAGGAATGTTTGTCCATAATGAACCAAAACGAACGTCAAGAACGTCAATTGATCCGCGAAGGATGTGGTTTTCTCTTGTTGCATCAACAATGTCAAGTTTTTCAACGCTATCAAGGCTGATTACTTCACCTAATTCTTCAAAAGTAACTTCTTGACCAGCAAGGCGAGCACCGTTATAAGCATAGATGTCACGTCCGTGGAAAGTGTGGCTTTCTTCAGAGTGTGGTAAACGGCTTTTAACCTCGTCAATAGCACGGATTTCAGCGATTCCATCATAGTGGGCAATGTGTGAGATTGATCCATTATCAGGTGTAATGATGTAGTGACCACTTAAAGTTTTAACGGCAATACTGCGGCGGTCGCTTCCAACACCAGGGTCAACAACACTTACAAAAACAGATCCTTCTTTCCAGTATTTAACTGTTTGGTAAAGACGGTAGCTAGCCACCCAGATATCATATGGTGGGATTTCGTGGGTTAAATCAGCGACTGTAATATCATCACTTACTGAATGGGCAACCCCACGCATTGCAGAAACTGCTCCATCACCAAGACCAAAGTCGGTCTGTAAAACTAAATATTTACTCATTTTTTCTCCTTAAAATTCGTTATATGAATAATTCTAGCAAAAATTTTTACTCATGAATATAAAAATTTTTTAATCTAGCCATAATTTTTTTGAATCATGTGTTAGAATAAGGTGATATTAAATATTATGGAGTAATAATCTACAATGAGTAAAAGACCAATCATAATCGGTGTAACTGGTGGAAGTGCCAGTGGTAAAACAAGTGTCTCAAGAGCAATCCTTGACAATTTTAAAAATGAAAAAATTGCCATGATTGAGCACGATTCTTATTATAAAGATCAAGGTCATCTAGAGTTTTCAGAGCGTTTAAATACCAACTATGACCATCCCCTAGCCTTTGATACAGACTTTTTAATTGAACAACTAAAAGAACTATCAGAAGGTCTTGCTGTTGATATCCCTATCTATGACTACGAAAAACATACAAGAAGTGATAGAACCTACCGTCAAGAACCACAAGATGTAATCATTGTTGAAGGAATTTTAGTTCTTGATGATGTTCGCCTGCGTGACATGATGGATATTAAAATCTTCGTTGATACAGATGATGATGTAAGAATTATCAGGAGGATCAAACGTGATATTGATGAGCGCGGTCGTACTCTTGATAGCGTAATTGATCAGTATCTTTCAGCTGTTAAACCAATGTACCACCAGTTCATTGAACCTACTAAGAGATATGCCGATGTTATTATTCCGGAAGGAGTAAGCAATACAGTAGGTGTTGATATCATCAATACAAAGATTGCAAGTATTTTAGAAAATTCAACTGACAAATAAGAGGACAAGCCTATGAAATTTCACGGAAGTTGGGAGCCTTTCTTTAATCAGGAGAGAGCTAAGGACTACTATAAAAAACTTGAGGAAAATGTAAAAAATGCCTATGAAAAAGAGTTAGTCTATCCGGCTTTAGCTGATATTTTTAGGGCTTACGACCTAACACCTTTAGATGATGTTAAGGTAGTGATTTTGGGCCAAGATCCCTATCATAATGGGCAGGCAACAGGGCTTGCCTTTTCTGTTCACCAAGGAGAGAAGCTTCCTCCTAGCTTAAGAAATATCTTTAAGGAACTCTATGATGACCTGGGTATTGTAAGGGAAAACGGAGACCTAACTGATTGGGCCCGTCAAGGGGTCTTCCTCCTTAATACCTCCTTAACTGTTTTAGCCCATAAACCTGCCAGTCACGCAAATATTGGCTGGACTCCTTTTGTTGAAAATACTATCAAGTATTTAAATAGTAGAAATAAAAATATTATTTGGGTTTTATGGGGGAAACATGCTGAGAAATATGAGACTTTTATGGACGGAGTAATTATAAAATCAGCCCATCCTAGTCCCTTCTCAGCCAGACGAGGATTTTTTGGTAGTCATCCATTTTCACAAATTAATAATATCCTTAAAGCCAATAAATGTGAGGAAATTCACTTTTAGTAATCGTTTACATTTGTGAAGTAATTTTATATAATTAATCTGACATTATTATATGGAAGAGCGGAGGAAATGAAATGGATTTATTTGAATCACTTAAGAAAAAAGTTTACGGTAAAAATATCAAAATCGTCTTCCCAGAAGCTACAGATCCGAGGGTTTTGGGAGCAGTCAACAGGTTAAGAGCAGAAGGGCATATTGTTCCAGTCCTTGTTGGGAATAAGGAAGAAATTGCTGCAAACTTTATGGACAGCGGGATTATCAATGAGGGTTATGAGGCCTATGACCCTAAAAATTGTGGTCGCTTTGAGGAATTTGTCCAAGCTCTAATGGAGCGCCGTAAGGGTAAGATTACAGAGGCAGAAGCTAGGGAGCTTTTACTTGATGAGAACTACTTTGGAATCATGTTAGTTTACATGGGAGTGGCTGATGGTTTTGTTAGTGGAGCCATTCATTCAACTGCAGACACAGTGCGACCTGCCTTGCAGATTATCAAGACAAAACCTGGTATTTCAAGGACAAGTGGAGCCTTTCTACTTTTAAGGGGACGTGACCAGGAGAGGTACGTATTTAGTGATTGTGCCATCAATATAAATCCTGATGCTCAAACACTGGCTGATATTGCAGTGGCGTCTGCTGAAACTGCAAAACTTTTTGATATTGATCCAGTTGTTGGGATGCTATCATTTTCAACCAAGGGAAGTGCTAAGTCTCCTGAGGTTGATAAGGTTGTTGAAGCGACAAGGCTTGCTCAAGAGGCTCGCCCTGATCTTGCCATTGACGGAGAACTTCAGTTTGACGCAGCTTACGATGCAAGCGTTGGAAGCTTGAAGGCTCCAGAAAGCAAGGTTGCCGGTAAGGCTACGGTCTTTGTCTTTCCAGACCTTGAATCAGGAAATATTGGCTACAAGGTAGCCCAACGTCTGGGTAATTATGAAGCTGTTGGCCCTATTTTACAAGGTCTAAACAAGCCGGTATCAGATCTTTCACGTGGATGTTCAACGGATGAGGTTTATAAATTAGCTTTAATCACAGCAGCTCAGACCTTAATGTAAGTAAAAAACAGGGGGAACCCTGTTTTTTTGTGTCAAAAAGATTAAAAGTCGGTCATTTTTTTATCTTTTTACAGATTTAACACCCAAAAAGATTAAAAAGTGATAAAATATAGGAGATTGTTAATTCTTTATTAACAATGATAATAATCCAATAGACTATAAAAAAAGAAAAAACCAACCTCTGAAGGAGGAAATTCAATGAAAAAAACAATGGATGGGAATATGGCAGCAGCTCATATTGCCTATGCCTTTTCTGAAATATCAGCAATATATCCAATAACACCAAGTTCTCCAATGGCAGAATATACCGACGAATGGTCAGCTAAGGGCCTTGAAAACCTTTGGGGTCAGCCTGTAAAAATAACTGAGATGCAAAGTGAAGCGGGAGCTGCAGGAGCAGTCCACGGAGCCCTTAAAGCAGGAGCTCTTGCTACAACTTATACAGCCAGCCAGGGACTTCTTCTGATGATTCCAAGCATGTTTAAGATTGCAGGGGAGCTTTTACCTAGTGTAATCCACGTGGCAGCCCGTGCCGTAACAACCAATGCCCTAAATATCTTCGGGGATCATACCGACGTTATGGCAGCCAGAACTACAGGTTATGTTATGCTTGCTGAGTCAAGTGTTCAAGAGGTTATGGATCTATCAGCAGTAGCCCACCTCGCAACTCTTGAAGCAAGTGTTCCCTTTTTAAACTTCTTTGATGGTTTTAGGACCAGTCATGAGCTTCAAAAAATTGATGTTATTGACTACAAGGATTTAAAGGGTCTAATCAACCAGGAAAAACTGGATGAATTTAGAAACCGTGCCATGAATCCTGATCATCCGTCTGTTTCAGGAAGTAACCAAAACCCTGATATCCACTTCCAACAAAGGGAAACAATCAACGGTTACTATGAAAAAACACCGGCTATTGTTCAAAAGTACATGAGAAAAATCAATGAGCTCAGGGGTACAGATTACGATCTTGTGAACTATTATGGTCATCCTGAAGCTACTGAGATCATTGTTTCAATCGGAAGTGTTGGTCAAACCATTGAAGAAACAGTTGATCATCTTAACAGTCAAGAACGTAAGGTTGGTTTCTTAAATATCCACCTTTATCGACCTTTCCCAGTTGAAAACTTCCTTGAAAAACTACCAAAAACTGCTACAAGTATTGCCGTTCTTGACCGTACCAAAGAACCCGGTAGTGGCGGGGAACCTTTATTTTTAGATGTTCAAAATGCCTTATTCAATTACGATATTAAGGTGATTGGTGGCCGTTATGGTATCGGAAGTAAGGATACAACTCCTCAGCAGATTGTTGCCGTTTATAATGAACTACAAAAATCCGACAGTAAAAAACAATTTACCATTGGGATAAAAGATGATGTAAGTAATCTATCTTTAGACTTAGGTGAGGTTATTGACCTTACTCCTGAATCAACCTACCAGGCTAAATTCTGGGGCTTTGGTAGTGACGGAACAGTTGGGGCTAATAAATCAGCAATTAAAATTATTGGGAATAACACAAACAAGTATGTTCAGGGAGCCTTCTCCTATGATTCTAAAAAATCAGGTGGACTTACTGTAAGTCACCTGCGTTTTGGTGATACACCGATAAAATCAACTTATTTAATCCAAAAGGCTGATTTTATTGCTGTTCATGCACCAAACTACCTCCACCAATACGACGTCTTAAAGGGGCTTAAAAAAGGAGGAACCTTCCTTCTAAATACCCTGTGGGATGATAACCAACTTGACAAACACCTGCCAAGTAAATTTAAAAAATATATCGCAGAAAATGACATTAAATTTTATACCCTAAACGCTGTTGATATCGCCCGTGAGGTAGGTCTTGGTCGAAGGATTAATACAGCCATGCAGGTTGCCTTCTTTAAGCTAACTAACATTATGCCCTTTGAAGAAGTTTTAGACATTCTGAAAAAGGATGCCCATAAGTCTTATGCTAGAAAATCAATGAAAATTGTTGAAAGTAATTTCAAGGCCATGGACTTAGCAGCTGAAAGGGTGCATAAGGTCGAGGTTCCAGAAAGCTGGAAGGAAGCATCAGCACCTAAAAAAGAGCAAGCTGACAAGGGTGAAAACAGGTATGTTTTCCAAATTGTAAATCAGGTTAATGCCCAGGAGGGTGATGACCTATCAGTTGGTGATTTAGTAGCTAATGATATGACTGACGGACGAATTCCTCTAGGAGCTGCAGCCTTTGAAAAACGCGGGGTAGCCCTTGAAGTTCCAATCTGGAACAATGAGGCCTGCATTTCATGTAACCAATGTAGCTTTGTCTGTCCTCATGCAGCCATTAGACCGTTTTTGGCTGACGAAAGTGAGATGGATCAAGCTCCTGAAGGATTTATTACCAAGGACTTTAAAGGAAAAGACGGCCTAAAATACCGTATTCAAGTATCTGTTGAAGACTGTACAGGTTGTGGACTTTGTGTGGAAGCTTGTCCTGCTAAGGATAAGGGCGCACTTGTCATGAAGCCTTATGAAAAAGTTCGTGATGAAGCAGTTAACTGGGCCTTTGCCATGACCTTGCGCCACAAGGAAAATCCGGTCAAAGGAAGTTCAGTTTTAGCCAGCCAGTTTAACAAGCCCCTTCTTGAATTCTCAGGTGCTTGTTCAGGCTGCGGAGAAACTCCTTATGTTAAGCTTCTAACTCAGATGTATGGTGACCGAATGATGATTGCTAATGCAACAGGATGTTCATCTATCTGGGGAGGGGCTGCTCCTGCAACTCCTTATACAACAAATGATCAGGGACAAGGACCAGCTTGGTCAAACTCTCTTTTAGAAGACAATGCTGAATATGGTTACGGTATGTGGCTTGCTAGTGTGGCAAGACGTGATAAGCTTGCTAGTCAAATGGAAGAGCTCCTAACAGATGCGCCAGAAGATTTGGCCCTTCTTATGAAAGATTGGATTGAGCATAGGTTTGAATCTGATGGCACTCGTCAGCGGGCAGAAAAATTAAAGGCAGCCCTAGCTGATGTAGCTCAAGATCCTAAATTTGCAAGTATTCTTGAAGCAAAAGATCAATTTGTTAAACCAAGCCAGTGGATAATTGGTGGTGACGGTTGGGCTTACGACATTGGTTACGGGGGAATTGACCATGTTATTGCAAGTGGAGCCGATGTAAACCTTCTTGTTATGGATAATGAGGTCTATGCCAACACAGGTGGTCAGGTTTCAAAAGCGACTCCAGCCTCAGCTATTGAAAAATTCTCAGCAGCAGGTAAAGAAGCAGCCAAGAAGGACCTTGGATTTATGGCCATGACTTACGGAAATGTTTATGTAGCGCAAATTGCAAGTGGGGCCAACCAAATGCAGACCATAAAAGCCTTTGAAGAGGCTGAGCGTCACAACGGACCATCAATTATTATTGCCTATACTCCGTGTATTTCACACGGTCTAAAAGGAGGGCTAGGCCAAAGTCTTAAGGAAGCCAAAGAAGCTGTAGAGTCAGGTTACTGGCAACTTTACCGCTATAATCCAGATTTGGAAGAGCGTGGTAAAAACCCTCTAACCCTAGACTTTAAGAAACCTAATTTTGATTCAATGGTTGACTTTATGCTTAAGCAGGTCAGATTTACAAGTCTTAAGGCAGTAAATCCAGACAAGGCAGATGAACTTTTTGATAAAACAAAAGAAGATGCCCGTCGTAAGTTCTTGCGTTACGCTAGGATGTCAGGTGATGCTGAAAAATTCCTTGCCAGAGAAGAAAAAGCTAAGGCTAAAGATGTCCCAGCAGATGCTAAAGAAGAAGCACCAAAAGCTAGGGTCAGGGAAAAGCGTGTACGCGTAGTTGATCCAGAAGCAGAAGCTAAAAAGGCTCAAAGGCGTGCTGAAAGAGCTGCTAAGAGAAAGCAAGCTCAAGAAGAACAACTTCTTAAGTCCTCTAAATAAGAAAAGAAGGGGGACTGTATGAATGAAATAAATCAAATATTTAACCCAGAATTTTGGACTGAAATAATCCAGCTTAATATGACCCCGTGGAGACTGGCCATGTCGATTATTGATATTACCCTTGTCACCTACTTTATCTATCGAATTATGCGTTATGTTCAAGGAAGCAAGGTTATAACTCTTGTAAGAGGTGTGCTTCTTTTCGTCCTAATAAGAATTGTAAGTGAAATAATGGGGCTTACAACAGTAACCTGGCTACTAAACCAGGTTATTACTTACGGGGTAATTGCTGGGATCATTATCTTTCAACCGGAAATCAGAAGGGCCCTTGAGCAACTAGGTCGTTCGACAAATATTCTCAGGCCTTATGTACCTGAGGAACCTACTAAAAATCACATCCAGGCCTATGAAAAAGCCTTGGACTACATGGCTAAAAGGAAAATTGGAGCCCTCATATCCATTGCTAAAAATCAAAATCTTGATGAATTCTCAACTACGGGAATTCCTCTTGATTCTGATATTTCTGCCGAACTTTTAATCAATATTTTTATACCTAACACTCCTCTCCATGACGGAGCTGTTATTATTGAGGGCGATAAGATTACTGCTGCCTGTGCCTACTTACCTTTGACTGAAAAGAGTACCATTCCTAAATCCTTTGGGACCCGTCATAGAGCAGCCATTGGTATGAGTGAAGCGACCGATGCCCTAACCCTAGTTGTTTCTGAGGAAACAGGAGGGATAAGTGTAACCTATAATGGCGAATTTTATGCCGATATTTCAAAGGAAGAGCTTGATGAAATTCTTCAAAAGGAGCTTTACCAAAAAGAAAAGGTTCCAGAAAATTTCCTTGAAAAATTAAAGCTTAAATGGAGGAAAAAATGAAGCGACTGAAGAAAATGTCATACAATAAAAATTTCTATGTCCTTGTGAGCCTTCTTTTTGCCCTGATTTTATTTTTTAATGCAAGTTCTATTCAGTTAAAAAATAGTGGAAAAAATTTGACCAATATGAGGACCTATAGTGTAACCCTACAAGATGTTCCCATCCAGGTTAAATATGATTCTGACAAGTACTTTATAAGTGGTTTTGATAATTTAGCAACAGTATATTTGACCAGCTACAACCAGGTAAGGCTTGATGCTGAAAAATCGAAGGATACCAGAACCTTTACCTTGGTTGCTGATCTTACAAATGTTACTGAAGGAACAATGGATGTTCCCATAAAAATTCAAGAGCTTGCTAGTGGTGTAAATGGTCAAGTTGATCCAAATTCAGTCACAATAACCATCGAGAAAAAGGCATCAAAGACTTTTCCTGTGACTGCTAAGGTTGATGAAAAATTAATACCCGATGGCTATAAGCTTGTAAGTACAGAACTTGATAAAAGCCAGGTAACTGTAACCAGTGGCGCAGACACCCTTGCTAAAATTGATAAGGTTGTAGCTGCTGTACCAAGTGATACAATTTTAAGTGAAAGCTACAAGGATAAGGTTACCTTGCAGGCTGTAGATAAGGATGGAAAAATCTTAGCTGCGACCATTAAGCCTGATACAGCAACGCTTAGTGTAAATATTAAAAAGCCAAGCAAGCAGGTTCCTATAACTGGTAAGATAACAGGAACCATTGAAAAACCATTTACAGGGTTCACTTTTGAAATTGATGAAAAAAATGCTACAATATCTGGTGATTATGAATATCTGAATAGTATAAATCAAATTCCTGTTTCGATTGATGTTTCAGGTATTACTAAGGAAAAAACAATTGAAATCCCATTAACCATGGATAATGTTTCAATTACACCGACAAAAGTCAATGTTAAGGTGACACCTATAAAAGAGTAAATTATTAATTAAGGAGATATAGTTAAATGGGCAAGTATTTTGGGACTGACGGAGTCCGCGGAGAAGCAAATGTTGAACTAACGCCAGAATTAGCATTTAAATTAGGGCGTTTTGGGGGTTATGTCCTTAGTCAACATGAGGAAGAGACACCTAAGGTTTATGTAGCGCGTGATACTAGAATCTCTGGACAAATGCTTGAAAGCGCCCTTGTTGCTGGTCTTTTAAGTGTAGGTATTGAGGTTTATACCTTAGGAGTAATTGCAACTCCTGGTGTTGCCTATCTAGTTAAAAAGGAGGGAGCATCAGCTGGTGTTATGATTTCAGCCAGCCATAACCCAGCCCTAGACAACGGGATCAAGTTCTTTGGTGCAGACGGTTTTAAACTTGAAGATGATCAAGAACTTGAAATCGAAGCCCTACTGGATGCAGATGAGGATAAATTACCTCGTCCTTCAGCCAAGGGACTAGGGAAACTTCACGATTACAGCGAAGCAGTCCGTAAATATGACGAATTTTTAGTGAAAACGGGAGACGGTAGCTATACTGGCATGAAGGTTGCCCTTGATGCTGCAAATGGTGCCACATCAACAAGTGTTCGTAATGTCTTTTCAGACCTCGATACAGACTTTGTGGTTATTGGAGAAAGTCCAAACGGCTTAAATATCAATGACGGTGTTGGTTCAACTCATCCGGAAAACTTAGCTGAGAAAGTTCTTGAAACAGGATCAGATTTAGGACTTGCCTTTGATGGAGACGGAGATCGTTTGATTGCCGTTGATGAGCTCGGTCAGATTGTTGACGGGGACAAGATTATGTATATTGTTGGTAAATACCTATTTGAGGCAGGAAAACTTGCTCAAGATACGATTGTTACTACAGTTATGAGTAATCTTGGTTTCCACAAGGCCTTAGAGGACAATAAAATCACAAGTGTTGTTACCTCGGTTGGAGACCGTTATGTTGTTGAGGAGATGAAGAAAAATGCTTACAACTTTGGTGGTGAACAAAGCGGTCATATGATCTTCCTCGACTACAATACAACTGGAGACGGCATGCTTTCAGCCATTCAACTTATGAAAGTTATGCGTGATACTGGTAAATCTCTTAGCCAATTAGCTGGTGAGCTTACAATTTATCCACAAAAACTAGTTAATATTCGTGTTGAAAATTCTATGAAAAATAAGGCCATGGAAGTTCCAGCCATTGCTCAAATTATTGCTCAGATGGAAGAAAAAATGGCAGGTAATGGTCGTATTTTAGTTCGTCCAAGTGGAACTGAACCCCTTCTTCGTGTTATGGCTGAGGCCCCAACTGATGAAGAAGTTGATTACTATGTCGATACCATTGCAGATGTAGTTAAAAAAGAGATTGGAATTTAAGCTGGTCAAGCAGTAAAAGTTGATAGAAAGTCTGTTAGTCAAGTTAAAAATTTTGACTGACAGATTTTTTTATGTTTTCATAAGACTTTTGCAGGCTTTAGTCATGATTTCTTAATGATTCTCTGGGCTGAGAACTTATAGAAATTATGGTATAATAGGGTAATTATAAGATTTAGAGGAAAATGTACATGTCAATGTTTTTAGATACAGCAAGAGTAGATGTAAAAGGTGGAAATGGTGGTAACGGGATGGTTGCCTTCCGCCGCGAAAAATACGTACCAGATGGGGGACCTGCTGGTGGTGATGGAGGTCATGGGGGAAATGTAATCTTCAAAGTAAATGAAGGTTTAAGAACCCTTATGGACTTTAGGTACAACCGTAACTTCCGTGCCAAAGCCGGAGAAAATGGGATGAACAAGGGAATGCACGGACGCGGTTCTGCAGACCTCATCGTTTCAGTGCCTCAAGGTACAACAGTTAAGGATCCAGAAACTGGAAAAATCCTAGCCGATCTTCTTGAAAATGGCCAAGAGTTTGTAGCAGCAAAAGGTGGCCGTGGAGGACGTGGGAATATTCGTTTTGCAACCCCAAGAAACCCAGCGCCAGAAGTTGCTGAAAATGGTGAACCTGGTGAAGATCGTAGCCTTTTATTAGAGCTTCGCGTCTTAGCTGACGTAGGTCTCGTTGGTTTCCCGTCAGTTGGTAAATCAACTTTATTATCAGTTATTTCAAATGCCCGTCCAAAAATTGGTGCCTACCACTTTACAACCCTAGTACCAAATATCGGTATGGTTCGTGTTGGTGACGGAGAAAGCTTCGTTGTGGCCGACATGCCAGGACTTATTGAAGGTGCTAGCCAAGGTATCGGACTTGGAACTCAGTTCCTCCGTCACATTGAAAGAACCCGTGTTCTTCTTCATGTTATCGATATGTCTGGAATGGAAGGACGCGATCCTTACGAGGACTACAAGGCCATCAATGAAGAGCTTGAAACTTACAACCTTCGTCTGCTTGAACGTCCACAAATTATTGTGGCTAACAAGATGGATATGCCTGATTCAGAAGAAAACCTTAAGGAATTCAAGGAAAAACTTTATGCTGAGTTCGACGAGTTTGAAGACAAGCCAATGATCTTCCCGGTTTCAGGAATTACCCGTCAAGGTCTTCAACCAATGCTTGAAGCAACTGCAGAACTTCTTGAAACAACTCCAGAGTTCCCAGTTTATGACGAAGCGGACTTTGCGGTTGAAGAAGAAGCCTACTACGGATTCAATGAAGATGAGCCAGAATTTGAAATCACTCGTGATGACGATGCCTCTTGGATTCTTTCAGGTGACAAGCTTGAAAAACTATTCCGCATGACTAATCTCGATCACGACGAATCAGTTATGAAGTTTGCCCGCCAGCTTCGTGGTATGGGAATTGATGAAGCCCTTCGTGCGCGCGGAGCCCGCGACGGCGACATCGTAAGAATCGGCAAGTTTGAATTCGAATTCGTTGACTAATAGCTGAATAAACAAGTAAATTAATAATACGAGGTGAAATGTGGCCTTTAAAATTATTTCCAACCGAGATAAGGACGGGAACTTTGTCGTAAGTAGTGACGCCTGGACCAAGGAAAAAATTGAGGAACTTTTTGATCGCTATAATCCTAACCGCAAGTTAAGATTGGAAAGAGAAGAAAGTTTAAAAAAGCAAACAGATACAAAATAACAGACATGATGGAGGTGAAAAATGGAAGAAATCTCATATGAAATTAATCTCAACCACCCAGACGAGGGCATGGTTCTCTCTGGGGCCCATGACAAGCATTTAAAATATCTTGAGGATGCATCTGGCGTGAAGATTCACTATAGGAGTGAAAAAATCCAGATTTTAGGTGGAGTTGAAGACGTTGAAAATGTAGCCCATGCCATAGAAGCCCTTCTCATTTTAGTAAGAAGGGGTATGCAAGTTCACACTCCGGATGTTATTACGGCCTATACTATGGCTAAAAATGATGAAATAAATAATTTCATTTCCCTTTATGAGGAAGAAATTATTAGAGATGCCCAAGGTAAGGCCATCCGTGTTAAAAACATGGGTCAAAAAATTTATCTTGAGGCTGTTAAAAATCATGATATCACCTTTGGAATTGGTCCAGCTGGGACTGGTAAAACTTTTCTAGCAGTTGTTTTAGCCGTCCAGGCCCTTAAACGTGGTCATGTTAAAAGAATTGTTTTAACTAGACCTGCAGTTGAAGCCGGAGAAAATTTAGGTTTTCTTCCAGGTGATTTGCAGGAAAAAGTTGACCCATACCTGCGTCCTGTTTACGATGCCCTTTACCAAATTTTAGGTAAGGAGACGACAACTAGGATGATGGACCGCGGAACCATTGAGATTGCTCCCTTGGCCTATATGAGGGGAAGAACCTTGGATGACGCCTTTGTAATCCTTGATGAAGCGCAAAACACAACTATCATGCAGATGAAAATGTTCCTAACCCGTTTAGGATTTAATTCAAAAATGATTGTTAACGGGGATGTAAGTCAGATTGACCTCCCAAGAAATGCTAAATCAGGTTTGATTGATGCAGAGCATAAGTTAAGAAAGATTAAGGCAATTGATTTTGTCTACTTTACAGCCAAGGATGTTGTAAGACACCCTGTGGTAGCAAGAATTATCGAAGCCTATGAGGAAGAACCTAAAGGGGAATCTTAAACCTCAAAGAATAACCTATCCTTTGGTTTGTTAAAGGAATTTAGATGAGATAGCGAGAAATGAAAATGTACGTTGAAATGCTTGATGAAACTGGACAAGTTTCAAAAGAGATGCAAGAAGATGTTGTAAAATTACTGGGAAGTGCAGCCCAAAAACTTGATCTTTCCGAAGAAAAGGAAATGATGATAACCTTTGTTGATAATGAAAAGATTAGAGAAATTAATCATTATTACAGGGATAAGGATGCGCCAACTGATGTTGTAAGCTTAGAATATAAGCCTGAAGAAATTTCATTTGGAGAAGACTTTGATCTAGATGGATTTGAGGATTTTGACAGTTCTGAGCTTATGAATGAATTTGATTCATACATTGGAGAATTATATATTTCTGTTGACAAGGCCCATGAGCAGGCAGAAGAGTATGGGCATAGTTTTGAAAGGGAGATGGGATTCTTAGCCGTCCACGGATTTTTACACATCAACGGCTATGATCACTATACCCCTGAGGATGAAAAGGAAATGTTTGGTCTCCAAGAGGAGATTCTAACAGCCCATGGCCTCAAGAGATAAGAGGCGCTGGAAGAATGTAACCTTCATCAATTCCTTAGAATTTGCTTGGTCGGGTATTATAACGGCCTTTAAAGAGGAGAGAAATTTAAGGAGTCACCTGTTATCAGCTATAGCTGTGACCCTTTTAGGAATCCTTTTTAGAATTTCAAAGGTTGAATGGTTGTTTATTTTCCTGAGTGTCTTTCTAGTAATTGCAGCTGAGTTGATAAATTCTGCCATTGAAAATGTTGTGGACTTGGCAAGTGATTACCACTTTAATATGCTGGCTAAAAAATCGAAAGATATGGCAGCAGGAGCAGTTTTGGTTTTATCAATATTTGCTATGGTTGTGGGTCTATTTGTTTTTCTACCTAGACTTTTTGACCTAGTAGCAAAGTTATTCTAAGATATTTTGAAAATGGAGGAAATTTTTATGTCAGACTATAACAAATTTACCGATCAAGATTTACGTAACAGATTAACTAAAGAAGAATATGAAGTAACTCAAAATTCAGCTACAGAAAGAGCTTTTACAGGCAAGTATGACGACTTTTTCGACAAGGGTTTGTATGTCGATGTTGTAAGTGGTGAACCCCTATTTACCTCAGAAGACAAATACAACTCAGGTTGTGGTTGGCCAGCCTTTACAAAACCAATTGAAAAATCAAGTGTCAAGGAAAAAAGGGACAGATCTTATGGTATGGAACGAGTTGAGGTTAGAAGTAGTGATGCTGATTCTCATCTAGGACATGTCTTTACAGATGGTCCAAGGGAACTAGGAGGCCTAAGGTATTGTATCAACTCTGCTGCTCTGAAATTTATTCCCTATGACAAGCTTGATCAAGAAGGTTACGGCGACTACAAGAAACTTTTTAAAAATTAACAAAAGAAGATCAATATATAAGAAGGAGATTTATGACATTTAAATCAGGATTTGTTGCAATTGTCGGCCGTCCAAACGTTGGTAAATCAACATTTATGAACCATGTGATGGGCCAAAAGATTGCAATTATGAGTGACAAGGCTCAAACCACAAGAAATAAAATCCAAGGTATTTACACAACAGACAAGGAGCAGATTGTTTTCATTGATACCCCAGGTATCCATAAACCCAAAACTGCCCTTGGAGACTACATGGTCGAAGCAGCTTACAGTGCCCTACGCGAAGTTGACGTGATTATTTTCATGGTTGCAGCTGATGAGGAGCGTGGTAAGGGTGACGACATGATTATCGAGCGCCTAAAACAAAGCAAGACACCTGTTGTTCTTGTTATCAACAAGATTGATAAAATTCATCCAGACCAACTCTTCAAGGTAATTGAAGATTATTCAAGTCAAATGGATTTTGCTGACGTTATTCCAATTTCAGCCCTTCAAGGAAACAATACAAGTCGCCTACTAGATTTACTTGCTGACAAGCTTGATGAAGGACCTCAATACTTCCCAGAAGACATGATTACTGACCACCCTGAACGCTTTTTAGTTAGTGAGATGATTCGTGAAAAAGTTCTTCAACTAACCCGTGAGGAAGTGCCTCATTCAGTGGCTGTTGTGACTGACTCAATGCGCCACGAGGAAGAGGGAGCAAAACTTCATATCATGGCAACAGTTGTCGTTGAAAGAAAGAGCCAAAAGGGTATTATCATTGGAAAAAATGGCTCAATGCTTAAAAAAGTTGGAACTTTAGCTCGTAAGGATATTGAGGCTATGCTTGGTGAAAAAGTCTACCTTGAACTTTGGGTTAAGGTTAAAAAGGACTGGCGTGATAAACGTTTTGATCTCCAAGACTTTGGATATAGAAATGACGATTATTAAATTCTAGGTTTCCTAGAATTTTTTCTATTAGTAATTAGTTAATTGGATAATTAGGATAATTAGATAGTAATTAAGGGGAAAATAAAGATGCCAGAATTACCAGAAGTTGAAAATGTACGCAGGGGTCTAGAAAGACTAGTTAAGGGTAAAAAAATCACATCTGTAGAGGTTGCCTATCCTAGAATGGTTTTGACAGGAGCTGAGGAGTTTGAACAAGCCCTTCTTGGTCAGGTTGTTGAATCAGTAGGGCGTAGGGGGAAATACCTTATCCTAAAATTAAGTAATGATGTTGTTATTAGCCATCTGAGAATGGAAGGTAAGTACAATTTGTATCAAGGCGAGGTTCCTTCGAACAAGCACTATCATGTCTTCATTGGTTTTGATGATGGATCAACCTTGGTCTACCAAGATGTCAGGAAGTTTGGAACCATGGAACTTATGAAAGAGCAGGCCCTTGATGGCTACTTTATATCAAAAAAGATAGGTCCCGAACCTACCCAGACAGACTTTGATTTGGCTGATTTTTACCAAAGCCTCCATAAGTCAAAAAAAATCATCAAACCATATTTACTAGACCAAACCCTCGTGGCAGGTCTTGGAAATATCTATGTAGATGAGGTTCTTTGGCTGGCTAAAATCTTCCCAGGGGATCCTGCAAATCTTATTCCCTATGAAAAAATTGCAGTCCTTCGGGATGCAATTATTGATGTCTTAGAAGATTCTATTGCAAGCGGTGGAAGTAGCATTAGAACTTATAAGAACGCTTTGGGTGATAAGGGAAGTTATCAGGATAAATTAAGAGTTTACGGAAAAGTCGGTGTCCCTTGCCCCCGCTGTGGCACTCCCATTGAAAAATTCAAACTCTCAGGCCGAGGGACTCATTTTTGTCCTTACTGCCAGCCTAGCCTGAAGGAAGGTGATTTGAATGACTAATGTTATTGGTCTGACCGGAGGTATAGCTTCTGGCAAATCGACAGTAACTAATTTTTTAAGGGATAAAGGATACCAAGTCATTGATGCCGATCAGGTGGTTCATGACCTGCAAAAAAAGGGCCAACCTCTTTACCAGATAATAGAAAAAGAGTTAGGTCCATCATTTATTCAAGAAGATGGCGAGCTTGATCGTAAAAAAATTGCCAGCTATGTATTTGCAGATAAGAAACTACTGGAAAAAATATCCCTTATCCAAAATAAGGTTATTAGGGAATCCCTAGCCCAAAAAAGAAGGGAACTCTTACAGGCAGATTTTAGAAAGAATAAAGGTCAGGGTATCATTTTTATGGATATTCCCTTACTTTTTGAAGGAAAATATGATTATTTTGACCAAGTTTGGTTGGTCTATGTCCCTCAAGAGATTCAGCTTGCAAGACTTATGAAGAGAAATAACTTAAGTGCAGCTGAAGCCCAAAAAAGAATCGATAGTCAAATGCCACTTGAGGAAAAAAGAGAGCTTGCAGATAGAATTATTGATAATTCTACTACAAGAGAGGCCACTAAGGAGCAGGTTGAAAATCTGCTGGAGGCCCTTCTGGCTGATAAAAAATAAGTTATTTAGGTAAATTATTTAGATCATAGTCGAAATTTATAGGTGTAGGATACATTTTAGTAATTATTGGAAAAAGAGATTTTAAATGCGTGTAAAAATAAATTTAAGGTGTGGTGAATGTGGTAGTAAAAACTATATTACCAGCAAAAATAAGCGTAACCACCCAGAAAAAGTTAAGGTATTAAAATATTGCCCTAAGGAAAGAAAGGTTACCATGCATGAGGAGGCCTAGTTAAATTCCTAAGGACCAAAAAAGAAGGATGGAAAAGCTTCTTTTTTTTGGTCTTAAAAAGTGGTACAATTGAAAGCAGTTATTTTATAATAAGATATAAACCGAGGTTCTAATGAAAACCGTATTAAAGAAAAGTAATTTTTTAAATTATTCGATTCTAATCCCCTACTTTGTTCTATCAATTATTGGATTAGTCGTTGTATATTCAACCACAGCACCCCTGCAGGTTGACGCAGGAGGGAACCCAGCAGCACAGGTTATCTCCCAAACCATCTTCTGGATACTTAGTTTGATTGTAATCTATGTCCTCTACCATATGAAACTTAGTTTCTTGCGAAATACTAGGTTTATCAGGGGAATCATGTGGATTGAAATCATGCTTTTAGCCGCCGCCAGATTCTTGGCCCCTGAGGTTAATGGGGCCCACGGCTGGATTTTCATTGGAAAATTCTCAGTCCAGCCAGTTGAGTATCTGAAAATATTAATCGTCTGGCAGCTGGCTGCAACCTTTGCCAAAAATCAAGACGAAATCTACAAGGAAGACATTAAAGGTGTTTGGAAGGGGGGCTGGCTCAGTCAGTTTCTACTAAGTGCCATCCTAATTGGAATGATGCCCGACATGGGTAACCTAATCCTAATCTTAGGGATTGTAGCTGTTATGATTTTTTCAAGCGGTATTAGTAAGGGTTGGTTCAACCTAGCATTTTTACTAGGAGTTTGTAGCCTCTTCTTTGGTTACCTTCTCCTTAAACTTACAGGTGGAAATCTCTTTGGGGGTCCTCTAGCCCGTTTTTCATATATCAATAAACGTCTAGTTGCCTTTTTAAACCCCTTTGAGGACTTAAGTGATGCCGGTCACCAAATGGCCAACAGTTACTATGCCATAAGCAATGGTGGTTGGTTTGGCCGGGGACTAGGAAATAGCGTCCAGAAAAAAGGTTACCTACCTGAAGCCTCAACTGACTTTGTTTATTCAATCGTTATTGAAGAGTTTGGAGTAATTCTAGCCATTGTAATCTTAGCCCTATTGTTCTTTTTAATCTTAAGAATTATGCAGGTTGGTATTAAATCAAAGGATCCTTTCAACTCGATGATGTGTATTGGAGTAGCAGCGCTCTTTTTGATGCAAGTATTTGTTAATGTTGGTGGTTTATCAGGTTTAATTCCAGAAACAGGAGTAACCTTCCCCTTCCTATCGCAAGGGGGGAACAGTCTTTTAATCCTATCCGTCGGTGTAGGTTTTGTCTTAAATATTAGTGCCGATGAGAAAAGGAGGGAGCTTGTCACTCTTGCTGAACAATATGAGATGCAGGAAGAGCTCTTGACTGAAATAGAATTTGAAGAAAGAGAATCTTAGTAGAGATTTTCTTTTTTATTGCAAGTGAGATTTCTTGAATTTTTAACCAATAATCGCTAAAATAAGTTTTTCGAACATAAGAGGAATAAAATGAAAATTAAACATATAACCCCTATGGGGTACTGCTACGGAGTGATTGATGCTATGGTTATTGCTAAAAATGTAGCCATGGATGAAAGTTTGCCTCGTCCGATTTACATCTTAGGAATGATTGTCCATAATGCCCATGTTACAAGTGCCTTTGAAAGTATCGGGATTAAAACAATTGATGGTCATAATCGTTTAGAAATAGTAGATAAAATTGATTCAGGGACCGTTATTTTTACAGCCCACGGGGTTAGTGATCAGGTTAGAAAAAAAGCTGACGAAAAAGGCCTGGTAACAATTGATGCTAGTTGTCCAGATGTTTTAATAACCCATGAAATTGTCCGAAAGAAAATTGAGGACGGCAAGACCGTGATTTATATTGGTAAAGAAGGTCATCCTGAACCAGAAGGTGTTTTAGGTATTTCTGATACAAAAATACATTTGATATCCAAGGAAGCACAAATCAATGACTTAAGGATTGAAGGCGATATTTTTGTGACTAATCAGACGACTATGAGCATGTGGGATGTTGAAGATATCATGAATGCCATTTTAAAAAAATATCCCCAGGCTGAAATTCATAGGGATATCTGCCAGGCCACCAATGAACGCCAGCAGGCTGTTGCTGAGCAAGCTGTGGGCTGTGATCTAACAATAGTTGTTGGCGATCCAAGAAGTAATAATAGTAATCGCCTGGCCCAGGTTTCTGAGGAGCAGGCAGGAGTCAAGGCCTACAGGGTGGCTGATGTTGGTGAGATTAAATTAGAATGGCTTGAAAATGTGACAACTGTAGCTGTAACGGCCGGAGCATCAACCCCTACGGCAGTTGTCCGAGAGGTCATAAACTTCCTTGATAACTATGATGGCCACAAGCAGCAAAGTAAGGTTGAATCAGAGGATATTCTCCCTCGTGGTGGTGTCAGAGACCTTACTAAAAAAAGACAAAGAAGGCTTGAAAAACTAAGGGAACAAAATCAATAATTAATAGTAAGTTAATCTTTCAAACTAGGGAGGATTAACTTATTTTTTAAATCAAGTTTAGGATATTTTTCTTTACTAACTTTAATTTTGTGGTACAATAAGACTTGGTTATTTGCGCCCTTTTTTTGGTTTGGAGGTGATAAATATGGCAAAACTTGACCGAGAAGAGATTGCTGTCATTAAGTCTAGCGTTAATATTGTAGATGTTATCTCCCAATATATAGCTCTGACCAAGACAGGAAGGAACTATCTAGGTCTCTGTCCCTTTCATGGTGAAAAAACTCCAAGTTTTAATGTAAATTCAGACAAGCAGTTTTACCACTGTTTTGGTTGTGGTAAGTCTGGAGATGTAATAAAATTTTTAGAAGACTATAAGCAAATAAGTTTTTTAGATAGCGTAAAAGAAGTTGCAGCATATGCAGGAATAAACTTAGAAATTGATGAAGGTCCCAAACGGGAAAATCCCCATCAGAGTTTATTTGATATTCACGCCCAGGCCAGTAAGTTTTATCATATGGTCTTAACCTCAACAGAGCTTGGGAAAAAGGCCAAGGAATATCTTTATGCCCGGGGGATTGATGATCAGATAATTGAACAATTCGGGATTGGCTTAGCCCCTGATGAACCTGATATCTTGTACCAGTTTCTAGCAAACAAGTTTGAAGAGAAGGTCTTATCTGAATCAGGTCTTTTTACTTTTACGGAGAATAAAATCTTTGATTCCTTTAGGAACCGGATAATGTTCCCCCTAGCTAATGAGCATAATCATATCATTGCCTTTTCCGGTCGTATTTGGACTGAGCAGGCAATCTATAAGAAGGAAGCCAAGTATAAGAATTCACCGGCGACCCCCATTTTTAATAAAAGCTATGAGCTCTATAATTTAAATAGAGCCAAGGCAGTAGCCAGTAAGTCAAAGGAAGTTTATTTGATGGAAGGCTTCATGGATGTTATAGCTGCCTATAAGGCTGGTGTGACTAATGTTGTAGCAACCATGGGAACAGCTCTTACAAGCCACCATGTTAAGAAGTTAGCGAGAATTGTTAATAATTTCATCCTCCTTTATGACGGGGATAAGGCAGGGCAGAATGCAGCCTATAAGTCACTTTCTCTTTTGGCTGGTAAAAAAGTTCAAATCGTTCAGGTGCCTGATAATCTTGACCCTGATGAGTATGAAAAAAAATATCCAGGTACCCTCAAAACACTGATGGAAAGAGGGAGGGTAAGTGAGACTGAGTTCTTAATTGACTACTTAAAACCTTTACCCAATGCAAATCTCGAAGAGGAAAGTAATTATTTAGATAAAATTATTCCCCTAATAGCTAGTGAATTAAGTACGGCAAGACAAAGTGCCTACCTTAATAAGCTAGAAGGTCTTCTGCCAACCTTCACCTACCAAAAACTTGAGGAATTGGTTAGAAGGCAGGAAAATACAAATCAAATTAATCAGGAGGTGCAAGCAGACTGGGAGCCTAATTTTAACAGGCAGCCGGTGCATGCTCCAGTGAGAATTGTGCAGGAGGAATACTCTCCCAAACTCTCCCGATTAGAAAAAACAGAACAGTATTTGCTTCAAAGGTTAATCTCCCATCCTTATTTATTAAATGAAATAATGGATGATGAAGACTTTTCCTTTAGGCATAAAAATTACCAGAGGCTTTTTGAAGCAGTCCTTCTCCAGTATATGTCCCTTGAAAGGATAGATGAAACCCAGTTGGTTCATAGCCTACCAGAGGATTTATCCAATCTGTGGTATCAGATGAAATCCCTTAACTTACCCAAACAACTTGCCAAGGAGGAAATAAAAGATGTCCTTAAGGCATTTGTTAGGGAAAATAAGCTTTTGAAGCTTGAGGATTTAAAAAAACAGCTGGATGTTGCCAAAAAGACTGGTAATTTAGAAAAAGAAATGGAACTTACCCTAGAGTTTATAAAACAAAAGAAACTTTTAGACTAAGGAGATAAATTTGACAACTAAGAAAAATGTAAAAAAAGATGTAACAAGTGTTGATATTGCTATCGCAAACTTTATCCGAGCTCACAAGGCTGAAGGAATAGTTGTTGATGATGTCCTAACTAAAGATTTAGTAGCAAGTCTAGAACTTGAAGCTGATAAAATTGATGATGTCCTTCAAAGGGTTCAGGACGCTGGAATTTCAATCGTTGATAAGGACGGAAATCCAAGTTCAATGGCTCTTAAGGATGATCCAAATCTTGGTCAAGAATCAGATGAGGATTTAACAGCAGCAGCTGGTGTTAAAATCGATGACCCAGTTCGTATGTACCTTAAGGAAATCGGACGAGTTTCCCTTCTAACTATGGAAGAAGAAACAGCTCTAGCTGAAGCTATTGTGGCAGGTGATGAATTTGCCAAACAAAGCCTGGCTGAAGCCAACCTTCGTCTGGTTGTAAGTATCGCTAAACGTTATGTAGGACGCGGTATGCAGTTCCTTGATTTGATCCAAGAAGGTAACATGGGTCTTATGAAGGCTGTTGAAAAATTTGACCATACTAAGGGATTCAAGTTTTCAACTTATGCGACTTGGTGGATTCGTCAGGCCATTACTCGTGCCATTGCCGACCAGGCTCGTACCATCCGTATCCCAGTTCACATGGTTGAAACAATCAACAAATTAATCCGTATCCAACGTCAACTACTTCAAGACCTTGGCCGCGAACCAACCCCAGAAGAAATTGGTGAGCAAATGGATATGGCGCCAGACAAGGTTCGTGAAATCCTCAAAATCGCCCAAGAGCCAGTTAGTCTAGAAACTCCAATCGGAGAAGAAGACGACAGCCGCCTTGGTGACTTCATTGAAGATGAGGTTATTGAAAACCCTGTTGACCATACAACTCGTGTTATCTTGCGCGAGCAACTTGACGAAGTTCTAGATACTCTAACTGACCGTGAAGAAAATGTTCTTCGCCTGCGTTTTGGTATCGATGACGGTAAAATGCGTACCCTTGAAGAAGTGGGTAAGGTCTTTGATGTAACCCGTGAGCGTATCCGCCAAATCGAGGCTAAAGCCCTTCGTAAACTACGCCACCCAAGCCGCAGCAAACGTCTGAAAGACTTCCTATAATTTTTACCTGATAAAGGCTATAATCCAAAGGAGAAAATAAAATGGCTGATAAATATACTACAGAAGAAGTTGAAGCAATCAAGGATAAAATCCTTACTGCCCTTGAATCAGTAATTGACCCAGAGCTTGGGGTTGATATTATCAACCTAGGCCTTGTATACGAAATTTCTTTTGAAGACAACGGCTTCACAGAAATCAAGATGACCCTAACAACTATGGGTTGCCCTCTGGCTGATATCCTAACTGATCAAATTCATGACGCCCTAAAAGAAGTACCAGAAGTTACCGAATCAGAAGTAAAACTAGTTTGGTATCCAGCCTGGACTGTAGACAAGATGAGCCGTTACGCTCGTATTGCTCTTGGAATTAGATAAATATAAGAAGAACACCGCTATTTATATTAAAAAGTAGTGGTGTTTTTCTTATTGTAATAATTATTATTGGAGGATTTTATGTCATTTACTACCTACTATATGAATGAAAAGAAGGTTTATGAGCTAGCTTTATTAATTAATAATAAGCGTACTACCGAAGAGCGTACTACTGAAGATAAGAGCAATGGGGCCAAGGGAAGTGGAAATGCTGATATTCAATTCCAAGTACCATTCCTTGGGAATTTGGGCCCAAAAGTGAAAGGAGAGGGCGAAATAACACGCTCATCGGGACAACGAAGGGAGGAGTTATCTAAAATAATCTATTCTCAATCAATTCTTCTGCGCGAAGTAGTGAATAAATCCGTTGAAAAACGTAACTTGTCCGAAGCACATGAAGGAGATCTTGTAAAAATTAGAAATGTGGAAATAAGTCTTACTAACGCTAATGATATTACAGGAATCAATATTCTAACTGCAGGTGTGCTTAGTAACCTCAATGAAAGTATAGATATAAACAAAATCTTAGAGGTATTTTTAAAAGATAGTTCCTATGTTTTTGAGGGATCTTCCTCAACTGAAAAAATAATGTTCAATATTCCTCTCACACTTGAAGGAGAACTGGAAAATAATCATCATATGTCTGAATTGGAATTGGGAAGATTCACTCTTGTAGGAATATATAAGGGAAAATATCAAAAGAAGCGTATTGAAGAGAAATTGAATAGAATTTCGTATTTGAATAGTCTAAATCAACAAAATTTTTCACAGGATAAGGCGGCTAACGTGCAAATAGAAAAAGAGAGCGATTGGAAAACCAATCAGCATGAAATTTCCTCTGGGGAGGAAGAAGTACATTATCTAGATATAATTTCAGTAATTCAAGAGAGCAAATTTTTAAAATAGGGGACAATTTTGAAAAAGATATTTGGATATAGTAAAATAAATCGCAAAAAAGCAATTTCGCAGTTAGAGGGAGATTTAGATAGGCCGATTGAATATTTAAAAATTGATAACTTGAGCCAAAATGTCATAGAGACTCTCGATTTAGATTACATAGTTTATGACCTAAGTAGTTTAATAGTGGAGTCCAGCCAAAGCTGTGAAATAATTGAGACTTTTCTGCAATTGCTCCAGAGTGATGAACAATATGTATTTGTGGTGGAGCGCTTAATTTTTGATAAATTGAAATATTCCTTAAAAGGGGAAGATATAGAGTTTGAAATCTTGGAAGAAAAACTTGGAATAAAAACATCTGGCAGAATTCTGGATCTCGGCGAGGCGCAGTTGGATGATTTGGAAAGTAAATTCAGTAAGTTATTGATAGGGCACCCATATTTTAAAAAACGATTATTTGAAGAACTTCGAAAGTTTAGATTATTCAATTTTATAGATGACCAGGATTTAGTTTCTTGTCTAATTTTAGGTGAAAGTGGGATAGGAAAAACTGAGGCAGGGCGAATTTTATCGAAAGAACTCAATCCGAATTCTGGGATAATAAAAATAAATTTGGGGAATTATAGTGGACAAGAGTCTCTCTCTAGTTTAATTGGGAGTCCACGTGGTTATAAAGGAAGCGAAGAGGGAGAATTATCATCTAAAATTTTAAATAATAGTTCCTCTGTAATTATTATTGATGAATTTGAAAAATCCAGTGGGGCGGTAAAAAATTTTTTCTTAGAACTCCTAGAAGACGGTAAATTCACGGATTCACTGGGAAGAGAATTCGATTTAAGCGGCTATATAATTATTTTTACCTCAAATTCCTCGGAAAATGAACTCTTAAAACATTTTTCTCCGGAGCTCCTTTCGAGATTTAACCTAATATTTGAACTAACTCCTCTATCCTTAGAAGAAAAACAAAACTGGGGGATGAATTTTGAGAAGATTACTATTACTAAGATCATAGAAAAATATCCGGGTGCAAAATTAAAGTACTCAGATTTATCTGTAATAGATGAAATAAATTGGTCCAGAGCTAATATTCGCAACTTGAAAAATGAAATAAAGAATAAAATAGCGGCTAAGTACTATGAAATAATAGATAAAGATAAATAGGAGGAGCTAATTTATTGTTTTTAGAATCCTATCTATAATATAACGGGAAGGTCTGCGTAAATTGCCCTTTGAGCATTATTTTTCCATCTCCTTTCAAAAACTCTTGAAATACTTCCTGAAAGCTTTTTCTGCAATAGTTTAGCCCTTCAAAATTACTCCAATCTGTAACCAAAAAGTAACTTACGAGGAA
The DNA here is from genome assembly GCA_029392475.1 of Streptococcaceae bacterium ESL0687. Lineage (NCBI taxonomy): Bacteria > Bacillati > Bacillota > Bacilli > Lactobacillales > Streptococcaceae > Streptococcaceae bacterium ESL0687. The sequence continues at coordinate 432,521 of CP113940.1, forward strand.
AATTTTTTTATGATAGACTGGCAAGGTTGTTTAAAGAATAAAAATTTTAAGGAGTTATTTTATATGCCAGAAAATAAAAAACAAGGAATCTTTTTCACAGTTATCATGTGCCTTTTAATGGTTACAGGAATGAGTGTTTATAATTTACTTCTTCACGGGGACTTGTCGACCGGGAATTTTTTAAAGGGTCTTGTCCCAGGATTTATCGTGGCCTTTTTCTTGGATGTTGTAGTTGTGGGACCTATTGCTAAGAAAATAGCCTTCAGTTTACCTTTCGTTGATAAAAATAAAAAAATCCAACTTATCCTTTCAATCTCAACCTGCATGGTTCTTGGAATGGTATCATTCATGTCTATTTTTGGGATTGTTATTGAAGCAGGATTTTCGTCTCTAAATTTTAGCAGCTACCTTAAGGCTTGGGGAATGAACTTTATCATGGCCTTGCCCCTCCAACTGCTAGTAGTAGGGCCTATCTCACGCGCCCTACTTTCACAATTAAAAAGTAAAAATGTTTTGTAAGCCTAAAGGATCTTGAATGATCCTTTTTTTATAGAAAAGAAAATTAATTAGTCTTGTAAATTTAGTTAAATATTTTACAAAAATTTAAGTTAATCGGTTGACATGTTTATCCAAATAGTATATTCTATATTTAAGAAAACGTTTTCTTTAAAAATAATCAACCAGGATAAATATTTTTTTGGCCTATATATTAATCGGTTGACATACGTGAGGAAGTTTATTTATTATGAAATCGTCGAAAAGTTTTAATCAACTGAAAAATCCATCTTATTTACAGAGTTCGACTACCATGTTCCTATTTTTCGCATCATGGGGAATCTGGTGGAGCTTTTTCCAACTATGGTTAACATCTAAGAGTAATGGTTTAGGGCTATCAGGAAGTCAGGTAGGTACCATTTTCTCAATCAACTCTGTTGCTAGTTTAACACTTATGTTCATCTACGGAACAATTCAGGATAAGCTCTTTATTAAAAGACATTTACTTATCTTTAACGCAGTTTTAGCAGCTCTTATAGCACCGTTTTTCATCTATGTCTACACTCCTTTGATTCAAGATCACTTCATGATTGGAGCTTGGGTAGGAGCAATCTTCTTATCAGCAGCCTATCTGTCTGCCGTGGGTATTTTAGAGGCAACAACAGAGCGTTTCTCTAGGGTCTTCGGTTTTGCTTATGGTCAAGCCCGTGCTTGGGGATCATTTGGATATGCCGTATCAGCCCTAGTTGCCGGTTTCTTATTTGTAAAAAATCCACAGCTTAACTTCTGGGGTGGATCAATTATTGGGGTAGGACTTCTTCTTGACTTAATCTTCTGGAGACCAAAGGAAGAAAGAGAAGCAGTTAAAGCCATTGATGAATTGAAAAATGATAATTCATCACCAAAACTTAAAGATACATTTGCTCTTTTAAAAATCCCAATGCTTTGGCAAGTCATTTTCTTTGTAATGTTCTCTTGGACTTTCTACAATGTATTTGACCAACAAATGTTCCCGGATTTCTACACCAACCTATTTTCTACTGATGCTATCGGTCAAAAAACTTACGGAACTCTTAACAGTATCCAGGTTTTCGTTGAAGCAATCATGCTAGGTCTTGTGCCAATCCTTATGAAAAAAGTTGGAGTAAGAAAAACTCTTCTTTTAGGAACTACAATCATGTTCCTACGTATCGGTCTTTGCGGATTTGTAACTAACCCGATTGCCGTATCAGGAATCAAAATGCTTCACTCTTTAGAAGTACCATTATTTACCCTATCTATCTTTAGATATTTCACCCTCCACTTTAATACAAAACTATCAGCAACTCTTTATATGATTGGTTTCCAAGTGGCAGCCCAAATTGGACAAGTAATTCTATCGACTCCACTAGGTATGCTTAGAGACCACATTGGTTACAGTGGAACCTTTAAAATTATCTCACTAATTGTTTTAGTAGCCGCTATTTACGGATTCTTCATCCTAAAAGGTGATAATGAAGATGTTAATGGTCAACCTTTAGCAGATTAAAAATTATAAGAAAAGAAAGAGGAAAAAATTATGACAACAACTACAACAACTCAAGAATTTGTACAAATTACTGACGAACGTTTCCGCCTAGGTTACCACGTAGCTGCAGCAAATGGTTGGATTAATGATCCAAATGGATTCTGCTACTTTAAAGGTTACTACCACATTTTCTACCAACACCACCCATACTCAGAAAACTGGGGACCAATGCACTGGGGACATGCAAGGAGTAAAGATTTAATCCACTGGGAAACTCTTCCAATTGCGCTAGCTCCAGATACTGAAGGAATCGATGAAGGTGGATGCTTCTCAGGTTCAGCAATTGTTAAAGATGACAAACTTTACCTAGTTTACACTGGTCACCACTACTACGGAGACGGAGATCCTGAACACTTCTGGGAAAACCAAAACGTAGCCGTATCTGAAGACGGAATTAAATTTGAAAAAATTGCCCAGAACCCAGTAATCTCATCAGCACCAGAAGATAGTACTCACCACTTCCGTGATCCTAAAGTTTGGCAAGAGGGCGAAGACTTCTACATGGTTCTTGGAAACCAAAACAAAAAAGGTCTTGGACGTGTAATCATTTACAAATCACAAGATTTAATCGACTGGACTTACCTAACAGACATTAGCTATGCTGAAAGTGTTGAAAAAGAAGGATTTATGTGGGAATGTCCTGACTTCTTTACAATTGACGGTAAAGACATCCTTCTAACATCTCCTCAAGGAATTAAGGCTCAAGATGAAAAATACCGTAACCTTTTCCAAACAGGATACTTCGTTGGTAAAATGGATGAAAACCACAAGTTTAACCGCGGTGAATTCACAGAACTTGACTTTGGTCATGACTTCTATGCAACTCAAACAGCCCTTGCACCTGACGGACGCCGTTTAGTCTTTGCTTGGATGGCTATGTGGGAAAGTGACATGCCAGAAAAAGCTGACGGATGGGCTGGAGCTCTAACATTCCCAAGGGAATTAAGCCTTCACGGGGACAAACTATTCATGAAACCTGTTAGAGAAATTAAAGACCTAAGAACTGAAGAATTAGTTAAGGCTTCAATCAACTCAACAGAAGTTAACCTTCTTGAAGGACAAACGAATAGTGCTGAAATTAGAGCTGACTTTAAAACAGAAGGATCATTTGAGCTTAATTTACAGGATGAGCAAGCAAATGTTCTAATGAACCTAAACTATGACCAAGCTAATGGTAAATTTACCCTTAAACGTGTTGACCGTGAAGGTGACGACCGTTTTGCAAATCTTGAAGTTAACAAAAATGAATATGACCTTCATATCCTAGTTGATACAAGTTCAGTTGAAATTTTCATTAACTCTGGTGAGGTTGTCTTTACTGAACGCTTCTACATTGAAGGAAACCCAACAATTTCCCTAAAAGCTGCTACAGAGATTTCAGGTGAATACGTAACTTACCAACTAGATAACAAAGCAATTGACTACAAGATCAAATAAAATATCTTAAAAAGATTAAATATCTGCCTGTACATGGGCAGATATTTTTTGTTATACTTTGAAAAAATAAAAAGGAAGTAATATGAAACCTAAATTAGAAGATGTAGCCCGCCTGGCAAATGTTTCTAAAACGACAGTATCAAGAGTCTTAAACAAGAGAGGCTACCTGAGTGAAGAAACCATCGAAAAAGTTTACCAGGCCATGCAGGAATTAAATTACCAACCCAATATAGTCGCAAGACAGCTTCATAAGCAAAGAACAGATATTATCGGTTTACTTTTTCCAGTTGTAAGTAATCCCTTTTTCGGAGAATTAATCGAAGAACTTGAAAAGAAGCTTTATCAAAAAGGCTATAAGGTACTAGTCGGAAATTCCCTTAATGATTCTGATAAGGAAAGTGACTATTTAAATCAACTTCTGACCAGACAGGTTGACGGCTTAATTGTTGGAACCCATAATACTGGAATTAAGGAATATAAATACAATAACCTTCCCATCGTAGCCATTGAAAGAACCTTGAGTGACGACATCCCTGTCGTAGAATGTGATAACTATGCAGGTGGTGTTCTTGCTACCAATTACTTATATGATCAAGGTGCGCGTTATATCATTCATACAACAGGAAAAAGCATTCTCGATATGCCAAGTGATTTGAGGCATTTAGCCTATAAGGATACCATGATTGATTTGGGCCTTCCTCCCAGAGCCTACTCCGTTTATTTCGAACTTGATATAGAAGAGAAGAAGAAGGTAATCAAAGACATGCTTGATGAAAATCCTCAGGTAGACGGAATTTTTGCGGGAAATGATGTCGAAGCAGCCATGATCATTGATATAGCCCGTAAAGGAGGGAAAAGAGTACCTGAAGACCTTAAAGTCATCGGTTTTGATGGAACAAAAATCTCAAGGATTCTTCAACCTAATCTACCAACTATTATCCAGCCGATTGAAGAGATGGCCGAAAAAGCAATAGAGCTCTTGGAAAAAAGAATACAGGGTGAAGAGGTTGAAAAAGAAGTAATCCTTCCAATAAGCCTTTATTTGGGTTAGTTTAAATTTTTTATTAAAGATAAGATAAAATTTTAATCTTTATATAAAAAATGGGTATAAATTTTTGACAATTTTAAAAAGATTCTGATAATATTGTAAAACAGTCGCCATAACCAGATAGAAATTTTTCTATCCAAATTAGAAAACGGAGGATTAATATGATAAGATCAGATGATAGCTGCTATTTTGAAGAATTGTTCAAAGAATTTATCCCAATTATTGTAAATGAAATGAAAAGAATCCGTATCACTTTGTGGGATAAGGATGATTACTACCAAGAGGGAAGGATTATTTTGGCTAAACTTTTAGAACTAGAGCTTGAGGTCTCAGTTTTATTTAGTTATTTCAAAACAAAATACAACCAGCATCTAACTGATACTTACCGCAAGCAAGAAGCTGAAAAAAGAAAATTTAATGAACAGGCCTATTTAGATGTCCACGAGTATGGTGATTTGATAGCGACCAATAAGGCAATGAGTGTTTGCGATGAGGTTTCCTCATTGATTGATTTAAAAGAATTTGTAAAAACACTCACGGAAAAAGAGTTTCAAATAATGCTCATGGTGATCAAAGGTGACAAATGCAGTCCTAATGCAAAGAGTAGATTGAAGAAAAAAATGAAAGAGTTCTTAAGTCAAAGATACTAAGCGTGGGCTCAGATTAACTAATACCTACGGGATTTTTTCCTGTAGGTATTTTTTTTAATTTTTTTCAAAAAAAGCGTTGACAATTATTCAAAAGATTGATAAACTAATAACACTGTCAAGGGCAGGTCAACTTATTGTGATTTAAGACTTTGAAAAAAGTTAAAAAAACATGTTGACAGAGTGTCCTATAGATGGTAAACTAACAAAGTTGCTTGAGGGCAACACTTAGTTAATTAATCCAGTTAAATAACTAAGAAAAAAGTTAAAAAAGTAGTTGACAAAGACTTCTAGTCATAGTAAACTATAAAAGTTGTCTGAGGGCAACAGCTTAAAACTTGAGTCAAAAAAACTTTAAAAAAGTAGTTGACAAGTAAAACAAGTTTTGATAAACTAATGAAGTTGTCTCGCAAGAGATGACGATAGACCTTTGAAAACTGAACAAAGCAAAACGAACCAAATGTGCAGGGTGAATGTTTAAACATTCAACTGTCAATTTTGACAATAAATAAAGCAACAAAAGCGAGCTAGTGACTCTTAAGAGTCTGCTCATAATTTATATGAGAGTTTGATCCTGGCTCAGGACGAACGCTGGCGGCGTGCCTAATACATGCAAGTTGAGCGCTGAAATCTGGTACTTGTACTAGATGGATGAGCAGCGAACGGGTGAGTAACGCGTGGGTAACCTGCCTTATAGAGGGGGATAACTACTGGAAACGGTAGCTAATACCGCATAACACTTAGTATCACATGATACAGAGTTGAAAGTGCCAATTGGTACACTATGAGATGGACCCGCGTTGTATTAGCTAGTTGGTGAGGTAAAGGCTCACCAAGGCGATGATACATAGCCGACCTGAGAGGGTGATCGGCCACACTGGGACTGAGACACGGCCCAGACTCCTACGGGAGGCAGCAGTAGGGAATCTTCGGCAATGGACGAAAGTCTGACCGAGCAACGCCGCGTGAGTGAAGAAGGTTTTCGGATCGTAAAACTCTGTTGTAAGAGAAGAACACCAGTGATAGTGGAAAGATCACTGGCTGACGGTATCTTACCAGAAAGCCACGGCTAACTACGTGCCAGCAGCCGCGGTAATACGTAGGTGGCAAGCGTTGTCCGGATTTATTGGGCGTAAAGCGAGCGCAGGCGGTTCATTAAGTCTGATGTAAAAGGCAGTGGCTCAACCATTGTAAGCATTGGAAACTGGTGAACTTGAGTGCAGTAGAGGAGAGTGGAATTCCATGTGTAGCGGTGAAATGCGTAGATATATGGAGGAACACCGGAGGCGAAAGCGGCTCTCTGGACTGTAACTGACGCTGAGGCTCGAAAGCGTGGGGAGCAAACAGGATTAGATACCCTGGTAGTCCACGCCGTAAACGATGAGTGCTAGATGTTCGGGGGTATCCACCCCTGAGTGTCGCAGCTAACGCATTAAGCACTCCGCCTGGGGAGTACGACCGCAAGGTTGAAACTCAAAGGAATTGACGGGGGCCCGCACAAGCGGTGGAGCATGTGGTTTAATTCGAAGCAACGCGAAGAACCTTACCAGGTCTTGACATACGAGTGCTATCCCTAGAGATAGGGAGTTCCTTCGGGACACTCGATACAGGTGGTGCATGGTTGTCGTCAGCTCGTGTCGTGAGATGTTGGGTTAAGTCCCGCAACGAGCGCAACCCCTATTGTTAGTTGCCATCATTAAGTTGGGCACTCTAGCGAGACTGCCGGTAATAAACCGGAGGAAGGTGGGGATGACGTCAAATCAGCATGCCCCTTATGACCTGGGCTACACACGTGCTACAATGGGAAGTACAACGAGTCGCAAGCCGGTGACGGCAAGCTAATCTCTTAAAGCTTCTCTCAGTTCGGATTGTAGGCTGCAACTCGCCTACATGAAGTCGGAATCGCTAGTAATCGCGGATCAGCACGCCGCGGTGAATACGTTCCCGGGCCTTGTACACACCGCCCGTCACACCACGAGAGTTTGTAACACCCGAAGTCGGTGAGGTAACCGTAAGGAGCCAACCGCCTAAGGTGGGATAGATGATTGGGGTGAAGTCGTAACAAGGTAGCCGTATCGGAAGGTGCGGCTGGATCACCTCCTTTCTAAGGAAAATACGAGGATACCTGCACATTTAGTTTTGCATTGTTTAGTTTTGAGAGGTTTATACCTAAAACAAGATATATATCTTCTCAAAGAAGATTGGGGCCTTAGCTCAGCTGGGAGAGCGCCTGCTTTGCACGCAGGAGGTCAGCGGTTCGATCCCGCTAGGCTCCATAGGTAGTTGAATGACTACCAATCGATCATTGAAAATTGAATAATTTCTAATATAACAAAGAAATAAACCGAAAATGCTGTGATTTAAAGAGTTTAAAAACGAAGAAATCAAAACTTATAACTGAATTTAATAATTCAAAATTAAAGGTTAAGTTAATAAGGGCGCACGGTGGATGCCTTGGCACTAGGAGCCGAAGAAGGACGTGACTAACTACGATATTTCACGGGGAGCTGTAAGTAAGCGATGATCCGTGAGTTTCCGAATGGGGAACCCAACATCTAATGGATGTTATCCATACATGAATACATAGTGTATGAGAAGGAAGACGCAGTGAACTGAAACATCTAAGTAGCTGCAGGAAGAGAAAGCAAATGCGATTTCCTGAGTAGCGGCGAGCGAAACGGAAGAAGACCAAACCAAGGGACTTGTCCCTTGGGGTTGTAGGACTGCAACGTGGACTTACATTTTATAGAAGAATTACCTGGAAAGGTAAGCCAGAGAGAGTAATAGCCTCGTAATCGAAATAGAATGTATACCTAGCAGTATCCTGAGTACGGCAAGACACGAGGAATCTTGTCGGAATCCGGGAGGACCATCTCCCAAGTCTAAATACTCCCTAGTGACCGATAGTGAACCAGTACCGTGAGGGAAAGGTGAAAAGAACCCCGGAAGGGGAGTGAAATAGCACCTGAAACCGTGTGCCTACAACAAGTTCGAGCCCGTTAATGGGTGAGAGCGTGCCTTTTGTAGAATGAACCGGCGAGTTACGTTATGTTGCGAGGTTAAGATGAAGAGTCGGAGCCGTAGCGAAAGCGAGTCTTAATAGGGCGCTTTAGTAACATGATGTAGACCCGAAACCATGTGACCTATCCATGAGCAGGTTGAAGGTGAGGTAAAACTCACTGGAGGACCGAACCAGAGTACGTTGAAAAGTGCTTGGATGACTTGTGGATAGCGGAGAAATTCCAAACGAACTTGGAGATAGCTGGTTCTCTCCGAAATAGCTTTAGGGCTAGCGTCGTAATTTAAATGTCTTGGAGGTAGAGCACTGTTTGGGTGAGGGGTCCATCCCGGATTACCAATCTCAGATAAACTCCGAATGCCAATGACATATGTACGGCAGTCAGACTGCGAGTGCTAAGATCCGTAGTCGAAAGGGAAACAGCCCAGACCACCAGCTAAGGTCCCAAAATATATGTTAAGTGGAAAAGGATGTGGGGTTGCACAGACAACTAGGATGTTAGCTCAGAAGCAGCTACCATTCAAAGAGTGCGTAATAGCTCACTAGTCGAGTGACCCTGCGCCGAAATGTACCGGGGCTAAACATATTACCGAAGCTGTGGAATTACTTTTTAAGTAATTGGTAGGAGAGCGTTCTATACAGCGCCGAAGGTATACCGTGAGGAGTGCTGGAGCGTATAGAAGTGAGAATGCCGGTATGAGTAGCGAAAGACAGGTGAGAATCCTGTCCACCGTAAGACTAAGGTTTCCAGGGGAAGGCTCGTCCGCCCTGGGTTAGTCGGGACCTAAGGAGAGGCCGAAAGGCGTATCCGATGGACAACAGGTTGATATTCCTGTACTAGATATTATAGTGATGGAGGGACGCAGTAGGCTAACATGTGCCAGTTAATGGATTCTGGTCTAAGCAGTGAGGTGTAGTATGAGTCAAATGCTTGTACTTCTAACATTGAGCTGTGATGGGGAAGCGACTAAGGTCGCGAAGTATGTGATGTCACACTGCCGAGAAAAGCTTCTAGCGTTTAAATAATATCTACCCGTACCGCAAACCGACACAGGTAGTCGAGGCGAGTAGCCTCAGGTGAGCGAGAGAACTCTCGTTAAGGAACTCGGCAAAATGGCCCCGTAACTTAGGGAGAAGGGGCGCTGACTTTAAGTCAGCCGCAGTGAATAGGCCCAAGCGACTGTTTATCAAAAACACAGCTCTCTGCTAAATCGTAAGATGATGTATAGGGGGTGACGCCTGCCCGGTGCTGGAAGGTTAAGAGGAGTGCTTAGCGTAAGCGAAGGTATGAATTGAAGCCCCAGTAAACGGCGGCCGTAACTATAACGGTCCTAAGGTAGCGAAATTCCTTGTCGGGTAAGTTCCGACCCGCACGAAAGGCGTAACGATTTGGGCACTGTCTCAACGAGAGACTCGGTGAAATTTTAGTACCTGTGAAGATGCAGGTTACCCGCGACAGGACGGAAAGACCCCATGGAGCTTTACTGCAGTTTGATATTGAGTATCTGTACCACATGTACAGGATAGGTAGGAGCCTATGATTCATGCACGCCAGTGTATGATGAGGCGTTGTTGGGATACTACCCTTGTGTTATGGCTACTCTAACCCGCACCATTAATCATGGTGGGAGACAGTGTCTGACGGGCAGTTTGACTGGGGCGGTCGCCTCCTAAAAGGTAACGGAGGCGCCCAAAGGTTCCCTCAGAATGGTTGGAAATCATTCATAGAGTGTAAAGGTATAAGGGAGCTTGACTGCGAGATCTACAAATCGAGCAGGGACGAAAGTCGGGCTTAGTGATCCGGTGGTTCCGCATGGAAGGGCCATCGCTCAACGGATAAAAGCTACCCTGGGGATAACAGGCTTATCTCCCCCAAGAGTTCACATCGACGGGGAGGTTTGGCACCTCGATGTCGGCTCGTCGCATCCTGGGGCTGTAGTCGGTCCCAAGGGTTGGGCTGTTCGCCCATTAAAGCGGCACGCGAGCTGGGTTCAGAACGTCGTGAGACAGTTCGGTCCCTATCCGTCGCGGGCGTAGGAAATTTGAGAGGATCTGTCCTTAGTACGAGAGGACCGGGATGGACTTACCGCTGGTGTACCAGTTGTTCTGCCAAGAGCATCGCTGGGTAGCTATGTAGGGAAGGGATAAGCGCTGAAAGCATCTAAGTGCGAAGCCCACCTCAAGATGAGATTTCCCACCAATTATTGGTTAAGAGCCCTGAAAGATGATTAGGTAGATAGGCTAGAAGTGGAAGTGTGGTGACACATGTAGCGGACTAGTACTAATCGCTCGAGGACTTATCCTAAAATAAGAGTCAAGCAACATTTGAAGTTGTTTCGAGTTATAGAAGAAATTATTCAATTTTGAGTGATCGAAAGATTACAAACAAGTTTGGTGCTTATTGCACGAGAGATACACCTGTTCCCATGTCGAACACAGAAGTTAAGTCTCGTTACGCCGGAAGTAGTTGGGGGTTGCCCCCTGTGAGATAAGGTAGGCGCCAAGCGAATTGGGAGTTTAGCTCAGCTGGGAGAGCATCTGCCTTACAAGCAGAGGGTCAGCGGTTCGATCCCGTTAACTCCCATAAACAATTTGTAGGTCCCGTAGTGTAGCGGTTATCACGTCGCCCTGTCACGGCGAAGATCGCGGGTTCGATTCCCGTCGGGACCGTTAAGCGAAAGCTTAAAGTATGAAGACTCGTTAGCTCAGTTGGTAGAGCAATTGACTTTTAATCAATGGGTCGCTGGTTCGAGCCCAGCACGGGTCATACGCGGATGTGGCGGAATTGGCAGACGCACTAGATTTAGGATCTAGCGCTTAACGGCGTGGGGGTTCAAGTCCCTTCATCCGCATAAACTTCAGATTCATGCCAATAGGAATCTGATATCAGCCGGCTTAGCTCAGTTGGTAGAGCATCTGATTTGTAATCAGAGGGTCGCGTGTTCAAGTCATGTAGCCGGCATTTAAAAGATTGCGAACGTAGTTCAGTGGTAGAACATCACCTTGCCAAGGTGGGGGTCGCGAGTTCGAACCTCGTCGTTCGCTTTAGATACCCAAGCCGGGGTGGCGGAACTGGCAGACGCACGGGACTTAAAATCCCGCGGTGAGTGATCACCGTACCGGTTCGATTCCGGTCCTCGGCATTAATTTAATAATAAGCACCCTTAGCTCAACTGGATAGAGTACCTGACTACGAATCAGGCGGTTAGAGGTTCGACTCCTCTAGGGTGCATTGGTAATAATATCTAAAAGATAAATACGGGAAGTAGCTCAGCTTGGTAGAGTACTTGGTTTGGGACCAAGGTGTCGCAGGTTCGAATCCTGTCTTCCCGATTGATATTATTATCATAATGGCGGCGTAGCTCAGCTGGCTAGAGCGTCCGGTTCATACCCGGGAGGTCGGGGGTTCGATCCCCTCTGCCGCTATATTTTTAAAAACTTTGTAGGACCTTTAGCTCAGCTGGTTAGAGCTCTCGGCTCATAACCGAGTGGTCGCAGGTTCGAGTCCTGCAAGGTCCATTAAAGTAATTGGCTCGGTAGCTCAGTTGGTAGAGCAATGGATTGAAGCTCCATGTGTCGGCGGTTCGATTCCGTCTCGCGCCATTAATTTAATAAGCGGGTGTAGTTTAGTGGTAAAACTACAGCCTTCCAAGCTGTTGTCGCGAGTTCGATTCTCGTCACCCGCTTTGAACAAGTAACTTGTTCATACCACAATTTAACAAATATGTTAAACTTGGGCGCGTAGCTCAGCTGGTTAGAGCGCACGCCTGATAAGCGTGAGGTCGGTGGTTCGAGTCCACTCGTGCCCATACTTCATTTTATTATTGAAGTTATTGGAGAAATTTATTATAATATTCTCATGGGGAAGTACTCAAGAGGCTGAAGAGGACGGTTTGCTAAATCGTTAGACCGAGAAATCGGTGCGGGGGTTCGAATCCCTTCTTCTCCGTCATTGCTATTGGATAGTGTATCCAATAGCTTTTTTTGTGTAAAAAGAGTAAAATTGTCTTAGATATTATTTAATTTTAAAGTAAGTTTGTGAGGTGATTTATGATTGATAGGGTTGATACTAATAAGTTTGTTCTCCATTCAAAATATGAGCCAGCTGGAGATCAGCCCAAGGCCATAGAAGAGTTAGTTGAAGGTGTTGAAAATGGGGAGAAGGCACAAGTTTTACTGGGTGCAACAGGTACCGGGAAAACTTATACCATGAGTCAGGTGATTCAAAAGGTCAATAAACCAACCTTGGTTATTGCCCATAATAAGACACTGGCAGGTCAGTTGTACGGAGAGTTTAAGGAATTTTTTCCGGACAATGCTGTTGAATACTTTGTAAGTTACTATGATTATTATCAGCCAGAAGCTTATGTTCCTTCCAGTGATACCTATATTGAAAAAGATAGTTCTATAAATGATGAAATTGATAAATTGCGTCACAGTGCTACGTCTTCTTTATTAGAAAGAAATGATGTAATTGTAGTAGCATCTGTTTCCTGTATCTATGGTTTGGGTAATCCAGATGAATACCAAGATAGTGTTGTAAGTTTGAGACCAGGTCAAGAATTATCAAGGGATATGCTTTTAAATAGCTTAGTCGATATTCAATTTGAACGAAATGATATTGATTTTCAAAGGGGACGCTTTAGAGTTCGGGGAGATGTGGTTGAAATTTTTCCAGCCAGTCGTGATGAGCATGCCTTTAGGGTTGAGTTTTTCGGAGATGAGATTGACCGGATAAGGGAGATTGATGCATTAACTGGTCATGTTTTAGGACAGGTTGATCACCTGGCAATTTTCCCAGCCACTCACTTTGTTACTAATGAAGATCACATGGAAGAAGCAATTTCACGGATAAATCACGAACTTGAGGACCAACTAAAGGTTTTCGAGAGTGAGGGTAAACTGTTAGAGGCTCAAAGGTTAAAACAAAGGACTGAATATGATGTCGAGATGCTTAGGGAGATGGGTTATACCAATGGGGTAGAAAACTATTCTAGGCATATGGAGGGTCGAGCTGAAGGGGAGCCGCCTTATACGCTGTTAGATTTCTTTCCAGATGATTTTTTAATCATGGTTGATGAGTCACATGTTACCATGCCACAAATTAGAGGGATGCATAATGGTGACCGTTCAAGAAAGCAAATGCTTGTTGATTATGGTTTTCGTCTACCTAGTGCCTTGGATAATAGGCCGCTTAAGCTTGAAGAATTTGAAGAACATGTTCATCAAATTATTTATGTTTCAGCAACACCTGGTCCCTATGAGGCTGAGCAGACTGAAACCATAGTAGAACAAATCATTCGACCAACAGGACTTCTTGACCCAGTAGTTGAGGTTCGTCCAATTATGGGGCAGATTGATGATTTACTAGGTGAAATCAATGAGCGGGTTGAAAAAAATGAGCGGGTTTTTGTTACTACTCTGACTAAAAAAATGGCAGAAGATTTGACCGATTACTTTAAGGAGATGGGAATTAAGGTAAAATACCTCCACAGCGATATTAAGACTCTAGAAAGAACCGAGATTATCCGTGATTTAAGGTTGGGAGTTTTTGACGTCCTTATAGGAATTAACCTCTTAAGAGAAGGAATTGATGTTCCTGAAGTATCCCTTGTAGCTATTTTAGATGCAGACAAGGAAGGATTCCTGAGGGGAGAACGTAGTCTAATCCAGACCATTGGGCGTGCTGCTCGTAATTCAAATGGTCTTGTTATTATGTATGCTGATAAGATGACTAAAAGCATGGAGATTGCCATTGATGAAACTGCAAGACGGAGAAAGACCCAGATTGCTTACAATGAAGAGCACGGAATAACACCTAAGACCATCATTAAGGAAATTCGAGATAATATTGTAATTACTAGAAAGAATGATGAGGGCGAGGTAGAGGAAGTTGTTGATTATTCAGAAATGAATAAGAGGGAGAGAAATCTTGCTGTTAAAGAATTGGAAGGTCAAATGAATCAGGCAGTTGAACTTTTAGACTTTGAACTAGCGGCACAAATTAGAGATACCATTCTTGAAATAAAGGCCATGGATTAAAAAATATGAATAATTATGCAAATGTTGTTGACTTATAAAAAAATATATGTATAATTATAAGTATAGTAATGAATTAATATACAAGAAAGAGGATGTTTATGAAGAAATTTTTTGCAGGTCTATTATTGACCCTTTCAGTAGTTAGCTTGGTTGGTTGTGGAGGAAAAAGTAGCTCAACCAAAGATGATTCCCTACAAAAAATAAAAGATAAGGGTGAGTTGGTTGTAGCACTAAGTCCTGACTATGCTCCCTTTGAGTTCCAAATGATTAAGGACGGAAAAAATGTTGTTGTTGGTAGTGACATTGATCTTGCCAATAAAATTGCTGAAAAGATTGGAGTTAAGGTTAAAATTTCTACTATGGACTTTAGTAATGTCCTAGCAAGTGTTGCTAATGGTAGCGCTGATTTAGCTATTTCAGGGCTTACTGCAACCGATGAACGTAAGAAAACTTTTGATTTTTCTGATGAGTACTATCAAACTAAAAATGTTCTTGTTGTTAACAAGGACAAGGCTGATAAGTACAAGAGCATTGCTGATTTGAAGGGTGCAAAAATTGCTGCTCAAAAGGGAAGTATTCAAGAAGGAATTGTAACAGATACCTTTAAAGATTCTACTCTTATCTCACTTCCAACTGCAACTAACATGGTTAATGAATTGAAAAATAATACAGTTGATGCGATTGTTTTAGACGGGCTTGTAGCTGAAAGTTATGTTGAATCAAATGATGATATTGTGATTGAAAAAGATATTACCTTCCCAGCTGATACTGAAGGAAGTAACGCTATTGCCATTAAAAAAGGTAATGACAGTCTAAAAGACGAAGTTAATACAGTTATTGCTGAACTTAAAAAAGAAGGCTACATCACTAAGAGTGTTGAAGATAATTACAAACTAGCTAAAGAAGCAAAAGTTGCTGAATAATAAGATAATAAAAAACCTGTAAGTTTAACTTACAGGTTTTTTATATGATAATTGTTCTTTTGACAGCCCTTAGATTAATGGTTTCATTTGCTTTTATTTTATATGTTTCTCCGTCAACCTGGACGATTTCCTTTGATTTGACCCTTATGGAGAATGATTTAGCCCTGGTATGATAAACATTTTTATTGTCTAAATGCTTGGCCTGGAGAAGCTGTAGGATTATTTTAATCAATTTATGTAGGCCGATTTTAGGAAGTTCAACTAAGGTTAGTTTTTCTTCAAGAGACGATTCCTGAGGAGCGATTTTATAGCCTCCTCCAAAGAAGGCATGGCTTGTAATCGTTAGTAGGAAGATATTTTTAAAGCTTTGGCCATTGATTTCTGCTTCAAAGGATTTCTTTGTAAGAATGACTTTGAGAGCATTTATGAGATAGGCCAGGCCTCCAGCATTGTATTTGGCAAGAATCGTTTTGAGGCTACTTTCATTTGTAGCTAGGGCTATGCTTGCATCAAGGCCTATGCCTAGGTTGTTAAGGGCATATCCTGATAAACTTTCACTCTGATATTTAATTACATAAAAGTCGGTTGGCTTGCCGTCTATGATTTTTTTAAGGCTTTCAATGGGATCCTTGGGTAGATTCATACTGTTTGCAAAATCATTGCCACTCCCCGCCCTGATATAGGAGAATTTTTGGTCCAAGGGAAGGTAATTAATCACATTTGAAAGGGTTCCGTCCCCACCGACTATAATTAGTAGATCTTGGGGCTTAATAACTTTAAGGATTTCTCTGGTAGGATCGGCCTCTCCTCTAGGACTATTAGTTAGATATTTTTCATGGGCAAGATTCTTTTCTTTAAGAAAATCGCATAAAATTTGTGCAGTTTTTGCTCCCGTGCCACCTCCTGATGTGGGATTAACCAGTAAGTAATATTTCATAGTAACGATTATAGCATATTTATCTACTAACTTGACTGTAATTTCTCTTGCATCTTTAGGATAAACTTGTGTATAATTACCAAATGAGTACAAAAAAAATAACCCGACTAGCTATTCTCTCAGCTATTGCTATCAGTTCAAGATTTGCCCTTGTCCAGTTTCCGAATTTTAAGATGGTGAGTGCAATCTTTTTTGTTACAGTTGTATTTTGGGGATTACCTGAAGGGATTTTGGTCATGATTTTAACCATGACTATTTCAGGAATTTACCTGGGTATGAGTATTATTGTTTTATTTCAAATTATATCCTTTGCCCTTATTTTGAGTTTATGGAGGCTGATTTATAAATTTTTGCCTAATCTGTTCTTAAAGCTAGTGGGAGTTGGCTTTTTGACCCTCTTATATGGATTTATCATTTCTTTTTTGACAACAAGAATGTTTACCATAAATTTTTGGGCCTATTATTTAAACGGATTTTGGTTTGATGTAAACCATGCAGCTAGTACGATTATTTTTTACCCTCTTGTTTATAAAATATTTGAAAGGTTGAAATTATGAAAAAATTAATGACACTTGTCTTGATAGGCTTATCTCTTTTTAGTCTAACAGGATGCTTGAATAAAACATCTACCAGTCAGGAAGCAAGTATTTCTAGTTCATCAGAGGAACAAATTGGGGATGTGACTTTGATTATTAGATTTGATGATGGGAGTGAAAAGGAGTTTAAAAATCAACCCATAACGGCTAATACAACAGTTCTTGATCTTCTTAAATCCTGTGTTGAGGTAAAAGATGACAAGGGATTCATTACTGAAATTGATAATGTCAAACAGGACGAAGCTGCTAAGAAGTACTGGCTATATGAGATTAATGATCAAATGGCCAGCAAGGGAGCAAGCGAGCAGAAGCTTAAGGACAGAGATAAGGTTATTTTTGAGCTGGGTGGATTTTAGGTTATTAAAATTATAAAAATAGAATAAAATTCAAATTTATTGTATATTTATACATTAATTGTGGTATAATTAAAAGAAATTAATCAATGAGGAGTAGTATATGAATTTTTCCTTTCTACCAAAATTTTTACCATATTTTACAGATGGTACAGTAGTTACAATAAGCGTTTCGATTTTAGTTGTATTTTTTGGGACAATTATCGGAATTTTACTAGCCCTAGCAAAACTTTCAAATTTTGCCCCTTTAAAATGGCTAGCAAACATCTACATTGGACTTTTCCGCGGAACTCCAATGATTCTTCAAATCATGGTTTTCTTCGTTACTGTTAAGATGACCTTCTTGCCAACTTTTCCTCTTGGAATTTTAAATGTTGATTTGGCGCGTGTGGTTCCAGGGATTATTATCCTCTCAATGAATAGCGGAGCTTATGTTGCTGAAATTATCAGGGGTGGTATCTTATCTGTTCCTAAGGGTCAGATTGAAGCAGCTCATTCTTTAGGTATTCGCCCAGGGCAAACTATGAGAAGTGTTGTTTTACCTCAAGCCATTAGAAACTGTCTTCCATCACTAGGAAATGAATTTGTTACAATTATTAAAGACAGCTCACTTTTATCAACTATCGGTGTTATGGAACTTTATAATGGTGGTCTTACAACTGCAAGTACAACTTATATTACCTTAGAGCCCCTACTATTTGCTGGCCTTTTCTACCTGGTAATTACCCTTCTTACAAGTCAGTTAATCAATCTACTTGAGAAAAAAATGTCGAAAGGATATGTTAAATGAGTAAAAGCATAATTGAGATTAAAAATCTTCATAAATCTTTTGGAAAAAATGAAATCCTTAAAGGTCTAGATCTTGAAATTAATGAAGGTGAAGTAGTTGTAATGATCGGTCCTTCTGGTTCAGGTAAGTCAACCTTCCTTAGAACGATGAATATGCTTGAAACTCCAAGCCAAGGACAGGTGATTTTTGAAGGAAATGATATTTCTGATAAGGATGTTGATATTTTCAAGCATAGGGAGCAGATGGGAATGGTTTTCCAATCCTTTAATCTTTTTTCTAATTTAAATATCCTAGACAACCTAACCCTTGCACCGATAAAAAATAAGAAGATGACCAAGGATGAGGCTGAGAAAAAAGCCCTTAAACTTCTTGAACGAGTAGGTCTTGCTGATAAGGCTCAGGCCTTCCCGCAAAGTCTATCTGGTGGACAACAGCAGAGGGTTGCTATCGCTCGTGCTCTTGCCATGGATCCAGAGGTTATGCTTTTTGATGAACCAACAAGTGCCCTTGATCCTGAAATGGTAGGAGAAGTTTTAGCAGTTATTAAGGAGCTTGCTAAAGACGGGATGACTATGGTTATTGTAACTCATGAAATGGGATTTGCTAAGGAAGTAGCTGATAGGGTCCTCTTTATGGATGGTGGTCACATTATTGAAGAAGGAAGTCCCCTTGAAATCTTTGATAATCCAAAAGAAACTAGAACACAAGACTTCCTATCAAAGGTCCTGTAAGAATTTTAAAAAAAGAGATGATCCATCTCTTTTTTTGTTGGTTTGAAAACTTTTCCGAGATAAGTTAGAATAGATGGGGTTCTATGAGCATATTTTTTACTGAAAATATGATAGAATGAACTTTGATTTAATAAAGAAAGAAGTGACGAAATGTCTTTAACATATAGAAAAAATACGCGACCTGTTTTAGTTGGTGATGTAATTGTCGGTGGACGGGAGAAGGTTATTATCCAATCAATGTGTACCACTAAAACCCAGGATGTAAAAGCAACAGTAGCCCAAATTCATGAACTTGAAGAGGCTGGTTGTCAGATTATTCGTGTGGCTGTTCCAGACATGGAGGCAGCCCTTGCCCTAAAAGAGATTAAGGAACAAATATCGATTCCTTTAGTCGCAGATATTCACTTTGACTATCGTCTGGCCCTTCAGGCTATTGAATCAGGAGTTGATAAGATTAGGATTAATCCTGGTAATATTGGACGAATTGACCGAGTTCAAAAGGTTGTTGAAGCATGCAAGGCTAAAAATATTCCAATTAGGATTGGAGTTAATGCTGGATCTTTAGAAAAGAAATTTTTACAAAAATACGGTTATCCAACGCCAATGGGAATGCTTGAAAGTGCCCGTGAGCACGTTAAGATTCTAGAAGATTTGGACTTTCATGACATTATCATTTCTATGAAGGCTTCAAATGTTGAGTTGGCTCTTGCAGCCTACGAGCTTGCAGCAGAAGAGTTTGATTATCCCCTGCACCTAGGAATTACTGAATCAGGTCCACTTTTTTCTGGATCAATAAAATCAGCAGCAGGTATGGGTGCTCTTCTTTCAATGGGAATCGGGGACACAATGAGGATTTCTCTTTCAGCTGATCCAGTGGAAGAAATCAAGGTTGCCCGCGAGGTCCTAAAATCATTTAATCTTATTGACAATGCGGCAACTCTTGTATCTTGTCCAACCTGCGGGCGAATTGAAATAGACTTAATCCCAATTGCCCAGGAACTGGAAAATTACATTGCTTCAATCAAGGCTCCAATAACTGTTGCCATCCTAGGATGTGGGGTTAATGGACCAGGTGAAGCGCGTGAAGCTGATATCGGCCTAGCAGGTGGTAGCGGTAAGGGAATGCTCTTTAAAAAAGGAAAAATTATCAAAACGGTTCCAGAAGAAGTTATGCTTGAAGAGTTCAAAAAAGAGATAGATGAAATGTATGAATTCTTCCAAAAAACAGGGAGGTTGCATGGAGATCCTGAGTAATCCGTTAATTGAAGTAGCAATTTTAGTTGGTCTTCCAACTCTTCTAAGTCTTGGAATGTTTATAAGGGTTGTAAAAACAGACCCAAGAACGCTGAGGCTTGGAAGATGGGGCCTCTTGTCAATTTTTTTCATCTTTGTCTGCATTAATCTCCTTCTCTTATATTTAGGAGGTAGTGGAAAGATTCCTCTAGCAGTTCCTATATATGAGGGAGTAATTCTTGTGGTTGGTTTTTTAATCCTCTCCCTTATTTTATTTATAGGAATCATTGTTGAAAGTATAAAAATTTGGCGGAGGGAGAGCCACTCCTTAGCTAATCTGCTTCTTCCCTTGACCTTTATCCTTCTTGTGATAGCAGGACAAGTAGTAGGAAGAATAAACTCCCTACCTGAAAAATATGAACTACTTAAGATTGTTACCTATATGTATCCCTTCTTTTTAATATATATTGGTTGGCAGTTCTTGGTCTTCTTTTCATCAACTGTTATCTATAGCTGGTTGGTCAGAAGGGCTCAGGCTAATTATTTTGTTGTTTTAGGCGCTGGCTTAATAAATGGGAATCAGGTTGGAAAATTACTAGCCGCAAGAATTAAGGCCGCAAGTGATCATGCTAAAATCCAGGCTGAATTACCTGAAATTATTTATTCAGGAGGCCAGGGACCAAATGAAACCGTAAGTGAAGCCTATGCCATGCGCGAATATGCTGTAAAGGAACTTGACTACCCACTTGCTAAGACGATCCTTGAGGATAAGAGCCGGACAACCTATGAAAACCTGGTATTTTCTTCAAAAATTGTCAAGGAAAAAGCCAATAATCAGGATGAAAAATTATTGTTTTTTACCAGTGAATATCATGTGTTTAGGGCAGCCCTGATTTCCAAAAAACTTGGTCTTAAGGCCCAGGGACTTGGCGGGAAAACAGCCCTTTACTACCGAATTCCTGCCTTTATCAGGGAATTTATTGCTGTTTTAAATATGGAAAAGAAAAAGCACATCATTAATCTAAGTTTAATCTTTAGCATAAATATTATTTTAATCTTGCTTGCTCGCTTTACCGCCCAGTAATAAGCAAAATAACTCTCAATGAAAATTGGGAGTTATTTTCGTATATAGGTTAAAGGAGTTTTTATGATTGTTGGAGAAGATTCAAAGGGGAAAAGAATAAATTTAGTTGATTTTACAGATTATGAAAGCCTGAAAAATAAATCATTTTTTTGCCCCCATTGTCATTCAAGCCTAATTTTTAAAAATGGCCCAGTTAAAAATGCTCACTTTGCCCATAAATCCTTGAAAGAATGTAATTTTTACTGGGAAAATGAAAGCCAGGAGCACCTGGGTTTGAAAAAAAGTCTTTATGCCTGGTTTTCTAAAGATAATCAGGCTCAAGTGGAATTTTATCTGCCGGAAATCAAACAAATTGCTGACATTATGGTTGAAGAAAGGCTTGCTATTGAAATCCAGTGTAGTTCCTTGTCTTTGGAGCGTTTAAGGGAGCGAACTAGCTCCTATCAAGAAATAGGGGTTACTGTCATCTGGATTCTGGGGCAAAGGCTTCATCTGAGAAATAAATTAACGGAACTTAAGGAGAATTTTCTTTATTTTTCCAGTAATATAGGTTTTTATTATTGGGAATTAGATTATGAGGGAAGTTTCTTAAGGATTAACTACCTGATTCATGTTGACATCAAGGGGAGGGTGATTTATAGGTCGCAAAAATTTCCCTTTGGTCGGGGAAATCTCATGCAGATTTTGCGTTTTCCTTACCAGGCTAGAAGACTTGAATCTATTAAGGTTAGGCCCCTTTCCAAGGAAGAGGTTTACCTTTATTTAAGAAGGCAGCTTTTAGCGAAAAATTCTCGGTGGATGAAGGTTCAAGAATTATATTATCTAAAAGGAAAAAATATTCTTGCTCCTTCCCTACTGGCCAACTTTTATTTTCCGCCAGCCTTTGACTATTACAAAAGACTCTTAAAAAGGGAGGAACCCTGCCATCTGGCTCAAACAAGAAGGTTTACTAAGGAGATTGAAGAATACTATAAGAATTATTTTAATTATCTTTTGAAGATTAAAAAATCAGGGTCCTTTCTACTGTATCCCCCAAAATTTTATGATAGAATGAACTTTAAGTAGAAATTCGATATCATAATAACAGGAGGATTTGATATGGTAAAAAATAGAAATGAAGTCGCAGAAGCTAGGACTTGGGATTTGACTACAATTTATCCAAGTGATGAGGCCTGGGAGCGCGATTATGAACGAGTAACTAAAGAACTTGATCAGGCCCTAAAATATCAAGGCCACCTAACTGATTCTGCTAAAAGCCTTCTTGAGATTACAAAGGAAGAGCTTAGAATCTCTCAAGCTGTCGAAAGACTTTACGTCTATGCATCTATGAAAAACGATCAGGATACCAGGGTTGCAAAATACCAAGAACTCCAAGCTAAGGCAACAGGTATCTTTGCGAAATTTGGTCAGACCTTTTCCTTTTATGAACCAGAATTCATGTCTCTAACTAAGGAAGAGCTAGATAAATTCAAAGAAGAAGAACCTGAATTAAATGATTATAGCCATTTCTTTGAAAAGATGTTGATTAAAAAAAATCATATTTTATCAGCTGCAGAAGAGGCACTTTTAGCAGGAGCTAGTGAGCTTTTTGGTGCGTCAGCAGAAACCTTTGAAATCTTAGATAATGCTGACATATCTTTCCCTCAGGTTAAAAATTCTGAAGGAGAGTTAGTAAGACTTACCCACGGAAATTATATTACTCTAATGGAATCTAAGGATCGTGCAGTTAGGCAAGAAGCTTACAAGGCTATGTACAGTATTTACAAGCAGTTTGAAAATACCTATGCTAAGACCCTAGGTTCAACAGTCAAGGTTCATAATTTTGAAGCTAAGACTAGGAAATATGACTCAGCCAGGCAGGCAGCTCTTGCACAAAATAATATACCTGAAAGTGTTTTTGAAAGCTTGATTGAAAGTGTTAATAAACACCTTCCCCTTCTCCACCGCTACATTGGACTGCGCCAGAAAATTTTAGGGCTAGATGACCTCAAGATGTACGATATGTATGCTCCCCTATCAAATCTTGATTACAAGTTTACTTACGATGAGGCAGTTGAAAAGACTCTTGAGACCCTTGAAATCTTCGGGGCTGAATATCTTTCTTATGTAAAGAGATCTTTTGATGAGCGCTGGATTGATGTTGAAGAAAATCAGGGTAAAAGAAGCGGGGCTTACTCAGGTGGTTCTTATGATACCAATGCCTTTATGCTTTTAAACTGGCATGACACCTTGGATAATCTTTATACGCTAGTTCATGAAATGGGCCACAGTATGCACTCAACCTTTACAAGAAGCAACCAGCCCTATGTTTACGGGGATTATTCAATTTTCCTTGCTGAAATTGCCTCAACAACAAATGAAAATATTTTAACAGAGCTTCTTTTGGATCAAATAGAGGATGAAAAGACTCGTTTTGCTATCTTAAATCATTATCTAGATGGTTTTAGGGGGACTGTTTTCCGTCAGACTCAGTTTGCCGAATTTGAGGATAAAATTCATACAGCTGATGCCCAAGGTCAGGTACTGACGAGTGAGTTTATGAATAATTTATATGCTGATTTAAATGAAAAATACTATGGACTAGCCAAGGAAGAAAATCCTGAAATCCAATATGAATGGGCCCGTATTCCTCATTTCTATTACGATTACTATGTCTTCCAGTATGCTACAGGATTTGCTGCCGCAAGTTATCTGGCAGAAAGGATTGTTCACGGGGATGAAAAAGATAAGGAAGCCTACCTTGATTATCTAAAAGCAGGAAATAGCGATTATCCTCTAGAGGTCATTGGTAGGGCTGGTATTGATATGACAAAGTCTAACTACCTAGATGAGGCCTTCAAGGTTTTTGAAAGCCGTCTTAGTGAATTTGAAGATTTAGTTGAAAGAGGTGCTTACAAGTAATGGTTGAGTCTTATAATGAGCGGAGCAATAGAAATATGCGCCGCCCTATTGTCAAAGAAGAAGTTGTTGATTTTATGAGAACCAAGCAAAAGCAGCTTACAGGACATTTGGGGGAGCTTGCTGACTTTGCTAGGCAGGAAAATATTCCGATTATTCCCCATGAAACAGTAGTTTATTTCCAGCTTTTACTCCAAACTCTCCAACCAGAGAAGATTTTAGAGGTAGGAACAGCCATTGGTTTTTCAGCCCTACTTATGAAGGATTCATCTCCTAAGTCTCAAATAGTTACAATTGATAGAAATCCTGAAATGATTGCCTTAGCCAAGGAAAACTTTTCAAAATATGACCCAGAGGGAAGTATTAGACTTTTAGAAGGAGATGCCCAGGAGGTTCTACCAACAATTGAGGAAAAATTTGACCTAGTCTTCATGGATTCGGCTAAATCAAAATACATAGAGTTTCTTCCATATGTGCTTGATAGATTAAATGTAGGTGGTTTAGTGATTATTGATGATATCTTTCAAGCTGGAGATGTCGTTCGTCCGATTGAAGATATTAGAAGGGGCCAAAGGACTATTCATAGGGGCCTTAATAAGCTTTTTGATGCAACCCTTAATCATGATAAGCTTACAGCAAGCCTTTTACCAATCAGTGATGGGATTTTAATGATTCGAAAAAATGATGAAGACATTGATTTAAAGATCGATTAAGTTTGATGTAAGTTAGGTGGGATAAGATACTTTTAGATTGAGTTTCGAACCAATCAATTTTAGAACTTATTCTATTAATTGATTATAGTTTCTTTAAGCAGTATTTTAAAAATTGTGATATACTATACTGGCTTAATATCAAAGGAGAAATGTAGTGAATTTTAAAAAAATTACCCTAACAACCGCAACAGGACTTGCCTTTTTATCACTTGCAGCTTGTGGTCAAAAGAGCTCTACCCCAGATACTGATATTGTTACCATGAAAGGGAACACTATTCGTGTAACTGACTTTTATGATGCAGCCAAGGACAACACTTCATCAACTAGTAACCAAGTGCTTCAGCAGTTAATCTTAGATGATGTTTTAAATGACAAGTATAAAGACAAGGTTACTGATAAAGAGATTGATGAAGAATACAATAAGACTAAGGAGCAGTACGGCGATCAATTTGATGCAGCTCTTGCTCAAGCAGGTCTTACTGAAAAATCTTATAAGGCTTCAATCAAGACTAATTTACTAGTAAAATATGCTGTTGACCAAGCCATTGAAAAAGAATACACAGATGCTAACTTGAAAACTGCTTGGGAAAGCTTCCATCCAGAAGTTACAGCGCGTGTAATTCAAGTTTCTAAGGAAGACGATGCCAAAGCAATCCTTGAAGAAGTTAAAAAAGATGGAGCTGATTTTGCTGCCATTGCCAAAGAAAAATCTGAAGGAACAGCTAAGGATGATGGCGGAGAAATGACTTTTGATTCAAATTCAACCGACCTATCAACTGATGTGAAAAATGCAGCCTTCAAATTGGAAGATGGACAAATTTCTGATGTTATTTCTTATACAAGTCCTTCAACAGGAACTTCAAGCTATTACATTGTAAAAATGGAAAAAAATAGCAGCAAGGGCGATGATATGGATAAATATAAGGATGACCTAGAAAAAGCAATTAAAGAAGAAAAAGAAGCTGATACAAGCTTTAGAACAACTGTAATTGGTAATATCCTTAAAGAGTACAATGTTACAATAAAAGCAAAAGAATTCAGTAATATCCTTTCTGACTTCATGGGAACAACAAGTTCTAGCAGCAGTAGCAGCAAATAATAATTAATTTTTAGAGAGTCTTAGTTGGTGGGAATAGACAGTTAATTTAGTGCGGCCTATTTAGGCTATTATAGGTGAGAAAACATCTCTAACAAACAAGTAAGATAATGAGACTTCATTGTAAAGGAGGGTGGTACCACGGCACTTCGTCCCTCCCTACGGTGGAGTCTTTCTTTTTTGTTTGATAAAAAAATCACTTGTTTGTGTCGAAAAAAGGAAAATAAATGTAAATAATATGGTAAAATGCCATAGTAATAATAAAAATATTGGAGAAATCATGAAAAATATGTCATCAACTGAAGTCCGCAAGATGTATCTGGACTTCTTCGAAAGTAAAGGCCACACTGTTGAACCATCAGTATCTTTGGTTCCAGTAAATGATCCAACTTTGCTTTGGATTAACTCAGGTGTTGCTACCCTTAAAAAATACTTTGATGGAAGTGTAACCCCTGAAAATCCAAGGATTACCAATGCTCAAAAGGCCATCCGTACAAATGACATTGAAAATGTCGGAAAAACTGCCCGCCACCACACCATGTTTGAAATGCTTGGTAACTTCTCAATCGGAGACTACTTCCGTGATGAAGCTATTGAGTGGGCCTTTGAGCTCTTAACAAGCCCTGAATGGTTTGCCCTTCCTAAAGACAAACTATATATGACTTATTACCCAGCAGATAAAGATTCATACAACCGCTGGATTGAACTTGGTGTTGAACCAGATCACCTGATTCCACTTGAAGACAACTTCTGGGAAATCGGTGCTGGACCAAGTGGACCAGATACAGAAATCTTCTTTGACCGCGGTGAAAAATATGATCCAGAAAATATTGGAATTCGTTTACTTGAAGAAGACCTTGAAAACGATCGTTATATCGAAATCTGGAACATCGTACTTAGCCAGTTTAACGCTGATCCTGCTGTGCCAAGAAGCGAGTACAAGGAACTTCCTCAGAAAAATATTGATACGGGGATGGGTCTGGAACGTATGGTTTCAATCGTTCAAGAGACTCCAACCAACTTTGAAACTGACCTCTTCATGCCAATCATCCGTGAGGTTGAAAAACTTTCTGGTAAGACTTATGATCCGTACGGGGATCCAATGAGCTTCAAGGTTATCGCTGACCATATCCGCTCACTTTCATTTGCCATTGGTGACGGTGCCCTTCCAGGAAACGAAGGACGTGGATATGTACTTCGTCGTCTACTTCGTCGCGCTGTTATGCATGGCCGCAAACTAGGAATCGATGATGCCTTCCTTTACAAACTTGTCCCAACTGTAGGACGTATCATGGAATCTTACTACCCAGAAGTTTCTGACAAGAAAGATTTCATTGAAAAAATTGTTAAACGTGAGGAAGAAACATTTGCCCGCACAATTGATGCTGGTTCAAGTCTGCTTGAAGAGCTTCTAGCTAAACTTAAAGAGGCTGGTAAAGACACCCTTTCAGGTGAGGACATCTTCAAACTTTACGATACTTATGGTTTCCCAGTGGAACTTACTGAAGAGCTTGCCTTTGATCAAGGCTTCAAGATTGACCACGAAGGATTTAAGGCAGCCATGAAGGAGCAACAAGACCGTGCTCGTGCGGCAGCTGTTAAGGGTGGAAGTATGGGAGCTCAAAGTGAGGTTCTTGCTGGTCTTGTTGATGATTCAGTCTTCAACTATGATCTTGATGCATTAACAAGTGAGCTTGTTGCTATTGTTCAAGACGATACTCGTGTTGATTCAGCAACAGGAAGTGCTCAAGTAGTATTTGCGGAAACTCCTTTCTATGCTGAAATGGGTGGACAGGTTGCAGACTTCGGGGTTATCCGTGATGAAAATGGTCAACTTGTCGCAAAAGTGGTTGACGTTCAACGTGCTCCAAACGGCCAACACCTGCACACTGTTGAGATTGAAGGAAATCTTGAAACTGGTAAGGCTTATGAGCTTGCCATTGATACTAAACGTCGTAACGGTGTTACCCGCCACCACTCAGCAACTCACCTCCTTCATGCAGCCCTTCATGAAATTCTTGGGGAACACGCCAGCCAAGCAGGATCTCTAAACGAAGAAGAATTCCTTCGTTTTGACTTTACACATTTCTCAGCTGTAACACCTGAAGAGCTTGAAGCAATTGAGCGTCGTGTCAACGAAGAAATCTGGCATGCCATTCCGGTTGAAACTGTTGAAACTGACGTTGATACAGCTAAAGAAATGGGAGCTATGGCCCTCTTTGGTGAAAAATACGGGAAAGAAGTCCGCGTGGTTAAAATAGGAGACTTCTCAATCGAGCTTTGTGGGGGAACACATGTTTCAAACACAAGTGAAATCGGCCTCTTCAAGATTGTCAAAGAAGAAGGAATCGGTTCAGGGACTCGCCGTGTTCTAGCTGTTGTTGGTCAACAAGCTTATGAAGCATTCAAGGACCAAGAAAAAGTTCTTAAGGAAATCGCTGAGAAAGTTAAGGCACCACAAATGAATGTCCTAGTTGACAAGGTAGTAGCCCTTCAATCTGACCTTCGTGATGCTCAAAAGGAAAATGAAAGCCTATCAGCTAAGATGGCCCAAGCCCAATCTGAACAAGTCTTCAAAAATGTTAAGACAGCTGGAAGTGTAAGCTATATCGCAGAACAAGTTTCTGTAAAAGACGCTGGAGCTCTACGTAACCTAGCTGACGTTTGGAAACAAGGAGATGCTAGTGACATCTTAGTTCTTGTTGCTGCAATTGGTGACAAGGTAAACCTTCTTGTGGCTTCTAAGGACAAGGCTGTAAAAGCAGGGGATCTTGTAAAAGCTCTTGCTCCGTACATTGACGGACGTGGTGGCGGAAAACCAGATATGGCCATGGCCGGAGGATCTAAGGCAGCTGGAATTCCAGAACTTCTAGAAAAAGTGGGAGAAAACATTGGATAAGAAGGCTGAAATCATGCTCTATGTCGAGAATGTCGCAGAAAATGCGGCCTTCTGGCGGGCGATTGGTTTTACGGTTGAAGAAACCCTTGATTTTACGGGGGCAAGTTCTGTTTCGATCAGACCAACTGAGGATAGCTCAGCTATCTTCAACCTATACGACATCAACCAGGTGCGCATGTATTCACCAGAGGTTGCTGAAAATAAACCAGCCGTCCTCTTTCATGCCCCTAATCTTGACCAATTAAATAAAAAGATCAAGGCAGCTGGTGGAAAAACCAGTGATATTATGACCTTTGAAAATGGAGCGAAAGTTACTAATTTCGCTGATAACGAAGGAACTTTCTATGCTGTAATCGAAGAACAATAGAGATAGATAAAAATAAAAGATCAGTTAAATAGACTGGTCTTTTATTTTATGGCTAAATAAAATCTTAAAATCAGATAATTTAGAAAATTTATAGATTATTCTTGACAGGTAAAAAAAATAAATATAATATATAAAACAATAACAAAGAAGAGTAGCTGGATAGAAACCTTCAGGGAGTTGGCGGTTAGTGTGAGCCAATGGTGGATTACTTGTGAATGGACTTTGTTCTTTAAATTGATTTGAAAAAATAAGAATCACGGTAGTCACCGATATCAGACAAGTCCTTGTTAGAGGATTGAGATAAAATTTGTCAAAATAGGTTTTTTGGTTTACCCTAATGACAGTTTTAATTGTGGTGGTACCGCGGATATTTTCGCCCACAGGTAAGATATTTACCTGTGGTTTTTTTGTTGATTTTTTAGTGGAGGACTGGTTGATGAGAATTGAAAAGATAGTTAGTGGAGATTACTTAACTCCCATAAGCATTTACTTACGCTTAGAGGGCACTAATAAGGTTATTTTAGAAAGCATACCGAGGAATAATGAGGATTCCAGGTATTCAATCATTGCCTGTAACCCGGTAAGTCATATTAAATTTATTGATGGAAACTTGATTGTCGACCAAAAAGTTGTTGAAACTCCAGACCCCTTGGCCTACCTATCTCAATTAACCTTAAAAACAGATTCACCTTCGTCATCCGTTGACTATCCCTTTCAGGCTGGGGCCATTGGCTATATCGGTTATGACATGTATGCCTTTTATGAAAAAATAAAGCTTGAAAACTATGATCAACTGAAAATACCAGATTTTTACTTTATGCTCTATGAATCATTTGTAGTCTTTGACCATAAAAAGGAAAAGGTCATTCTCGTTGAAGATAATCTTTACAGTAATCGTACTAAAAAAGAGATGGAAAAATCCCTAGAGGATGTGATCACAAACCTCAAACAAATTTGTAAACAGGAGTATCAAAATAAGGATGTAAAAAAACTTTCTTTCGAAGCAAATGTTTCCCAAAATCAGTTTAAAGATCAGGTAACAAAAGCTCGGGAGTTAATTAGACAGGGAGATATGTTTCAAATTGTATTGAGTCAAAGATTTGAGGCAGATATAGAAGCTAATCCCTTTGACTACTACAGAAGACTTAGATTGGAAAATCCTTCTAGCTATCTTTACTACCTTGATTTTTCAGATTTTCAAATCTTAGGGAGTTCGCCTGAAAGTTTAGTCGCAACTAAAGATGGTGTAGTTACTACAAATCCGATAGCAGGAACTATTAAGCGGGGGCGCAATAGATATGAGGACAAGCTACTGGCTGAAGAACTTAAAAATAATGAAAAGGAGCAATCCGAGCATAAGATGTTGGTTGATTTGGGAAGAAATGACCTGGGTCGGATCTCTGAATACGGAACGGTTGAGGTACCACTTTTTATGGAAGTTGAATCCTACCGCTATGTAATGCATTTGGTTAGTTTGGTTAAGGGTAAACTAAGGCGAGGCCTTGGTAGTGTCGATGCTCTTATCTCAACTCTTCCAGCAGGTACTCTGTCAGGTGCTCCTAAAAATAGAGCTTTTAAAAGAATCTATGAGTTTGAGTCAGTCAAGCGTAATTTTTACGGGGGTGCCATTGGCTACATTTCCAACAATGATAATTGTGACTTTGCTATCGCCATTCGAACCATGCTGGTCAAAGATCATAAAGCCTATGTTCAGGCAGGTGCAGGAATTGTTTATGATAGTGACCCTCAAAAGGAGTATGAGGAATGTTTGAATAAGGCCCGTTTGTTTACCGACTTAGGAGATTAAGATGATACTACTAATTGATAATTATGACTCTTTTACCTTTAATTTAGCCCAGTACATAGGGATGAAATCAGATTTGGTTGTTGTGAGAAATGACCACAAGGACCTAGATACTTATCTAGAAAGGGCAAGTGCCTTAGTTTTTTCCCCGGGACCCGGTTGGCCCAAGGATGCAGGTCGCATGGAGGAAATTATTGAACAGATGGCAGGACGTGTTCCCATACTAGGAATTTGTTTGGGCTTTCAAGCCATTGTCGAGGTTTTTGGTGGAAAATTACGCCTTGCAAAGAAGGTCAGGCATGGTAAGGAAAGCTTGATTGAACATAAGGGACAGGAGACAAGGCTATTTAAGGGAATGGATAATCTTGTTCCAGTCATGCGTTACCATAGTTTGGCCATGGATCAAAGTAAGGAACTTGTAGGTTTTGAAATTACAGCCAAGTCCTGTGATGACCAGGAGATTATGGCCATTGAAAATGATGATTTAAAGGTTTACGGTCTACAGTTTCATCCTGAAAGTATTGGAAGTCCTGATGGAATGAAAATGATTGAAAATTTTTTGGAGGTTGTGAAAAATGGATAAGTTAAGAAGGATTATAAACTTTGAAAATTTATCAGTGGCAGAAATGATGGAGGTTGCTTCTAATATGTTTTCAGGAAACTACAATGAGGCCCAGTTGTCATCTTTATTGACAGCCCTAAAAATGAAGGGAGAAAGTGTTGATGAATTGACAGGTCTTGCCAAGGTCATGAAGGCTCGTGCCACTCAAATTCCAACCTCCTTGACAGATGCCATGGATAATTGCGGAACAGGAGGGGACTATAGTGACAGTTTTAATATTTCAACCACTGCAGCCTTTGTTCTTGCAGCCGGTGGAATTAATATGGCCAAGCATGGCAACAGGAGTATTTCAAGTAAATCAGGTAGTGCAGATGTCCTTGAAGAACTGGGGATTAATTTAGAGCTAAGTCCTGAACGACTTGCTCAGGTACTTGAAGAAATTGGTATTGTCTTTCTTTTTGCTACCAACCTGCATCCGCAAATGAAAAAAATTATGCCTGTCAGAAAAAATTTGGCCCTCCCAACCATTATGAATCTAACTGGGCCACTGATTAATCCAGTTAATTTAGACTGCCAGCTCCTTGGAACCAGTCGGCCAGATTTTATTGAAGAAACAGCCAAGGTTCTAGGTAATTTGGGCCGAAGAAGGGCCCTTGTAATCAGTGGAGCTGGTGGAATGGATGAGGCCAATTTAAGTGGGGTAAATAACTATGCCCTCCTTGACCAAGGGGAGGTAAGTTTGGGTTCTTTTTCAGCTCAAGATTTGGACGTGGAAGAAATTTCCCTTGCCGATATAAGGGGAGGGGATGCGCGTGATAATGCTAAAATTTTAGTGGATGTCTTAAAGGGCAAACAATCACCTTATTTGGAGATAACAGCTCTGAATGCTGGTCTTGGTTTCTTCACAAATGGTAGGGTAGCAAGCATCAAGGAAGGTGTTAATCTTGCTAAGGATTTAATTTTTCAGGGTAGGGCCATGGAAAAACTTGAACTGCTCAAAAAATATCAAAGCTAGGAGAAAGAATGGAATTTTTAGATCAAATTTTAGCTCATAAAAAAACAGAGGTTGAGCAAATGGATGAGGTAAAATCGCAAGAGCTTAGAAAAACCTATAAATTAGTAGATTATTTGAGAGAGAATCAACAAAAATTGGGGGTAATTGCTGAGGTAAAGAAAGCGAGTCCAAGTCTTGGGGCCATTAATATGGATATTGATATTCTTGATCAGGCTAAAACTTATGAGGCGGCAGGAGCCCTTGCCATCTCAGTTCTAACAGATGAGCCTTATTTCAAGGGGCATATTGAATACCTAAGGGAGATATCAGCTGCCGTAAATATTCCAACTCTTAATAAGGATTTTATAATTGATGAACGCCAGATTAACCGGGCTATCAATGCTGGGGCAACCATAGTTTTACTAATAGTTGCAGCCCTTTCAGAAAGCCGCCTGGAGGAGTTGTTTACTTATGCCAAATCTTTAGGTTTAGAGGTACTTGTTGAGGTGCATAATTTAGAAGAACTTGATGCAGCCCATAAATTAGGCGCCCAGCTGATTGGTATAAATAACCGTAATCTCAAGAGTTTTGAAGTTAATCTACAGACCAGCCTTGATCTTGCCAAATATTTTAAGGAAGACCGCTTTTATATTTCAGAAAGTGGCATAAAAACAGCAGCTGATAGCCATAGTTTGGCCAAAGATTTTAATGGCCTCTTGGTTGGTGAAACCCTGATGAGGGCAGAAAATCCAGTTATTAAAGTGCAAGAGATTGGGGTGGTTAGATAATGATTATCAAAATATGTGGTCTTCAAAGGAAGGAGGAGGTCAAGCAGGCAGTTCAATCAGGAGCCAGTCATCTGGGTTTTGTTTTTAGTAGGTCTAAAAGGAAGGTTGACTATAAAAAAGTTAGGGAAATTACTCAAGGTTTGCCACAAGAGATTAAGAAAGTTGGTATTTTTGTTGATGAAGATTATAAACTTGTGAATGAACTTAGTAATTTAGCGGGTCTTGATGTGGTTCAGCTCCACGGGCAGGAGGATTTATCCTATATCGATAAAATAGAGCTGCCGGTTATTAAAGCTCTTGATGACTACCAAAAATTTAAGGATTATCAGTCTGATCGAAAGGAAATCATCTTCCTTCTTGATGGAAAGAAGCCTGGTAGTGGTCAAAGATTTGACTGGGAAAATTTACCCTTAGAGCAGTTGGGGGAAAAATTTATTCTGGCTGGAGGGTTGAACTTGGAAAATATTGACCAGGCCCTGGAATATTTTTCTGGCCATCTTCTAGGAGTAGATGTTTCAAGCGGAGTTGAGTCTAATGGGCAAAAGGATTTACAAAAAATAGATTTATTTACAAGAAAAGTAATAGGAGAAAAAGTATGAGTTATTCAATGCCAGATGAAAAGGGATTTTATGGGGATTTTGGAGGGCAGTTCATTCCTGAATCTCTAATAACAGCAGTTAAGGAACTCCAAGAAGCCTATGAAGCCAGCAGGGATGATCAGGAATTCCAAGAGGAGTTTGAAGATCTGTTAAGAAATTATGTGGGACGCGAGAATCCTTTGTACTTTGCTAAAAATTTAAGCGAAAAACTTGGAGGTGCTAAGATTTACCTTAAACGGGAGGATTTAAACCACACGGGATCTCATAAGATTAATAATGCTCTAGGCCAGGTTCTTTTAGCTAAAAAGTTAGGTAAAAATAAGATTATTGCAGAAACGGGAGCAGGCCAGCACGGGGTTGCCACAGCTACAGCAGCGGCACTTTTTGGGATGGAATGTACAATTTACATGGGAGAAGAGGACGTTAAAAGGCAGGCCCTAAACGTATTTAGGATTGAACTCCTAGGAGCTAAGGTGGTAGCTGTTACTGATGGTTCTAAGGTTTTAAAAGATGCGGTAAATGCAGCTTTAAGGGCTTGGGCAGCCAATGTTGAGGACACTCATTATATTTTAGGAAGTGTTCTTGGACCCCATCCCTACCCTCAAATTGTTCGAGACTACCAGTCAGTCATTGGTAGGGAGGCTCGGAGGCAGATTCTTCAAATCGAAGGTAAACTACCAGATGCTCTTGTGGCTTGCGTTGGTGGTGGAAGTAATGCCATGGGACTTTTTTATCCCTTCCTTGAAGATTCAGAGGTTGAATTTTACGGGGTTGAGGCAGCAGGAGAAGGACTTGAAAGCAAACGCCATGCAGCAACAATCACCAAGGGTCGTCCGGGTGTCCTTCACGGAGCCTACATGGATCTCCTTCAAGATGAGAACGGCCAGATAGATGAGGCCTACTCAATTTCTGCAGGCCTTGATTATCCTGGTCTTGGACCCGAGCATTGTTATTTCAAGCGAATTGGGCGGGCAAAATATGAGGCTATAACTGATGAGGAAGCCTTAGCGGCCTTTCAACTTTTAAGCCAGACTGAAGGAATCATTCCAGCCCTTGAGAGTTCTCATGCAATATCTTATGCTGTAAAACTTGCTGCAAGTTTGGATCAGGATCAAGTAATTATTGTTTGCTTGTCAGGTAGGGGAGACAAAGATGTGGAGCAAGTTCGAGAAATTTTAGCAGGGAGAAATTGATATGAAGACAAAGACTTTGACCAAAAAACTTAAAGGTGAGAAAAAAATTTTTATTCCCTATATTATGGCAGGAGATCATGAACGGGGACTTGATGGCTTACAGGAGACAATAGACTATTTAAATGATCACGGTGTTTCAGCGATTGAACTTGGAATTCCTTTTTCTGATCCAGTAGCTGATGGACCGGTCATTGAACTAGCAGGTCTTAGGAGTCTAGAAAGAGATACGACCCTAAGAAAGGTGGTAGGAGAGCTTGGAAAGATTAAAAGCAAGGCACCATTAATTTTAATGACTTATTTCAATCCAGTCCTCCAGTATGGCCTAGAAAATTTACTAGATGATTTGGAGGCAACGGATGTAGCTGGTCTTATCATTCCCGATTTACCCTATGAACATGAAGATTTGATAGCTCCTTTAGTAGATTCAAGAGATCTTGCCCTCATTCGAATGGTATCTATTACAACAGATATAAAAAGGCAGGAGAAGCTTGTTGACGGAGCCCAAGGATTTATTTATGCCGTGGCCTTAAATGGGGTTACAGGAACACAAAATGCCTACCAAGAAGAACTAGATAATCATCTATCAACCTTAAGGAACCTATCTCCCATTCCAGTTGTTACAGGCTTTGGGATATCAAAGCTTGAGGATGTTGCAAGATTCCACAAGGTTTCAGATGGTGTAGTAGTAGGATCTTACATTGTTGATAAGCTTAAAGACAATAAATACCCAGATTTAGATAGCTTTATTTCCCAGGCCATTGAACTGGGTAATCAATAAATAAAAATATGCTCTTGACTAAGGCTTGATTCATGTGTTAGAATAAAAAAGTATGTGAATGGACATATAAAATTAAAGGTAATCCGCTGGAGACAAGTACTGCAAGATTATCGAGAAGGAGAATAGAAAACATGAATCCATTAATCCAAAGCCTTACTGAAGGTCAACTACGTAGCGATATCCCATCATTCCGTCCAGGGGACACTGTACGTGTTCACGCGAAAGTTGTCGAAGGAACTCGCGAACGTATCCAGTTATTTGAAGGTGTTGTAATCAAACGCCGTGGTGCTGGAATCAGCGAAACTTACACAGTTCGTAAAATTTCAAACGGTGTTGGTGTCGAACGTACATTCCCACTACACACTCCACGTGTTGAAAAACTTGAAGTTATCCGTCACGGTAAAGTACGTCGTGCTAAACTTTACTACCTACGTGCATTACAAGGTAAAGCAGCTCGTATTAAAGAAATCCGTCGTTAAGATTTTAAAAACTCCCTTTGGGAGTTTTTTTATTTTCAACCCTTATTAAAAATTATGAGCAACTTATTTTACATATATAATTTTTTTAAGTAGACTATGTAAATGTTGATAGATAATCATCAGAATATTGAAAAAATTATTGAGGAGAAAACACATGGCACAAGTACTTGCAGTAAAAGGACACCCACTTGATGGGGATAAATCAAAATCAGTAAAAGTATTTGAAGAGTTCTTAGGAACCTATAGTGAAGCAAATCCTCAAGATGAGGTTAAAGTAGTTGACTTATATGCGGAAGATTTTCCAGAAATTGATGCAGATATTTTATCTGGTTGGGGACTTCTTCAAAGTGGGGCAGAATTTTCTGACCTAACACCTGATCAACAAGCTAAGATTGGACGTTTTGCTCAGTCGACAGAAGAATTTTTAGCAGCTGATAAGGTTATTGTGGCAAATGGTTTATGGAATCTAAATATTCCTACCCGTTTAAAAGCTTGGTTTGATACAATTAACGTTGCAGGTAAAACCTTTAGATACACAGCTGAAGGACCAGAAGGTCTTGCAGGAGATAAAAAAGTTTTACATATTCAAGCAAGCGGTGGAGTTTATGGTGGTGAAGATCCAGCAGCCCAATATGTAAAAAATATCTTTAATTTCATCGGTGTAAATGATATTGATACTATCTATATTGAGGGAGCTGACTACCAGCCAGAACGAACAGAAGAGATTGTTGGCCAAGCTATTAGTAAGGCTAATGATTTAGCTAAGAAATTTTAATCTAAATACTCCCTGGTTAAATAGAATTTTTAACTAGGGTTTTTTAGTTATTAAAAATAGGTAAATAATTTATGAAAGGAAATTAATCTGCTAGACTGGAATGGGAGAAAATTAGATTTACTTGCTTAAATTATAAGGAGATTTATGATGAAATATCCAAAGAAATTAATTGACCAAGTTACAAGGGCGAGCCAGGGTTTTACCATGGAGGGTTTTTTACCAGGCCAGGGCAATGAGAATGCAAAGCTTATGCTTTTAGGCGAGGCGCCTGGAAAAACAGAGATTGAAAATGGAATTCCTTTTAGTGGTCAGGCAGGTGTTTGGTTTGATAGTTGGCTTAAGCTTGCAGGACTTAAACGGGAAGACCTTTATATTTCAAGTACTGTTAGAAGTAGGCCTTATACTATACGGAAAAAGGTTAGTGAAAAAACTGGAAAAATTACCGAAAGCTTTCCTAATAGAACACCCAATAAAAAAGAAATACTTGCCCACGCTCCCTTAGTTGATTATGAAATCATAAAAATCAAACCAAAATTTATTGCTCCGATGGGGAACATCGCCCTAAAAAGGCTATTGGGAGATAAGTGGAAGGTATCAGACTGTCACGGACAAGTTATTAAATCACGAATTCTTAAGCTTAATGAATCTTTTAGTAGCTATGAATGGACAGAGGAAGAGTACACTATTTTTCCCCTTTATCATCCAGCATCAGTTATTTATAAGAGAAGTCTTAATGAAATTATTGAACAAGACTGGATAAACCTATCTAATCTTTTGAAAACATAAAAATCCTTAGGGATTTTTTTGTTGCCTTTTAAAGTGCTATAATGGGAGGAAACGTGGAGTTAGTTAAGGAGGATTTAGATGTCCATATTAAAATATACGAAAAAATATAAGAAGCAACTTTTTTTGGGCCCTGTTTTCAAATTTCTTGAGGCAGTTTTTGAGCTTCTCTTACCCCTTTTGATGGCCTCTATGGTTGACCAGGGAATCCAAAAGAATAATTGGGCCAAGGTTGGAGAGTTAACCCTAGGTATGCTTGGTCTATCTTTATTAGGCCTTATAGCAGCGGTTATCTGCCAGTATTATGCTTCGGTTGCTTCCCAGGCCTTTGGTACTGAGGTTAGAAATGCCCTAATGGCAAAGATAAATAAATTATCTTATAAGGAACTGGATAAGTTTGGCTCAGATACCCTTATAACGAGGATGACAAATGATGTAAACCAGGTTCAACTGGCCCTGGCCATGTTTATTAGACTTCTAATTAGGGCTCCTTTTTTAAGTATTGGTTCAGTTATTATGGCCTTTTACATTGACTTTCAAATGGGTTTAATTTTTCTAGCCCTGCTTCCTATTTTCTGTTTGATTCTTTTTCTGATAACTGTTAAATCAGTTCCCCTTTATTCCAAGGTTCAAAAAAGACTTGATGGGATTAATCGTTTGGTCAGCCAAAATCTGTCTGGTGTTCGGGTTATTAGAGCCTTTGCCAGAAGGGGAAGTGAAGAGGAGGAATTTGATCAGGCCTCAGACAAGCTAGCAGATATTTCCCTAAAAGTTTCAAATCTTTCAGCTCTTTTAACCCCAATGACTACCTTGATTATGAATCTGGGTATTATTGGAATTTTTTACCTGGGAGGATTTAAGGTTAATCTGGGTAATTTAGAGCAGGGACAAATTTTAGCTCTTGTTAATTATATGAACCAAATGCTTTTAGCCCTTATTACAGTATCTTACCTAGTTGTAATTTTTACTAGGGCCTATGCTTCTGCAAAAAGGATTGATCAAATTCTTGTTTCACCTGTAAGTATTGACAGGGAGTCAAGTGACGGTCTTACTGCTACTGGCGGGAAAGTAAGTTTCAAGGATGTTGATTTTAGATTTTCAGCTGATTCAGGCCTTGCTTTGGAAGGAATTGATTTTACCATTGATTCCGGAGAAAGTTTGGGTATCATTGGACCGACAGGCTCTGGAAAGACCATCTTAACTCAATTAATACCAAGATTTTATGATGCATCAGCTGGAAGTGTTGAGGTTAATGACATTGATGTAAAAAAATGGAATTTAAATAAATTGAGGGAGCTTATGGCTGTGGTACCTCAAAAATCAGTCCTCTTTTCAGGGACTGTTAAGGATAATCTTCTTTTAGGAAAAGAAGATGCAAGTGAGGCAGACTGCTGGGAGGCCTTGAGGCTTGCTCAGGCTGAAGATTTTATTAAGAATTTACCTGAAGGTTTAATGACTGAAATTTTTGAGGGTGGTAAGAATTTTTCAGGGGGACAGAAGCAAAGATTGACCATAGCGCGTGCCCTAATTAGAAAACCTAAGATACTAATTCTTGATGATTCTCTAAGTGCCTTAGACTATCAAACGGAGTACAATTTAAGGCAGGCCCTTAAGGAAATAAACTGCACGATTATAATTGTTTCCCAGAGGTTAAAATCAATTGAGGAAGCCCGTGAAATCTTAGTTCTTGACAGTGGAAAACTTGTAGGTCGTGGTAGTCATAAATATCTACTTGAAACTTGTGATTTATATAAGGAAATTGTAGATTCTCAGAGGGAGGATAAGAATGACTAAAGCTAAAGAAAATACCAATAATCATAAACATTACGGAGCTTTTAGGGATTTCCTTCCATATATTTTAAAATACAAGTGGGAAAATTCTGCAGCTGTTGCCCTTGGTCTTCTTTCAGGGATTACCTCGGTCTATTTAACCTATGAAATCGGCCAGGTAATTGACCAGATGATTGGAAAAAATGAGGTTAACTTTACAAATCTTAGTAAAATCATCTTAATTTTTATTGGACTGGTCCTCCTAACAAGTGTTAGCCAGTGGTTAATTCAAGTCCTAGGAAATAGGGTTTCTTATTTATCTGTTGGAGATCTTAGAAAGGATACCTTTACCAAGTTAAATAGCCTGCCTTTGAGCTATTATGATACCCATCCTCATGGTGATATAAGTAGTAGGTTTACAAATGATATGGATAATATCTCCCTGGCTGTAAGTTCTATCTATAATCAGATATTTTCAGGTCTTGCTGTTATCTTGTTGTCTTTAGTTACCATGCTCAAGATGAATGTTAGTTTAACTCTTGTTGTTCTGACGGCAACGCCTGTAATTTTTCTAACAAATTGGCTGGTTGCTAAGGCTTCGCAAAATGATTTTATAAACCAACAGGCTCTGGTCGGTCAGGTTTCAGCCTTTGTCAGTGAAAGAGTGGGAAACCAGAAGTTAATTCAGGCCTTTCAAGCTGAGGATATGGACCAGAGGACATTTGAAAAGATTAATCAGGACCTTTATGTTAAGGGGCAGAAGGCTCAATTTTCATCCTCATTAACTAATCCTCTGTCTCGTTTTGTTGATCACCTGGCTTATGTGGCTGTAGGTTTTGTTGGTGCCTATCTGATTTTGATTGGAAAAAGTAGCATAAGTGTCGGGCTTATCTCAAGTTTTACTATTTACGCCTCTCAGTTTACCAAGCCCTTTATTGAAATCTCAGCCTTAATAACACCTATTCAAACAGGTCTTGTTGGAATTAATAGAGCTTTTGCTATTTTGGGAGAAAACTCAGAGTCCTCAGATAAAAATCTGCAGGTTTTGCAGGATGTAAAAGGTCAAATTATCTTTGAGGATGTTGATTTTTCATATAGGCCAGATAAGCCTCTAATTCAAAATTTTAATTTTCAGGCTAATCCGGGGGATAAGATTGCTATTGTTGGAAAGACCGGTGCTGGAAAATCAACCTTGGTTAATCTTCTGATGCGTTTTTATGATGTTGATGCAGGATCTATAAAGATTGATGGTCATGATATTAGGACAGTTACACGAAATAGTTTAAGAAGAAACTTTGGTATGGTTCTTCAGGATACCTGGTTGATAGATGGAAGTATTAGGGATAATTTGATCTATGGTAATCCCCAGGCAAGTGACCAGGAGATTAATGATGTTCTTAGGGAAACTTACATGTATGACTTTGTAAAAAGACTTCCCCACGGGCTTGATACACTTATTGGAGAAGAAGGAATGAAAATTTCTGAGGGACAGGCCCAATTATTTACCATAGCAAGGGTCATGCTTAGCCACCCTAAGATGTTGATTCTCGATGAGGCAACAAGTTCTGTTGATAGCTTGACTGAGGAAAAGATTTCTGAGGCCTTTTTAAAAATGATGGTTGGAAGGACAAGTTTTATTATTGCCCACCGGCTTGCGACCATTAAATCAGCCACTAAAATAATTGTCATGGATCAAGGAAAAATTGTGGAGCAGGGAACCCATGCTGAACTTTTGAAAAATAAGGGTCAATACTATCAAATTTATGAATCTCAATTTAAAAATTAAACTCTAAGGAGTTTAGTTTTTTATTTTATCAAATTTTTTGTAAGCGTTATTAATACGATAACTTTTTATTTGCTTAGTCATATTATTTTTAATAAAATTACATGAATAAATACTGTTAAATAGACGGGATGGGGATAATATGAAAAAAAGAAATATGGTTATTTTTCAGGGCTTTGAGTGGTATTTACCCAACGATGGTAAACATTGGAACAATCTAGCTTCAAAGGCTAGCCAGCTCAAAAGCCTAGGTTTTTCGGCTGTTTGGTTCCCACCAGCATCAAAGGCTTCTGGGGGTCGGGATGACGTGGGCTACGGAGTTTATGACCGCTATGACCTTGGAGAATTTGAACAAAAGGGGACCCTTTTAACTAAATATGGCTCTAAGGATGACTATTTGTCAGCCATTAAGACCATCCATGATTATGATATGGAAGTATATGCTGATATTGTTTTCAACCAGATGCTTGGAGCTGATGAAACGGAAGTTGTTCCAGCTGCAAAGTATAATCCCAATAATCGTAACCAGGAAATTTCGCCAGAGGAAAATATTGAAGCTTGGACTAAGTTTACCTTTCCGGGACGCGAGGGAAAGTACAATGATTATATTTGGACCTGGAAAAACTTTTCTGGAGTTGATTATGATGCGCGTACCAAGTCACATGCTATTTTTAACTTTGATGACAGAGGGTGGAATCAGGATGTAGACTGGGAAAATGGGAATTATGACT
Source organism: Streptococcaceae bacterium ESL0687 (assembly GCA_029392475.1). Classification (NCBI taxonomy): domain Bacteria; kingdom Bacillati; phylum Bacillota; class Bacilli; order Lactobacillales; family Streptococcaceae; species Streptococcaceae bacterium ESL0687. The sequence continues at coordinate 474,435 of CP113940.1, forward strand.
ACCTTATGGGTTGTGATTTGGATATGTCATACGAGGAGACTGTAGACCAGCTAGACCAGTGGGGTAAGTGGCACTTGGAACTTACAGATGTTGATGGCTATAGACTTGATGCTGTTAAGCATATCGAATTTGACTATTATGTGGACTGGCTTTTGAAGCGAAGAAGCGAGAAGGGTGTCCACATGTTTGTTGTGGGTGAGTATTGGTCAGATGACTTATCAAGACTAGTTGATTACCTAAATTCATCAGGCAATATAATCCGTCTTTTTGATGTCCCCCTCCATTATAATTTGTACAATGCGGCTAAGTCTGATGGATCATTTGACATGAGAAATATTTTAAAGGGAACCTTGATTGAAGATCATCAGGACTTTTCGGTAACCTTTGTTGATAATCATGATACCCAGCCGGGACAGAGTCTAGAATCCTGGGTCGAAGGCTGGTTTAAACTCCATGCTTATGCTTTAATTCTTTTGAGAAAGCAAGGGGTGCCAGTTGTTTTTTGGGGCGACTTGTACGGTATTCCGTCCCAGGGAATTAATCCTGTTGGTTCCGGACTTGAAACTCTTCTCAAACTAAGATATAAGATTGACTTTGGCAAGCAGGTTGATTATTTTGATGACCCAAATTGTATTGCCTGGGTTTTAACAGGGGATTTCAACGAGGACTATTCTGGAATTGTTGTTATTATGACTAATGGAGGAGATAATCAAAAGGAGATGACTGTTAGTGCCCTTCATAGGGACAAGGTATTTGTTGATATTTTAAAAAATAATGGCAGCAGAGTTACTCTTGATAGAGACGGAAAAGGGGTATTTCCTGTAAATGGAGGTCAAGTATCAGTTTATGTGCAAGAAGATTTGGCCAGGGAATTGTAGTTAGGTTTGGTTGAGCTAAATCTTGCAATCACTTTATGATATAATGTCAAAGGGGCCCTGGAGATAAATTTTTCCAGGTAGATAAGGAGTATTATGATTGAATTTAGGTATGCTAAAAAAGAGGACCTGGGCCGAATTGTTGAAATCTATAATCAAGCGGTACCAACAAGACTTTCAACTGCCGATTTGGAGCCGATTGAGGTTGAATCTCGTATAGGTTGGTTTGAAGCTCATAACCCGGACAAACGTCCACTGTGGTTAATTATTTACCAAGGTCAAATAGCCGGTTGGATGAGTTTTTCCGATTTTTATGGTCGGCCTGCTTACTCAAAAACAGCAGAGATATCAATTTATTTGGATACTTCCTTTAGAAGATTAGGACTTGGTCAAAAGGCTCTAACCTATGCTGAAAGTCAAGTGAGTAGATTGGGAATCGATACTTTACTGGCCTTTATTTTTGGTCATAATCAAGCCAGTCAGAAACTATTTTTAAAAAATTGTTTTACCCCGTGGGGGCATTTGCCTCAAGTGGCCTTAATGGATGAAAAATTATATGACTTAGATATTTTAGGGAAATCATATATTAAAAAACATTCCTAAAATGTGGAATAAGCTTATTTATTAAGCCATCTTTGAAAATGAAATATTTTAGGGTATAATTAGGATGGTGTTTTTAAGAAAAAGACATAAGGAGATAAGTTTTTGAAAGAAAAGAAGGATAGCAAGGGATTTTCGAATGAAAGTTTTAGGGAGAAAATTTTAGCCCAACTTGAAGAGAATAGGAAAAAAGCATCTCAATTTGATGATGACCTATTTGAAGATTCTAGTATTAAAGAGGATGTTTTATCAACTAAAGCAGATGATAGCTTCTCTAAATCAGAGGAAAAAACCACAGAATTAAAGGAAGCACCTGTTGCTTCAATTAATGATAGCTATGTGCAGTCAAGAATTTCAGAACATGAAGCATTTAATAAATCTGAAAAACTTGAAAATGCCTTTGAACCAGATCACGCTACTGAACAGGTAACCATTGGTGAAATCGAACCAGAACTTGAAAAAGTTGTAGTTGAAGAACTAGCTGATCTTAAAGAAAAAACATCATTTAAGGATGTTTCCAAGGTTATGGCATCTGAAGTAGAGGCTGACGATACGGATGAATCTAATCAAGCAAGTCAGGCACAAATCAAAAAAGAGGAGGACAGTCATATGGAAAATAAAAGTTCTGATATGAAGGAGCCTTCTAACAGAGAAGATTCAAGGAACTATGAAAATGCCTATTTTGAACCATTAGATAGGTCTAGCGAGAGAACTGAATATACAAGAGCCAATAGGAAGAAGCAGAAGAGCATTGCTCGAAAAATAATTACGGCTATTTCTTTAATCCTTTTAATCTTACTAGCTGTAGCTGGATTTATGGGCTACAGATATATTGAAAGTTCATTGGGACCAATGGATAAAAACAATGAATCTTATGTAACAGTTGAAGTTCCCAATGGATCAAGTAATAAGCAGATTGGTTCCATTCTTGAAAAAAATGGCATAATTAAAAGTGCTACAGCCTTTCAGTACTATACAAAGTTTAAAAGCCAGAGTAGCTTTAAGAGTGGTTACTATAACTTTAGCCCAAGTATGAACTTAGAAGCCATTACTGAAAAATTATCAGAGGGTGGAACAGAGCAACCTCAAGTTCCAAGTCTTGGTAAGGTTACTATCCCAGAAGGTTATACTTTAGAGCAGATAGCTGAAGCAATCACTGTTAATGCAGGATCAAAAGATAAGGATGCAAGTCCGTTCTCTAAAGATGATTTCTTAAAAGTTGTTTCAGATGACGCTTTTATTAATCGTATGAAGGAGAAGTATCCACAGTTAACAGAGACAATGGGCCAAAAAGGGGAAGTTAAGTATCAATTAGAGGGCTATCTTTTCCCAGCAACTTATGAATATACTAAGGACTCAACCGTTGAATCTTTAGCAGAGGAAATGGTTGCGGCTATGAATACAGCCTTGATTCCATTTTATGAGCAAATAAAGACTAAGAATCTAACGGTTAATGAAGTTTTAAGTCTTGCTGCCCTTGTTGAAAAAGAAGGAGCAAATGACGAAGACCGCAGAAATATTGCCCAAGTTTTCTACAACCGTTTGACCCTAGGAATGCCTCTTCAAAGTAATATTGCTATTCTTTATGCTGAAGGTCGCGCTGGTCAAAAAACGACCCTTAAAGAAGATGCAACTATTGACACTAACATTGATTCGCCTTATAATCTATATATTCATACAGGTTTTGGACCGGGACCAGTTGCTAACCCAGGGCTAGCAGCAATTAAGGCTACTATCAATCCTAAGGACAATAATTACCTTTATTTTGTTGCAGACGTAACAACTGGTAAGGTCTATTATTCTGAAACCTTGGAAGAGCATGAAAAATATGTAAAACAATACGTGAACGACCAAGTTCAATAGAAAAGTGAAGGAAGATAACATGGCTGAAAAAACATTTCCAATGACCATTGAAGGTAAGGAAAAACTTGAACAGGAATTAGAAAACCTAAAATTAGTTAAGCGTCCTGAAGTGGTAGAGCGTATCAAAATTGCTCGTAGCTACGGAGACCTTTCAGAAAATAGCGAGTACGATGCAGCAAAAGATGAACAAGCCTTTATTGAAGGACGTATCTCAATTGTTGAAAATCAGCTACGCAATGCTGTAATTATTGACAGTGATTCAGTTGATAAAAATGAAGTTGCTCTTGGAAAAACAGTAACCTTCCAAGAACTTCCTGCAGGAGACATTGAAACATATACAATCGTGGGTAGTGCTGAAGCTGATCCATTTACTGGTATGATTTCAAATGAATCACCGATTGCCCAAGCCCTTGTTGGCCGTAAGATTGGTGACATAGTTAAGATTTCACTTCCATTTGGAGAAATTGAAGTCAAGATAACTGAAGTAAAATAAGATAGAGGGCCCACTTAATAGTGGGTCTTTTTAGTGGAGGTTAAAATGAATGTAGTACAAGAATTGACAAGGATTTTTAGTCACTTAATTTTTATATACCTGTCTTTTAATATTTTATCCAAACTAGATTTTAATAAAATTTTTAAGAGTCATACTGATTACCGAATTATTCAACTTTTTGTTATATTTTTGAGTGTCTCAATAGGTTTTTTAACCAGTAATTTTCTCTTAGAAGTCTTAGACTTCTCAAGGGATATCTTTACGCACATTTGATGTAATTTTACTTAAAATATGGTATAATATTCGTAATTATACTACGAGAATGAGGCCGATAAAATATGCAAGATAAGCACTTGAAAGATGTAAATTTAGCCCAGGAAATGAAGACTAGTTTTATCGATTACGCAATGAGTGTAATTGTGGCTCGTGCTCTACCTGACGTGCGTGACGGACTTAAGCCGGTTCACCGCCGTATTTTATACGGAATGAATGAACTTGGTGTAACCCCTGATAAACCGCATAAGAAATCTGCCCGTATTACAGGGGATGTTATGGGTAAATACCACCCACACGGAGACTCAGCCATCTATGAATCGATGGTAAGAATGGCTCAGTGGTGGAGTTACCGCAATATGCTGGTTGATGGCCACGGAAACTTCGGTTCAATGGACGGAGACGGAGCAGCTGCCATGCGTTATACCGAAGCTAGGATGAGTAAAATCGCCCTTGAAATGCTTCGTGATATTAACAAAAAGACTGTCGATTTTGTTGATAACTATGATGGGACTGAGCGGGAACCCGTAGTTCTTCCAGCCCGCTTCCCCAACCTTTTGGTTAATGGAACAACTGGGATTGCAGTTGGGATGGCAACAAATATTCCGCCTCATAATTTGGGTGAAACAATTGATGCTGTAAAATTAATGCTGCAAAATCCTGAAGCAACGACTAAAGAGCTGATGGAAGTCCTTCCAGGGCCAGATTTCCCAACAGGAGCCTTGGTTATGGGACGTTCTGGTATCCACAAGGCCTACGAGACTGGTCGTGGATCAATTATCCTTAGAGCCAAGACCCATATTGAAACTACGGCAACAGGTCGTGAGCGAATTGTAGTTACTGAGATTCCTTACATGGTTAATAAGGCCAAACTTGTAGAACGTATTGGGGAATTAAGCCGCGACAAGCGAATTGAAGGCCTTACAGCCCTAAGAGATGAGTCTAGCCGAGATGGTATTCGCATTATCATGGAAGTTAGACGGGATGCGAGTGCGAGTGTTATTTTAAATAATTTATTTAAACTGACTAACCTGCAAACAAGCTTTGGTTTCAATATGCTTGCCATCGTTAACGGGGCACCAAAAATTCTTGGTCTAAAAGAAATTCTTGAGCACTATATCAACCACCAAATTGAGGTGGTTGAACGCAGAACCCGTTTTGACAAGGCCCGTGCAGAAGCCCGTGCTCATATCTTGGAAGGACTAAGAATTGCTCTTGATAATATTGATGCAGTAATTTCAATTATTCGGGAAAGTGACACGGATGCTCGTGCTCAAGCGGAGCTTATGGAGCGTTTTGGTCTATCTGAACGTCAAAGTCAGGCAATTTTGGACATGCGTTTACGCCGCCTGACTGGTCTTGAAAGAGATAAAATTGAGAAAGAATACAATGAGTTGATTGCCCTAATCTCTGATCTTTCAGATATTTTAAGTAAACCAGAGCGTGTTAGAACAATCATTGAAGGTGAACTTGATGAGGTTAGAAAACGTTATGCGGATGATCGCCGGACTGAGCTATTAGTTGGCGAAGTTATCTCGATTGAAGATGAAGATTTAATCGAAAAAGAAGAAGTCTTGATTACCCTTTCTAAAGATGGTTATATCAAGCGTCTGACCCAGGATGAATTTAGGTCTCAAAAACGTGGTGGTCGCGGGGTCCAAGGTAGCGGCTTAAATAATGATGACTTTATCAAGCATCTTATTTCGACCAATACCCATGATAATCTTCTCTTCTTTACTAACCTTGGACGAGTGTACCAACTTAAGGGTTATGAAATTCCTGAGTATGGTCGTACTGCTAAGGGACTGCCTTTAGTTAATCTTTTAAAACTTGATGAAGGTGAAAAAGTTCAAACGGTAATCAATGTTGAAAGATCAGCTGAAGATAAGTATCTCTTCTTTACAACCAAGAAGGGACTAGTTAAGAGAACGGAAGCTAGTTTATTCTCTAATATTAGGCAAAATGGTCTAAAGGCTATTAGTCTACGTGAAGAAGATGAATTGACTAGTGTTCTTTTAACAGATGGAAACCAGGAAATTATTATCGGTACCCACAATGGGTATGCCATTCGCTTCAAGGAAGAGACCATTAGGAATATGGGACGCAGTGCAAGTGGAGTCCGTGGGATTAATCTACGTGAAGAAGATTATGTTGTTGGAACAAGCTTGATTTCTGATGATAAAGAGGTTCTCGTAATTTCTGAAAATGGTCTTGGAAAACGAACAGGTGCCAAGGAATATCCAACCAAGGGCCGTGGCGGTAAAGGTGTTCAGGCCATGAAGATAACTTCAAAAACTGGAAAACTTGCAGGCCTTGCAACTGTAAATGAAGGTGAGGATGTAATTGTCATTACCAATACAGGGGTTATTATTAGAACAAGTACGGATAGTATTTCTCAAACTGGGCGTTCTACTCAGGGTGTTAAAATTATGAAGTTGGATGCTGCAGCTAAGATTGTTGGTTTTACCTTGATTGAAGCTGAAACTGCTCCCCTTGAAGATTAGGGATAGATAAGAAATGATTGTTTGAATCATCAGATTATTCATAGGCGACAGCCTGTGAATTTTTTGATATAATGACAAGAGAATTTAGATAGGAATGTGGTGTAAAGATGGCAATAAAAATTGTAACAGATTCAACAATTACAATTGAACCTAATTTGATAGAAGAACTAGATATAACGGTAGTTCCATTAACGATTACAATTGATGGAGTTTCTTATCAGGATAGTGATTTAAATCAAAAAGAATTTTTACAAAAAATGGCTGCCAGCAAAAACTTACCTAAGACCAGTCAACCGCCAGTAGGTTTATTTGCGGAAGTTTATGACAATTTAGGCGCAGATGGAAGTGAGATTATTTCTATTCACTTGACCAAGGTCTTAAGTGGTACAGTGGAATCGGCAAGACAGGCATCAAACATCTCAGATTCAAATGTTACAGTTGTTGATAGTAAATTTATTGACCAGGCTTTAAAATTCCAAGTTGTAGAAGCAGCGAGACTAGCAAAAGAAGGAGCAAGTAAGGAGGAGATCCTTGCTGCCATTGAAAATATTCGTAGTCGTTCGCAATTATTTATTGGTGTTGCCACCCTTGAAAATTTGATCAAAGGTGGTAGGATTGGCCATGCAGCAGGGCTAGTAGGTAGTTTCTTAAATATTAAGCTTATCCTAAGTTTGAGTGACGTAAAACTTGAACAAGAGGTTAAGGGACGCGGTAATAAGACCTTCCAAAAGTGGGTTGATGAATTTGCAGCCAGCCTTGAGGGTAAAAAAATAAAGGAAATTGGAATATCTCATGCAGATAATTTATCCTTTAGTGAACATATAAAAGAAGTCCTTCAACCCTATGTTAAAAATCCAATTACAATTTTGGAAACAAACTCAACTATAACAACTCATGCTGGACCTGGCGCATGGGCTGTTATGGTTGAATATGAATAAAGCTATCTTAAGATAGCTTTTTCTATTATCAAGAAGATTAAGAGGCAAGATGGAAAATAAGAATATTAGAAAAATATCGAAGGAAAAATATCTCCTTCTTAAAAAAAAGAAAGCTGATAAAAAAAGCAGTCCTAAAGCGAAGTCAAGGAATGTTTGGAAGTACTTTTTTATTGTTTTACTAGGACTAAATTTGGCTGGAGGTGGCTTTTTGGCCCTTAAGGTATTTGCCCCCTGGTCTCAACCTACAATCACTATGGAAAATGAGGGAGACCACGATCTAGAAGTTGCAAGTAGGGTGGCTAAAGTTGAAATGACAAGCTCAGAGCTTAATCATGTGGTCAATTATTACCTAGAGAAAAACTATAAGAGTAAAAATTATAACTTAAATATTGCAGATAAAATTACCTTAACTGGTAGTTACCAGTTCTTTTTTGCCAAGTTTCCTCTCACTATAACCTTTGTTCCTCAAGTACTAGACAATGGAAATGTTGAATTGGTAGTTGATAGTCTGACAGCTGGTAGCCTTAATCTTCCTAAGGAAAAGGCCTTAACTTATATCAAGGAGAGTTATAAATTTCCTAACTTTATTGTGGTAAACCCTAGCAAGGAAAAAATTACAATTGACTTATCAAATTTATCTCTAGATGATGGCTTTATCGTTGAAGCCAGTCAAATTGATTTGAAGAACGAAAAGATTGTTTTTGATTTACTTCAGAAATGATAAAAAGCCCGCTCAAATATGCCAAAGACCCTATAATACTTGCCTTGTAGGATATTATTTGTTAGAATTATAGTGCCTAAGGGTAAACAATAAAAACAATTTCGGAGGAAATTAATAATGGCTAACAAGCAGGATTTAGTAGCAAAAGTTGCAGAAAAAGCTGAACTTACTAAAAAAGACGCAGAACTTGCAGTAAACGCAGTATTTGCATCAATTACAGACTTCCTTGCTGAAGGTGATAAAGTACAACTTATCGGTTTTGGTACTTTTGAAACTCGCGAACGTGCAGCACGTACAGGACGTAACCCTCAAACAGGTAAAACTCTTGAAATCGCTGCAACTACTGTACCTGCCTTCAAAGCTGGTAAAGCTCTGAAAGACGCAGTAAAATAATAAAACGAAGAATTCCAGGCCTTGCTTGGGATTTTTTTATTGGTAATTTTTGGCACAACAAAAGCATTCACCCAAATTTACCGGTAAATGCTTCCTACTGCGAGTAATAATCATCCATGATTAATCGCTATCTCCTATATTGTTTTTTCTAGTTCAGCTACGGCTTGCTCGATAGTTGTACCTGTTGCGAAATGATTAGAATTATTTCTGTCAATTACCACAAATAAATTAAGGTCAGTATCAAGAGTTACGCGGTAAGCTAAATCATTTTTGTAGAATGTCATACGCATTCTCCTTTCTTGGTATAGATTTTGAAAGGCGGTATTTTCTACGAAATTCCTCCCTGAGTATAGCATCTAAAAAAATGATTTGCAAATATTTAGGCCTTGAGACTTGGAAGAAGGGAATTTTCCCTTTAAATAACATAAGAATCAGTAAAGTGAGAAAAAATCACAATAATTTGGTATAATTGAAAAAATATAAATATTAGGAAAGTAAGCTGATGAATAAATTATTAAAGGATTCAAAAAGAATAGTCGTAAAAATTGGAACAAGTTCCTTAATTCATGAAAATGGAAGTGTCAATCTTGAGAGCATTGATCAACTGGCTTTTTCTCTATCGGCCCTTCAAAAGAAGGGTAAAGAATTAATTCTTGTAACATCTGGGGCCATTGGGGTCGGCCTTGATAAGTTAAATCTTAAGGAAAGACCTAGTTCAATTCCTGAGCAGCAAGCAATAGCAGCCCTTGGTCAGGCAACACTTATGAGCATGTATGCACATAGATTTTCAACCTACAACCAGGAGACAGCACAAGTTCTTTTAACACGTGATATTGTCGATTTCCCGGTAAGTAGAGAAAATGTTACCAATACCATCGAGCAGTTAATTAAAATGGATATTATTCCAATTATTAATGAAAACGATACGGTTGCTGTTGAGGAAATGGACCACAAGACAAAATTTGGTGATAATGATAAACTGTCAGCCATTGTAACCTCACTTGTGAATGCAGATGTTTTGATTATGCTTTCAGATGTGGATGGTTTCTACTCAGCCAATCCCCTGGAAAATCCAGAAGCTAAATTACATACTAAAATCTCTAAGATTGATTCAAAACTGATGGAGCAAGCAGGTGAAACAGGATCACGCTTTGGTACAGGAGGCATGGTCAGCAAACTTAAGGCAGCGGATGTTGTTTTAGAAAATAATAAGGCTATGGTCCTTGCCAATGGACGTAACCCAAAGATTGTTTTAGATATTATAGCCGGAAAGAAAGTTGGAACTCTTTTTTATAAGGGAAGTCTAGGTCCTGGTCCTGAAGAATACATTGAAGGACTTGGAAAAAAAGCCCAGAAGGCAGCTCATGAATTAAGCCTTTTTGATGCTGACAGGAAGAATCAACTTCTTGAAAGGATGGCTGATGCCCTAGAAATCATAGCTCCTCAAATTTTAGAAGAAAACAAAAAAGATCTTGCTAGGGCAAGGGATAATCAAGTTTCAGAGACTATGGAAGACCGTCTTCTTCTAACTGAGGAAAGAATCAAGGACATGGCTGAGGGTATCCGTAAGGTAGCAGCCCTTGATGATCCAATTGGAAGTGTTGATAAGATGTGGCGTAATGCTGACAATCTACTGATTGGTAAGCAGAGGGTACCACTTGGGGTTATTGGGATTATCTATGAATCAAGACCTAATGTTACCACTGATGCGGCTTCTTTATGCTTTAAAACAGGGAATGCTGTTATCCTAAGGGGAGGCAAAGAAGCCTTCTATACCAATAAGATGCTGGTTGATATCTTGCGGACAGTTCTTACAGTAGAAGGTTGCTCGCCTTATGCCATCCAATTTGTTGAGGATACTTCTCATGACGTTGCTGATGCCATGATGAAGGCCAATGATTACCTTGATCTTCTCATTCCAAGAGGGGGAGAAGGACTTATTAAAAGAGTTAAGGATACGGCACGAGTTCCTGTGATTGAGACTGGTACTGGGAACAACCATGTCTACATTGATAAGGATGCCCAGCTTGATATGGCTGTAAAAATCGTCTTAAATGCCAAGGCTCAAAGACCTTCAGTATGTAACTCGATTGAGACAGTTCTTATCCATGAAGATATCGCCGAAGAAATTTTACCACTTTTAGAGGCTGAGCTAGTTAACAAGAAGGTTGAGATTCGTGCTGACCAAAGAGCTATGGCCTACTTAACAACTGCTATCCCAGCTGTTGATAAGGACTGGTCAACTGAATATCTTGACTATATTTTAGCCATCAAGGTTGTTGATTCAATTGAAGAAGCCATTGATCACATTAGTAAATACAATACAAAACACTCAGATGCCATCGTTACTGATGACTATTTTGCCTCGCAAAAATTCTTAGAGGAAGTTGATGCAGCAGCTGTTTATACTAATGCTTCAACTAGGTTTACAGATGGTTTTGTCTTTGGTTTCGGGGCAGAAATCGGAATTTCTACTCAAAAAATTCATGCAAGAGGTCCTATGGGACTTGATGAATTGACCTCGACTAAATATGTAATTTATGGAAACGGTCAGATAAGAGAATAAAAAAACTTGGAAATATTTCCAAGTTTTTTTCTTTAGTTTGAAAATATTTCATTTAATGGCTTGCTAAAGAAAAAAGGAAGTTGTATAATATCATTCGTGGATAAAATATATCTATAATAGACTGATGATATCTATAATTAAATTTATTTACTAAGAAAGGAGTAGCTATGCAATTTACCAAGGCATTTGAGCAGGGAGTATGTGTGATGGCCATGTTGACCACTCAAGATCCCAATATCCCTTTAGCCTCAAAAAGTATCCATAAACATCTTGGCGTTTCAATGACCTATATTCAGAAAATAGTTCGGAAACTTGTTGTTTCTAATCTTTTGGTCTCTGTATCAGGCAAGAATGGTGGCTTTCAGCTGGCCAGACCAGCAAGTGAAATTACCTACCTCGATGTTGTTGAGGCCATTGAAGGACCGATTGATACCTTCCCCAATACCAATTTAATTGGGCGGGTTTTAAGAGATATTGCTGATGATGCAAAAATAATTAAGGCAGAAGAAGCCCTTCATGAATCTTTTAGGCAGGCTGACGAATTGTGGAGGCAAAGTCTAGCTGCTAGAAAAATTGATGATCTTGTAAATGAATCTTTAAATGGGAAAGAATTTTATACTATTAATTGGAATGAAATCTCTCCTAAAAATGAGTTATTAGTTAAAAAAATTATTAAAAGGAGGCAGTAAAACTTGATTAGAGAAGAATTTAAAAAAATAAAATCAAATAAACTGCTCATGTCGACTGTCATAGTGGTGTCTTTCCTACCAATTATCTATGCAGGTGTATTCCTAAAATCCCTGTGGGATCCTTATGGGCACCTGAATAATCTTCCTGTTGCTGTTGTCAATGAGGACAGGGCAGCTGATTTTGAAGGTCAAAAACTTGATGTAGGAGATCAGGTGGTAGCCAATCTTAAAAAGAATGAACTTCTTGATTGGAATTTTGTATCAGCTGAGGAAGCTCAGGAAGGTCTAAAGGACAGAAAGTACTACATGGTAGTTACCCTACCTGAAGATTTTTCAAAAAATGCTGCGACAGTCTTAGATCCAGACCCTCAAAAATTAAATTTGAAGTATGAGACTAATCCAGGGGTTAACTTCCTTGGAGAAGTTATCAGTGATACAGCCATGGAGAAGCTGAAGGCCCAGGTTAATGAAAGTGTTAGTACTTCCTATGTGAAGGCAATTTTTTCAACCATTAAGACAATTGGTTCAAATATGAATCAAGCAGCAGACGGGGCTCAAAAGCTTAACGGGGGAGCAGAACAGCTTAATTCAGGTGTTAGTCAATTAAACGAGAAAGTACCAACCCTTGCTTCAGGAATTGACCAACTAAATTCAGGTGCTGCAACACTAAATTCAGGAGTTGGCCAATATACTGGTGGAGTTCATCAACTAGCTTCAGGAATCAATCAACTGGGTAGCCAAGTACCAACCCTTGCATCTGGTGTTAATCAACTAGATCAAGGAGCTAACAGCCTTAGTTCAGCCATTGGTCAGTACACCTCTGGAACAAGTACCCTTTCAAATGGCTTAAATACTTTAAATGCACAAGTACCAGCCCTTACATCGGCTATTCCAACCTTAAATAATGGGGCTCAAAGTCTAAGTCAAGGTTTAAATCAGCTGAATTCAGCCGTATCTGGAGAAGGTGGTCTTGCTGCAGGAGTTGCCGGGCTGGCAGCAGGCGCAGATCAATTATCAAACGGTCTATCAGCTGATAAGGTTGCAGCATTAAACCAATATGCAGACGGAGTTATCAATCTTGCAAATGGTCTTGAGTCAAGTAATTTAACAGGAACAATGGCTCAAATTAAAGCAAGTCTAACCTCAATTGGACAAAATCTTCAAGCTGCAGCTGGAAGTCTTCAAATTGCAAGCCAACCTGTTGATAAGTCAAATGAAGTTATTCAAGCCCTTGCCTCAACAAACGGTGGAAAGGGACTAACAGAAGAGGAAAAAGCAGCAGTTAGGTCAACTCTTAAAGTCAATAGTTCAGACAGTCAAGTTGCATCTGCCCTAGGACAAATTTCAGCAGCTGCAGTAAGCCTTCAACAACTAAGTGCTAGCCTCAATAACAGCAACATAAGTGCTCCGTCACAGGCTCAACTTGATGCTCTTAAACAAGGTTCAACAGGCCTTCAAGGTCTTTTAAGTCAAATGCCTGCAGGCCTACAAAATTTATCTGGTGGATTAAATCAATTGAACACTAAAATAACCGCAGATAATGGCCTTGCAGCATCTATAAGTGCCTTAAGTAGTGGTAGTCAAACCCTTGCTGGAGGTACAAATGCACTTAGTGAAAAAGTACCAACCCTTGCCTCAGGTATTAGCCAACTTGCAAGTGGAGCAAATCAGTTAAATGATAATTCTTCAGCCCTTAAATCAGGAGCAAGTACACTAGCAGGAGGCCTAACAAGTCTTAACGGAAATATCCCAACCCTTGCTGCAGGAGTTTCAACCCTTTCTAACGGAGCAACAACTCTTGACGGACAAGCTGGTACCTTAACTGGTGGAACTGCTAAACTTTCAGGAGGTCTATCAGAACTTGCTGGAAATCTTCCAACCTTAACTAGTGGAGTTAGCCAACTCTTGGGTGGAACCAGCCAACTAGTAGACGGTACTGATCAATTGGCAGACAAACTCAAGGAAGGTTCAGCTAAAATTTCAGCAACCAACCTAGCTGATAAGAACGCTACAATGGTTGCAGCTCCTGATGAACTTGAACATACTAAATATAGTAAAGTTCCAAACTATGGACATGCCCTTGCTCCTTACTTTATGAGTGTATCCCTTTATGTAGGAGCTCTTGTCTTTAACTTTGCCTATCCTATTAGAAAAATTGCTAGACGAAAAGATGCAACAGCTTATGGATGGTTTTCTAGTAAGGTAGTCCTAGGAGCCCTTGTATCAACTAGTATGGCTTTAATTATTGGTATCACTATGCAACTTTTAGGTCTAACAGTTGAAAGCCAGGTTCAATATTTTGGTATCCTTCTAGCTACCTCATGGGCCTACATGTTCCTTGTAATGTTCCTTGCTATGACCCTAGATAATCCAGGTCGTTTCCTGGCTATGCTTCTCTTAGTTTTACAACTAGGTTCAGCTGGAGGAATGTTCCCGATGCAAGTTGTTGGGAAATTCTATAACTTTGTTCATTCATTTGTTCCAATGACCTATTCAATTTATGGCTTGCGCCAAGCAATTTCTGGAGGGTTAGGTAATGGTCTATATGTAAGTTCCCTTACTATACTCCTGGTTCTAGCTGTAGTTCTTATTGGATTCTTGTACCTTTCAATGAAGAAACTTTTCAAAGAAGGTCAAGCAGGATATTCACAACTTGATCAAAATCAAAAACTGATGGATGATGATTACAGTTATGACGAAAAATATACTTTTTGGTAAAATTACAAAGTTAATTAGAAGAAATTCTAATTAGCTTTTTTTAAAAAAAATGAGTGAAATTTCCCTGCTTACATTCCTTACAAAAGACTTGCAATATCATGAGAATTAAGTATAATAGTAAAGTAATGGTAGGCTGATATGCCCAGGCTATCTGATTATATTTTATAAAAACCATAGGAGGCTTTTTTTAAAAATGGCAAAAGAAAAATATGACCGCAGCAAACCGCACGTTAACATCGGTACAATCGGACACGTTGACCACGGTAAAACTACACTTTCTGCGGCAATCTCTAAAGTATTAGCAGACAAACAAGGAATCGAAGCTACTGACTTCGCTTCAATCGATGCTGCTCCAGAAGAACGCGAACGCGGAATCACAATCAACACAGCTCACATCGAGTACGAAACTGACGCACGTCACTATGCTCACATCGACGCACCAGGACACGCGGACTACGTTAAAAACATGATCACTGGAGCTGCCCAAATGGACGGAGCTATCCTTGTAGTAGCTGCAACTGATGGACCAATGCCACAAACTCGTGAGCACATCCTTCTTTCACGTCAGGTTGGGGTACAATACCTAGTAGTATTCCTTAACAAAGTTGATTTAGTTGACGATGAAGAGCTTCTTGAACTTGTAGAAATGGAAGTTCGTGACCTTCTTTCTGAATACGATTTCCCAGGTGACGATACTCCAATCATCGCTGGTTCAGCTCTTGGAGCTCTTAACGGTGAACAACAATGGGTTGACAAAGTTGTTGAACTTATGGACACTGTTGATGAGTACATCCCAACTCCAGAACGTGATACTGACAAACCTCTTCTTCTTCCAGTCGAAGATGTATTCTCAATCACTGGACGTGGTACTGTAGCATCAGGACGTATCGACCGTGGAACAATCCACGTCAACGACGAAATCGAAATCGTTGGTATCAAACCAGAAACTTCTAAAGCAGTTGTAACTGGTGTTGAAATGTTCCGTAAAACTCTTGACGAAGGTTTCGCTGGAGACAACGTTGGGGTACTTCTACGTGGTGTACAACGTGACGAAATCGAACGTGGACAAGTTATTGCTAAACCAGGTTCAATCACTCCTCACACTAAATTCAAAGGTGAAGTATACGTTCTTTCTAAAGAAGAAGGTGGACGTCACACTCCATTCTTCGATAACTACCGTCCACAGTTCTACTTCCGTACAACTGACGTAACTGGTAGCATCAAACTTCCAGAAGGAATCGAAATGGTAATGCCAGGGGATAACGTAACTATCGACGTTGAACTTATCCACCCAATCGCCGTTGAACAAGGAACTACATTCTCTATCCGTGAAGGTGGACGTACTGTAGGTTCAGGTATCGTTACTGAAATCGAAGCTTAATTTTATAATTAAGATTTGATCTAAAGATATAGTATCTGTTGGTCGGACAACAGATGTATACCTTCTGAAAAAGACTCGGATTTATCCGGGTCTTTTTGTCGTCTAAAATTCCAATAAAAAAAGATGCCTAGGCATCTTTTTAAATTTCTTTTTTGGTAAAAACATCTCTATCAATCAGGCTATCCATTTGGAAGTAGAATTTATCTGCTAAAGGCTTATTGACCTCCTTGTTGAAAATGTTAATTTTTCTCATCCCACTCTTATCAGTTATAACCATCTTAAAGCCAGTTAGATTTTTGTTTACAGTGATTTTAAGTAAAAAACCATCAGCTGAATTTGGGGTAAAGTCAAGATTTCTAGTTAGTTCATAGTTTCCTGTTTTTGTCTCCCTAAAAGTTGTATCCTTAAGGGTGAATTTTTTAATCCCACTAGATAAGGTATAGATGTACTTACAGTCGTCTAAGTGAATTTCTTTTTCAAAAGCCATTTTAATCTCCTAATATTTTTTCTAAGTTTTGTACAAATTTTTTAAGGTCTTCAGAAGTGTTAAATTCTGAGAAGCTAATCCTTACATTTTCCCTTAATTTGGGACTGTTTTGTCCGTAAATTTCTGAAAGGACATGACTTGGCAAAGTAGCACCAGCAGTACAGGCACTTCCGGTAGAAACAGCAATTCCTACAAGGTCAAGTCTCATCAGAAGAAGGTCATGATCTATTCCTTCAAATCCAATATTTAGAACATGTGGAAGGGTTGGTCCAAATTGATTAAGGTAAAAATCAAAGTCCTTAAGTTCCTGTAAAAGATCTTCCTTTAGGTCTTTTACATAGTTAAAGTTAGATTCAAGATTTTCATTAGCTTCATTAAGGGCCGCGGCCATTCCAGAAATAGCAGCTAGATTCTCAGTCCCTGGTCGGTGGCTATTTTCCTGGTCGCCCCCATAAAGGAGTTTATCAAATTTATTTGTATCAGCATATAAAAATCCAACTCCCTTTGGTCCATGAAACTTGTGAGCAGAAGCTGATAGGAAATCAATGCCTAGTTTTTTAGGGAAAACGGGAATTTTCCCCATGGCTTGGACTGCATCAACATGGAAGGCAGCCTGATGATTACCTAAAAGTTGCCCAATTTCTTCAATAGGTAGAATGCTTCCTGTCTCATTATTGGCATACATGGTGCTGACAAGAATTGTATCAGGGCGAAGAGCTTTTTTGATAGAGTCCGCAGTAATTACTCCCCCTTCATTAGGTGAAACAAAGGTTACTTCAAAGCCATGTCTGTCTCTTAAGTATTCAAAGGTATGAAGGACTGAATGGTGTTCGATAGAAGTTGTTATTAGGTGCTTGCCCTTACCCTCATTAGCAAGAGCATAGCCTCTAATAGCTGTATTGTTGGCCTCGGTTCCCCCTGAAGTGAATATAAGGTCATCTGCCTTGACCTCTAAAATATTTGCAATAGTTTGGCGGGAATTTCTTAGGATTTTTGCAGCATCTCGCCCGTAACTATGGATGCTTGAAGGATTACCGAAATAATTTTTCATAACATTAATCGTAGCTTCAATTGAAGCCTGCGACATTGGTGTGGTAGCTGCATTATCTAAATAAACCATAAACCTCCTTAAAGTATAAAGGTTTAAGAGATAATATCCCCTAAACCCTTAAATCATATTAATTTTTTGTTTTATCGTATTCAAACAGTGGACTAACCGGTCTGTTTTCATGGATGCGAATGATTGCTTTTGCGATAAGCTCTGAAGCAGTTAGATATTTAACTTGCTCAGGTTTTTTAGTATCTGTCTTAACTGAGTCAGTAACTAGTATTTCCTTAATTGGAGCCTTGTTTAATAATTGATCAGAACCTGGTGTGAATAGACCATGGCTAGCTACAGCGTAGATATCACGAGCACCAGCATCTTTAACGATACTTGCAGCACTTGCAAAAGTTTTACCTGTTGTAAGGATATCGTCGATTAGGATAACATCCTTATCTTTAACGTCTCCGATGATATATCCGTTTTCACGGGCCTTGTCATCATCTTCATAGTCAACGATTGCAATCGGTGAATCTAGAAGTTCTGCCAAACTACGTGCTCTTTTTACCCCACTATTTTTTGGAGCAACAACGACAACATCGTCTCCTTTAATATTATTTTCAGTATAATATTGGGCGAAAAGTGGTGTTGTAAAGAGGTTATCCACAGGAATATCAAAGAATCCTTGAACTTGGACAGCGTGAAGGTCAAGAGTTACCACGCGGTCAGCTCCAGCCTTAACAAGCATATTAGCTACAAGTTTGGCTGTAATTGGTTCACGGGGAACTGCCGTTCTATCTTGGCGGGCATAGCCAAAGTAAGGCATGATAACATTGATTGAATTAGCACTAGCACGTTTACATGCATCAATCATGATAAGTAATTCCATTAAGTGACTGTTTACTGGATAGCTAGTTGATTGGATGATATAGATGTCATAACCGCGGACACTTTCTTCAATGTTGATTTGGATTTCTCCATCAGAAAATTGTCTTGAAAATAATTCACCTAGAGGAACATTTGCCGCCTCGCTTATTTTTTTAGCTAGATCTTCATTTGAATTTAAACTAAAAAGTTTAAGGTGTGAATCTTGGTACCTATCTGTCAATGTTTTTCTCCTTTTGACTTACAATATACCTTAATTCTATCAAAAATCTATTTTTTTTCCCAGTAGATTCTTCAAATTATTGTTCATTATAATAAAAATAGTTGAAAATTAAGTGAAAATCTGTAATTACTAGTGATGGGATGAGTTTTTTTTAAAATTATTTGAAAAATGGAAATTTTAAGATTAAAATAGAGAAAATAATTAACGAGGTATGAAAATGATAGGTAATTTTAAAAAATCGGATAAGTTGGAACATGTGAGCTATGATATCAGGGGGCCGGTTCTTGAAGAGGCTGACCGAATGAGGGCTAACGGAGAGAAGATTTTACGTTTAAATACAGGAAATCCTGCAGAATTTGGCTTTACAGCACCAGATGAGGTTATTAGGGATTTAATTATGCATACCAGGGATTCAGAGGGTTATAGTGACTCTAAGGGGCTCTTTTCAGCTAGAAAGGCTATCATGCAGTATTGTCAGCTTAAGGGATTTCCTAATGTTGACGTTGATGATATTTACACAGGTAACGGGGTCAGCGAGCTGATTGTTATGTGTATGCAGGGGCTCTTGAATAATGGAGATGAGGTGTTAGTACCCATGCCTGACTATCCCCTATGGACAGCAGCGGTTTCTCTAGCTGGAGGGAATGCCGTTCATTATGTTTGTGATGAGCAGGCTGAGTGGAATCCTGATATAGCAGACATTAAATCTAAGATAACATCAAATACCAAGGCCATTGTTTTAATTAATCCAAATAATCCAACGGGAGCTTTATATCCTAAGGAAATTTTAGAGGAAATCGTTGAGGTTGCTAGGCAAAATAACCTAATTATTTTTTCTGATGAAATTTATGATCGCCTGGTTATGGATGGTCTTGAGCATATCCCTATTGCAACTCTTGCTCCTGATCTTTTTGTTGTTACCTTAAATGGTCTATCTAAATCACATAGGGTGGCTGGTTTCCGTGTTGGCTGGATGGTCTTATCTGGCAATAAGACCCATGTAAAAGGATATATTGAAGGACTAAATATGCTGGCTAGTATGAGGCTTTGTTCTAATGTTCTGGCTCAACAGATTGTTCAAACCTCCCTTGGCGGAGTTCAATCTATTGATAAGCTCTTACTTCCAGGTGGTAGGATTTATGAGCAGAGGGAATTTATTTATGATGCCATCACAAATATTCCAGGGATTTCTGCGGTTAAACCAAAGGCTGCCTTCTATATTTTTCCTAAAATTGACACAAACATGTACAATATCAAAGATGACGAGAAATTTGTCTTAGATTTTCTTAAGGAAAAGAAGATAATGCTTGTTCATGGTCGAGGCTTCAACTGGGATAAACCTGATCATTTTAGGATTGTTTATCTTCCGCGAGTTGATGAGCTAGCTAAGGTACAAGAGAAGATGACTGATTTCCTATCAACTTATAAGCAATATTAAGACAAAGAGGGCCTGAGCCCTTTTTTTATCTTGCTTTAAGGAAGTTGAACTAATATTATTTTAGGCTGAATGGTCTTAAAAAAATACTAGCTTTTAGAATAAAAAAACGATAAGAATATTAAACTTTTACATAAAATTGTTGAAAGAATGTTATCTAATATGAATATTCTGAAAATTTCTTGCATTTATAATTAATTGCTGATATAATAAATCGAAAATCAAGACTAAGGAGAAATTATGCTTTCTTTACTAGAGAAAACAAGAAAATTAACAGCCATTCTACAGGATGGTGAAATAACTGGTTTAAATGCTAATGAAGACGGTATTTTACCATATAAAGAGATGACTGCTCGAATTGCAGAAATCATTAATTGTAATACCTGTGTACTCGACATGGATGGAAATATCCTAGGTTATGCCTTACCTTATGAGACTAATAATGAACGGGTTGAAGCCTTCTTTGAAATGAGAAAGTTTCCTAAGGAGTACGTTATTCAAACAAGTCGTGTTTATGAGGTTGAAGCTAATTTAGATGTAAATGCCAAGCTTTCAATTTTCCCTGACGAGGCTAAAGACCAATTTCCAAATGGTGTAACAACCATTGCCCCAATTTATGGTGGGGGAGATCGTCTTGGGACCTTTATTGTTTGGGAAAACAATGGTGGCTTTGATGAAGATGATTTGGTCTTAATCGAGCTAGCAACAACTGTTATCGGAGTCCAACTTTCTTACATTAAGATGGAAAATATGGAAGATGACATCAGAAAACAAACGGCTGTGACCATGGCAGTAAATACCTTATCTTATTCAGAGATTAAGGCCGTTAATGCCATACTTGAGGAGCTTGGAGGACCTGAGGGACGTCTTACAGCAAGTGTCGTTGCTGATAAGATTGGTATTACAAGAAGCGTTATTGTAAATGCCCTTAGAAAACTTGAGAGTGCAGGAATCATTGAAAGCCGGTCACTCGGTATGAAGGGAACCTACCTCAAGGTTGTTAATGAAGGAATTTATGACAAATTAAAGGATCGTAATTTTTAATATCTATAATAAGTAAGAGTAAGTAGAGGATGCTTTCAGAGAGTGCATGGCTGCTGGAATATGCATAGTTGATTCTACCGAAGAACATACTTTAGATTCATGCTAAAAACATGGACGTTGATTGCGTTAAAATTTCGAGAGGGTAAGCTTGTGCAGTTATCCTAAATTTAGGTGGTACCACGTTTTTCGTCCTGACTCAGGGCGAAGCGTGGTCTTTTTTTATAGAAAAAGAGGGGTAAATATGGGTAAGATTTATGTTGGACACTATGGGCTAGATCAAGTTGGACAAGAGGTAAAGGTTCAAGGATGGGTTGCTAATATCCGTAATCACGGTAAACTGGCCTTTATTGAGCTGCGCGACAGGGCTGGAATTTTACAGGTCTTTGTTGATAGCTCCCTTGAGAATTTTGAAGAAATTATTCACTTAAAAAAGGAAAGTATCATTGAAGTTTCAGGACAAATTGTAGAGCGTAACCCTAAGTTTGTTAACCCCCATCTTGAAAGTGGTCGAGTTGAATTAAAGGCAGAAAAAATTGCACTTATTTCAGCAAGTAAGGACCTGCCCTTTGAACTTGATGAATATACTCATACAGGGGATGAATTAAGGCAGAAGTACCGCTATCTTGATTTGCGTCGTAAGAAGATGACTGAAAATATTTTACTGCGTCATGAAATAACAAGCACCATTCGCAACTTTTTAAATTCAGAAGCCTTTATTGATATTGAGACGCCCTACTTGGGTAAATCAACACCTGAAGGAGCAAGGGATTTCTTAGTTCCTTCAAGGTTACAAAAGGAACAATTTTACGCTCTGCCTCAAAGTCCGCAGATGTTGAAGCAACTTTTAATGGGAGCAGGTTTTGACCGCTATTATCAAATTGTTCGTTGCTTTAGGGATGAGGATTTAAGGGGAGACCGTCAACCTGAATTTACCCAGGTGGATATGGAACTTAGTTTTGTCAGTCAAGAGGAGATTCAAGCTTTGGTTGAAAGAATGCTCAAAACAATCGTTAAAAAAGTTAAAGGAATTGAGATAGAAGAAACCTTTCCGCAAATTTCTTATGAGGAGGCCATGAGGCGCTTTGGTTCTGACAAGCCTGATACCAGGTTCAAGATGGAACTCAAAGATTTGACTGACCGGGAAAAAGATAATCCCTCACTCTTCATTCAAAAGGCACTAAAAGATGATGATGGTATGCTGGGGGCTCTAGTTTTAGAAAAAGGAGCTAAGAGGTACTCTAAAAGGGAACTTGATCACCTAAAGAATTATCTTTTAGAATTTGATATCCAGGGCTTTGCTAGCAGTCAGATTGCTGGTAACTCCTTTGAAGGTGGACTCAAGTCAACCTTTAAAGATCATGCACCTGAACTTCTTGAATATTTAGAGGCAGCTGATGGGGATTTGGTCTTCTTTGTAACTGGTCAAAGGGACAAGGTTCGTCAAGCCTTAGGTGCCTTGAGAACTAGGCTTGCTAGAGAAAATGATTTGATTGATGATAGAGCCCTTAATTTCTTATGGGTAGTTGACTGGCCTCTTCTTGAGTGGAATCCTGATGAGAAAAGGTACCAGGCCATGCATCATCCCTTTACTAGATCATGTGCGGCTAGTCCCCAGGAACTTAAGGATCATCCAGAAGATCAAAAAAGTTATGCCTATGATATCGTCTTAAATGGTTATGAAATCGGTGGTGGAAGCTTGAGGATTCACGAAAGAGGGATGCAGGAGGCCATGTTTGAACTTTTAGGGATGGAAAAGGCAGAATATGAAAGAGACTTTGCCTTCTTCCTAGAAGCTCTTGATTTTGCCTTCCCGCCCCACGGAGGGCTTGCTCTGGGACTTGATCGTTTGGTCATGCTCCTTTCTGGTGAGGATAATATTCGTGAGGTTATGGCCTTTCCTAAGAATGGTATGGGTCGAGATTTAATGGTTGAGTCTCCAGGCCTTGTTGCAGGTGGGCAATTAAGGGAGCTTGGTTTGTAGGAAGTGTTTATCTGTATATTTAAGTATATATTTAAGACCCTTGATGCCTGGAATATTTTGCAGATAAGTAACATTTATTATTCAATCTGCTAATATTTTTGGTAAAATAAGGAGATAGTTAGTAAAAGGAGAAAAAATGAGTAAAATAACTGAAGAAGAAGTACGTCATGTTGCTCACTTGTCTAAGTTGCAATTTGATGATGCTGATGTAGAGAAATTTACTGATCAATTAGGAAAAATTATTGAGATGGTTGAATTACTCAGTGAAGTAGATACAGAAGGTGTTGAATTTACTAGTAATGTTTCTGACAACCTTAACTTTATGAGAGAAGACGTTGCCCTTCCGGGTTGGAATCGTGATGAACTTATGAAAAATGTTCCAGAATCTGAAGATGGTTATATTAAAGTACCAGCAATTCTTGACGGTGGAGGAGATGCATAATGGCAACGATTAAGGAATTACATGAAAAGTTAGTTAACAAGGAAATTTCAGCCTTAGAATTAACAAAAAGTACCCTAGAAGGTATTAAAAAACGTGAAGGAGCAGTTGACTCATTCATTACTATTACTGAAGAAAGGGCCCTTAAACAGGCCCAAGAACTTGATGAGCGTGGAATTGATGCTAATAATCTTTTAGCGGGTATTCCAATTGCAGTTAAGGATAATATTGTAACCAAAGATATTCTAACAACTGCTGCAAGTAAAATGCTTTATAACTTTAATCCAATTTATGATGCAGGATCTGTTGAAAGACTTTATGACAATGACATGATTATCGTTGGTAAGACAAACATGGATGAATTTGCCATGGGTGGATCAACTGAAAACTCATCTTTCAAGGCTACAAAGAATGCCTGGGACCATTCTAAGGTTCCTGGAGGTTCATCAGGTGGATCAGCAACAGCTGTTGCATCAAACCAGGTTACCCTGTCTCTTGGATCTGATACAGGTGGATCAATCCGCCAGCCTGCAGCCTTTAATGGTGTTGTAGGGCTTAAGCCTACTTATGGACGAGTTTCTCGTTATGGTTTGATTGCCTTTGGAAGCTCTTTGGACCAAATCGGACCATTCTCACAAAATGTTGAAGATAATGCCCATTTACTAAATGCAATTTCAGGACATGATGTGCGTGATTCAACTTCATCAAAAGTTGCTATTCCTGATTTTTCAAGTAAGATTGGTAAAGATATCAAGGGAATGAAGATTGCTTTACCGAAGGAATACTTTGGTGAAGGAATTGACGAGGGTGTTAAGGAGCAAATTCTTGCTGCAGCTAAACACCTTGAATCTCTTGGTGCCATTGTTGAAGAGGTAAGCCTACCGCATTCAAAATATGGGGTTGCTATCTACTACATTATTGCATCAAGCGAAGCATCTTCTAACCTTCAACGTTTTGATGGTATCCGCTACGGTTTCCGTGCAGATGACATTGAAAACCTTGATGACGTCTACCTTAAATCACGTAGCGAAGGATTTGGTGAAGAGGTTAAACGCCGTATTATGCTTGGAACTTTCAGCCTTTCATCTGGTTACTATGATGCCTACTTCAAAAAAGCAGGTCAGGTTAGAACCCTTGTTATGGAAGACTTCGTTAATGTATTTAAGGACTACGATATCATCTTAGGCCCTACAGCTCCTACAGTAGCCTATGATCTCGGAACTCAAAATCATGATCCACTTGCTATGTATCTAGCTGACCTTCTAACAATTCCTCTAAACCTTGCAGGGCTTCCAGGTATATCAATTCCTGCAGGTCAAGTTGATGGTCTTCCAGTTGGAATGCAGTTAATCGGTAAGGCCTTTGATGAAGAGACTATTTATCAAGTAGCAGCAGCTTTTGAAGCTACAACTGACTTCCACAAGAATAAACCAATCATTTTTGAATAGAAAGGACTTCTAAAATGAACTTTGAAACTGTCATTGGACTTGAAGTCCACGTTGAGTTAAAAACAAACTCAAAAATCTTCTCTACTGCACCAGCTCATTTTGGGGCTGATCCAAATACCAACACAAATGTCGTTGACTGGGGTTATCCAGGGGTACTTCCTGTTATGAATAAGGGAGCTATTGAATCTGGAATTAAAGCTTCTTTAGCCCTAAATATGGATATCCACCAAAGCATGCACTTTGACCGTAAAAACTATTTCTATCCAGACAATCCCAAAGCCTACCAAATTTCACAGTTTGATGAGCCAATTGGTTACAATGGATCAATTGAAATTGAACTTCCAGACGGCAGCAAGAAAAATATCCGTATTGAACGTGCCCATTTGGAAGAGGATGCTGGTAAAAATACCCACGGAACAGATGGTTACTCATATGTTGACTTAAACCGTCAGGGAACACCACTTATCGAGATTGTATCAGAAGCTGATATGAGAAGTCCTGAGGAAGCTTACGCTTATCTAACAGCTCTTAAGGAAATTATCCAATACACTGGTATTTCTGATGTTAAGATGGAAGAAGGATCAATGCGGGTTGATGCCAACATTTCCCTTCGCCCTTATGGTCAAGAAGAATTTGGGACCAAAACTGAGCTTAAGAACTTGAACTCTTTTAACTATGTTCGTAAGGGATTAGCCCATGAGGTAGAACGTCAGGCTAAGGTCCTTCGTTCAGGCGGTTTAATCCAGCAGGAAACACGCCGTTATGACGAAGCAACTGGGGAAACAATCCTCATGCGTGTTAAAGAAGGATCAAGTGACTACCGTTACTTCCCAGAACCAGATCTTCCTCGTTTCGAGATTGAGGACTCATGGATTGAAGAAGTTCGTACAACCCTTCCAGTTTTTCCAAAAGAGCGCCGCCTGAAATATATTTCAGAACTTGGCTTATCTGATTATGATGCTATGCAAATTACTGCCAGCAAGGAAGTTTCTGACTTCTTTGACCAAGCTACTCAACTTGGTGGAGATGCAAAACTTGTTTCTAACTGGCTTCAAGGTGAGGTTGCCCAGTATCTAAATGCTGAAGGACTTGAACTAAAAGACATCAAGCTTAGCCCGGAAAATCTTGTTGAAATGATTTCTCTGATTGCAGATGGAACAATTTCAAGCAAGATCGCTAAAAAAGTCTTTATCCACCTAGCAAAAGAAGGTGGTAGTGCTGAAGAGTTCGTTAAATCAGCAGGACTTATCCAAATCTCTGACCCAGCAGTTCTTATTCCAATTATTCAAGAAGTCTTTGAAAAGAATGAAAAAATTGTGAATGACTACAAGGGTGGAAATAAAAATGCAGCCAAGGCCTTCATTGGGCAATTGATGAAACAGACTAAGGGACAAGCCAACCCACAAGTCCTTCAACAATTACTTAATGCTGAACTTGAAAAATTATAAAATAAAAGCAGACTAGTCTGCTTTTATTTTAGCTTGTAAATCGATTGACTAAAAATGTAAAAAGTGTTTTACTTATTATATATTATTACGTAGTAAACAAATTATCGGAGGTAGAAAATGAAAAATCGAATTAAAGATTTCCGAAAAAGTATGAAGTTTTCGCAAGAAGACCTGGCTAAGTTAACCCACGTTAGCCGCCAAACAATTAATGCCATTGAAAATGATAAATATGATCCAGAGCTTGCTCTAGCCTTTAAACTTGCAAGATCTCTTGATGTTACAGTAGATGAGCTTTTTGACTATCAAAATAGGAAAAAAGAAGACAATGTCCTTTGGTGTTCTAAATATCACTGCGAGTTGTGGGAAAAACAAGATAATTCAAAATCCCTTGCTTAAGCCTGGGTTTTGATAAATTGAATCATAAGACAAATGGATCCTTAGGGGAGCGGCAAAGGGTAAAATGATCTAGAATAAATAACAGAATTTCTAGTGAGTTTTGTCCTTGCCTGACTTTTCGAACTTTTATTGATGAAAGTTAGCGTAAGCAAGCATTTAGATCCCCTTAAAGACTGTTAAATAAATAAAAATGGTGTATACTGACCTAAGTGCACCATTTTTTGTTAACAATTATTTAGATAGGGAGTATTATGGATATCAAACACCTACGCTATGTTGTAGCGATTGCCAACACAGGAACTTTTAGGGAAGCAAGTGAGCAGCTCTTTGTCAGCCAGCCCAATTTGTCTGTTTCCATTAAGGATCTTGAAAATGAACTTGGTTTTCAAGTATTTGAAAGAACCAATAGTGGAGCTGTTTTGACACCCAGGGGAGAACGTTTTTACGAGCAGGCTCAAATTATTCTTAGAAATTTTGAATCATTTGAATCAAGATATACCAAAAGTGAGGAAATTTCTAAAACTTTTTCAGTTGCCAGCCAGCACTATGATTTTTTAGCGCCAGTGGGAGTAGATTTTGCTGAAAAAAATCCTGACCTTAAAAACTTTAGGGTGTTTGAAAGTACGACCTTTAACATTTTAAGTGAGGTTGCTGATGGCCATAGCGAGGTTGGAATTGCCTACCTTAATAAGGACAACCGGGCAGGAATCATGCGGATGCTTGATAAGCTAGAGCTTGAAAAAATTGAACTGATGACCTTCAAAACTCATATTTATGTTAAAAAAAATCATCCTTTGACCAAAAAGGATAAGATATATACAGATGACTTGAAATCTTTAAGTCGGGCAAGGTTTACCCAGGAAAGTGACCAATACCTTTATTATTCTGAGGACTTGGTTGAGACCTTTGAGGATACTTTAATTTACAATGTAACAGATAGGGCGACTCTAAACGGAATTTTAGAAAGAACGGATTCTTACGCAACAGGAAGTGGATTTATTGATAGTGAAAGTGTTCATAATATTTCAGTCTTATACTTAGAAGATGGCTTGGAAAATGATCTTATCTTGTTTAAACAAAGAGGACATGATTTAAGTAAACTAGCTCAATCCTACCGGGCCAGTTTAGAGAGCTATTTTGATAAAAATAAATTTTAGCACCTAGATTTTTTGGGAAAAATACTGTAAAATGGTCTAGTCAAATAAATCACTAAAAGGAGATACCGAAAATGGTAAAATTAGTTTTTGCGCGTCACGGACTTTCTGAGTGGAATGAAAAAAATCTTTTCACTGGTTGGGCTGATGTAGATCTAGCTGAACAAGGAACACAAGAAGCAATTAAAGCAGGGAAACTTGTTAAAGAAGCTGGAATCAAATTTGATGTAGCTTACACTTCAGTTCTTAAACGTGCTATCAAAACTACAAACTACATTCTTGAATACTCAGATCAACTTTGGGTACCAACTCTTAAATCTTGGCGTCTAAACGAACGTCACTACGGTGGTCTTACTGGTCTTAACAAGGCTGAAGCTGCTGAAGAATTTGGAGATGATCAAGTTCTTATCTGGCGTCGTTCATACGATACATTACCACCAAACATGGACCGTGACAACGAATACTCTGCACACTCAGACCGTCGTTACGAAAGCCTTGATGACTCAGTTATTCCAGATGCTGAAAACCTTAAGGTAACTCTTGAACGTGCCCTTCCTTTCTGGGAAGATCACATTGCACCAGCACTTAAAGACGATAAAAACGTTCTTGTTGGAGCTCACGGAAACTCAATTCGTGCCCTTGTAAAACACATCAAAGGTCTTTCTGATGATGAAATCATGGGTGTTGAAATTCCAAACTTCCCACCACTAGTATTTGAATTCGATGAGAACTTAAACCTAGTTAAGGAATACTACTTAGAAGAAAAATAAAAAATTTGGGTCTTTAAGACCCATCTTTTTTTGGCTATTTTTATGATATAAAAAGAGGCTTTGGCCGAATTGAACAATCTTTTCCTACTTTAAATATTACTTAAAATAGTGTAGAATAGACAGGTATTTGAGGTGGGTATATATGTCTAAATTTAACAATGAAAAAAATAAAAATAAAAAATTAGGTGAGTCAGTAAGGGCAATTCCAACCAGGATAAATTTACTATTTTTTGTAATTTTTACCCTGTTTATTATCCTAATTGCAAAACTCTATAACATGCAAATTGTTCACCATGATTTTTATGTAAAAAAATTAAAAGAATCGGGTTCTGTTGCTAAGGTTGTCGAAGCAAGTCCTAGAGGGCAAATCTACGATGCAACAGGTACAGCCCTAGTTACAAATAAGGCAAAAACTGCCATAAAATTTACAAGATCAAATAATATTAGTGCTGGTCAAATGAGGGAAATAGCAGAAAAACTTGTCCCTATTTTACCCAATGCCTTAGAAGATGAGTATTTATCTGAAAGAGATAAGAGGGATTTCTTCCTGGCAGATCCAGACAACCTTCGTAAGGTGCAAGAAAGATTAATAACTGAGGATAAGTATGACCAAAAAACAGGCGATAGGCTTTCAGAAGGTGAGATATATACTAATATTGTTTCCAAGGTAACAGAAGATGAGGTTAATTATAGTGCTGATGAAATGGAAGCTGCAAAAATCTATAAGAAGATGAATGCAACTTCTAATTTCAACACAAGTACTATTGTTTCAGATAATCTATCTGATACTCAAGTTGCAAAAATTGCCGAGAATGAGAAAAATCTTCCGGGTATAAGCATTGGTACCGATTGGACTAGGTCTTATGCAGATACTGCTCTAAGACCAATTCTTGGAACAATTTCTTCAGAAAAATCAGGAATTCCAGCAGAAGAGCTTGATGACTACTTAGCTAAGGGTTATTCAAGAAATGACCGTGTTGGAACAAGCTATATTGAAAAGAGCTATGAAGACTATCTCCAAGGCTCTAAGACCATAAGTGAGGTTTACCTAGACAAGGACGGAAATGTAAGTAGCCAGAAGATTCTTTCTGAAGGTAAAAGAGGAGATGACGTCCAGCTTACTATTGACCTTAAGTTCCAATCAGGTGTTCAGGATATCCTCCAAAAATATTTTGATGAAGCTAAGTCTTTAGGAATTGCTAATGTTTCTGAAGGAGCTTATGCAGTAGTTATGAATCCTAATGATGGGTCAGTTTTAGCCATGGCTGGACTAACTCAGGACATAAAAACGGGGGAAGTTACCAAAAATAGTCTTGGAACCTTTACAGGGGCATATGTTCCAGGTTCTGTTGTAAAGGGAGCTACCATTACATCGGGCTGGCAAAATGGCGTTTTATCAGGTAATGAGGTCCTAATTGACCAACCTATTCAAATTGCTGGAAGTGCGGTCAAACAATCATGGTTTACCTACGGTGGAAAACTTGCCATCAATGCAGTTCAAGCTCTTGAATACTCTTCAAATACCTACATGCTACAAATTGTCTTAAAGATGCTTGGTCAACCCTACAGCTATAATATGGGAATCGATTTGACCAATAAGGACAAGGTCTTTGATGAATTAAGAGCTACCTTCGGGGAATATGGCCTTGGAGTTAAGACAGGTTTTGACGTAACTGGAGAAACTCGCGGTCTTGTTCCAGATGCCGACTCATCAAGTATTGGTGCCCTTCTTGACCTAAGCTTTGGTCAGTATGATACCTATACAACCTTGCAACTTGCCCAGTATGCTTCAACAGTTGCAAATGGGGGAACTCGCTATGCTCCGCATATCGTTAAGGGAATTTATGAAAACCAAGAGGAAAATGTACTTGGTAAGGAAATTAAATTAATTGATCCACAAGTTATGAATAAGGTCAATATAACAACAAGTCAGATGGATATCATCAAACAAGGATTTTATGAGGTTGTTCACGGAAGTGGCTATGCAACTGGTACTGTCATTAGGCAGGGAGAAAGTGTTCCTATTTCTGCTAAAACAGGGACTGCTGAAACATTTACCCAAGATGCTAATGGTAATACAGTTACAACGACAGCTAATAATGTTGTAGCCTATGCACCAAGCAGCAACCCGCAGATTGCCCTTGGAGTAATGATTCCTAACCTGACTGACGGTAATTCGGGAGTCAACCAAAAAATTGCCCGTGACATTGTAAACTTATATAATAGCATGTACGGATTTAAATAGGAGGAGGTGCCTAGTGTATTATCCAGAACCAATCGCAAGATTAATTGAAAGTTACAGTAAACTTCCAGGGATTGGACAAAAAACAGCAACCAGACTGGCCTTCTATACCATTGGCATGGAAGATGAGGATGTGAGCTCCTTTGCTAAAAATCTCCTATCAGCCAAAAGGGATCTAAGATTTTGCAGTATTTGTGGTAATCTGACAGACACAGACCCCTGTAATATCTGTACTGATGAGAGCCGTGACAAATCAACAATCCTTGTTGTTGAAGATAGTAAGGATGTTTTAGCTATTGAAAAGATAAGGGAATACAATGGCCTTTATCATGTTCTTCAGGGAACAATATCACCCATGAACGGAATATCCCCTGATGACATCAATGTAAAAAGTCTTATAACACGTCTTAGAGATACAAGCGTTAATGAGGTTATCCTAGCAACTAATGCAACAAGCGAAGGTGAAGCCACTTCAATATATTTATCAAGACTTATCAAACCAGCTGGGATCAAGGTTACTCGCCTAGCGCGTGGTCTTGCAGTTGGTAGTGATATTGAATATGCTGATGAGGTTACCCTCCTTAAGGCTGTAGAGAATAGGAAGGAAATTTAATTCATGAAAGAAGTTTTAATTTTACTATATGGCGGCCGTAGTGCTGAACGTGAGGTATCTGTTTTATCAGCTGAAAGTGTAATGAGATCAGTTGATTACTCAAAACACCTAGTAAAAACTTATTTTATCTCTAAAGATGGTGATTTTATTAAAACTCAAGTTTTTAGTGAACAGCCAGCAGCAGATGAAAAATTAATGACCAATGAGACAGTTAATCTGGATCAAAAAATTAAACCAAGTGATATCTTTGAAGAGGGAGCAGTAGTCTTCCCAGTTCTTCACGGTCCTATGGGAGAAGACGGCTCAATTCAAGGATTTTTAGAAATTCTTAAAATGCCTTACATTGGACCAAATATTACGGCAGCTAGCGTTACCATGGACAAGATTATGACCAAACATGTTCTTGAAACTGTGGGTGTTCCTCAGGTACCTTATGTTGCAGTTATTGGGCGTGAGGCCATTGACGAAAAAATGAAGGAAGTCAATGAGCAGCTGACCTATCCTGTTTTTGTAAAACCTGCCAATATGGGTTCAAGTGTTGGAATTTCAAAAATTGATTCTGAAGACGAGCTTCATTCAGGTCTTCTTGAGGCCTTTAAGTTCGACAATCGTGTTTTAGTTGAGCAGGGAGTTAACGCCCGTGAGATTGAAGTTGCAGTCCTTGGAAATCTTCATGTTAAATCAACTCTTCCAGGAGAAGTTGTAAAAGATGTAGATTTCTATGACTACAATTCCAAATATATTGACAATAAAATTACCATGGATATCCCGGCCCATATTGATGCGCCTGTTATGGAAGAGATGCGTCACTATGCTGAACTTGCTTATAAGACAGTCAATGGTTCAGGCCTTAGCCGTTGCGACTTCTTCCTGACAGCAGATAACAAGTTCTACCTAAATGAGATTAATGCCATTCCAGGGTTCACTCAATTTTCAATGTATCCTCTTCTTTGGGAAGGTATGGGTCTTTCTTATTCAAATCTGATTGAAGAGTTGATTAAATTAGCTAAAGAAGCCTTTAATGAACGTGAGGGACATTTAAAATGAAACTAAGTTTATATGAAGTAGCAAAAGTTGTTGGGGCAAAAAACAAGATTGAGGAATTTTCTGACCTTGAACTGACTGGTACCGAATTTGATAGCAGAAAAATTAAGGCAGGAGATCTTTTCTTACCTTTAAAAGGTGAGCGTGATGGTCATGACTTTATTTCCAAGGCATTTGAAAATGGGGCAGTAGCTAGCTTGTCTGAAAAAGATGTTGAAGGTCATCCCTATCTTTTGGTTGATGATGTGCTCAAAGCCTTTCAAGACTTGGCCCGTTATGTCCTTGATAAAACAGGAGTTGATGTTATTGCTGTAACTGGTAGTAATGGTAAGACTACTACAAAAGACATGATTGCCTCAGTCCTTGAAACAACCTACAAGACCTATAAGACTCAAGGTAATTATAATAATGAAATAGGCCTTCCTTATACAGTTCTTCATATGCCGCAGGGAACAGAAAAATTAGTTCTTGAAATGGGGCAAGACCATCTGGGTGATATTCATAGTTTAAGTGAAATCGCAAGACCTAAGATTTCTGTGATTACAATGATTGGTGAAAGCCACATTGAATTCTTTGGTAGCCGTGAAAAAATTGCTGAGGGTAAGATGCAGATTGTTGATGGAATGAAAGCTGGGACGCTAATTGCTCCTGCTGATAAAATTATCAATCAGTATTTACCAGAAAATCAAAAAATTGTCCGTTTTGGGCCGAATGAAGACATTTATATTTCTAATCTTTACTCGCATGCGGACTACCAAACCTTCGATCTAAATTTCATGGACCGTGAACTGACAGTTCCCCTGCCAGGTAAATTTAATGCCACAAACGCCATGCTTGCAGCCTATGTGGGTAAACTTGAAGGGGTTACAGAAGAAAATATTAAACGCGGACTTCAAGAAGACCTAAAAGTCACTGGAAACCGCACCGAGTGGCTGAAGGCAGCAAATGGGGCAGACATCCTCTCAGATGTTTACAATGCCAACCCAACTGCCATGCGCTTAATGCTCGAAACCTTCCAGGAGCTAGAAAACAATCCTGGCGGGAAAAAAGCAGTTGTTCTAGCTGATATGAAAGAGCTTGGGGAAAACTCTAAGATGTATCATTCAATGATGATTACAGCCATTGACCCTGAAAAAATTGACCGTCTCTACCTTTACGGGGAAGAAATGGAAGCTTTAGTGGAATATGCCAAGGACATTTTTGAAAAGGGGCACCTTAAGTTCTACCGAAAAGATCTGGATAAAGATGAGCTTGATGATTTAATCAAGGATGTTGCTGAAGACCTGGGTGAAAATGACCAAATCCTTCTTAAAGGAAGCAATAGTATGAAGTTATCTGAGGTCGTCAAAGGACTTTTGCCTCAGGACTAGGCACTAGAATACGCTGTTATTAAATAACAACGGAGAAAGAATAATAATGAATCTACAAGAAGAAGTAAATAAACGTCGCACCTTTGCGATCATCAGTCACCCGGATGCCGGGAAGACGACCATCACCGAGCAGCTTTTGATGTTTGGGGGTGCCATTCGTGAGGCTGGTACGGTTAAGGCTAAGAAGTCTGGAACCTTTGCCAAGTCTGACTGGATGGAAATTGAAAAACAACGTGGTATCTCTGTAACCAGTTCTGTTATGCAGTTTGACTATGCTGGTAAAAAGGTAAACATCCTTGATACCCCAGGGCATGAGGACTTTTCAGAAGATACCTACCGAACTCTGATGGCCGTGGATGCTGCTGTCATGGTAATCGACAGCGCTAAGGGTATTGAGGCCCAGACTAAAAAACTATTCAAGGTCGTAAAAGACCGTGGAATCCCAGTCTTCACCTTCATCAACAAACTTGACCGTGATGGACGTGAGCCTTTAGAACTTTTAGAAGAGCTTGAGGAAACTCTTGGAATCCTAAGTACACCTATGAACTGGCCGATTGGGATGGGTAAAGCCTTTGAAGGACTTTACGACATGCACAACCACCGTATTGAGCTATTTAAGGGAGATGAACGCTTCGTTGACCTAAACGAAGACGGGGAAGTACCAGAAGAGCATGAACTGCGCAACAACCCATTCTACAAGCAGGCGCTGGATGATATCGAACTTATTCAAGAAGCTGGAAATCCCTTCTCTGAAGAAGAGGTTATCCTAGGTGAATTAACACCTGTCTTCTTCGGGTCAGCTCTTACAAACTTCGGTGTCCAAACCTTCCTTGATACCTTCCTAGAGTATGCGCCAACTCCACATGCCCACAAAACAACTGATGGACATGAAATCAGCCCGTATTCTGAAGACTTCTCAGGATTTGTCTTCAAGATTCAAGCCAACATGAACCCGGCCCACCGTGACCGTATTGCCTTTGTTCGTATCAGTTCAGGAACTTTTACTCGCGGAATGGACATTCGCCTTCCCCGTGCTAAAAAGAAAATGAAGCTATCAAATGTGACTCAGTTTATGGCTGAAAGCCGTGAGAACATTGAAACAGCAGTAGCTGGAGATATTATCGGGGTCTATGATACTGGAACCTACCAGGTTGGGGATACCCTTTTAACTGGTAAGCAAAACTTTGAGTATGAACCACTACCAACCTTCACTCCTGAGTTATTTATGCGCGTGAGTGCTAAAAATGTCATGAAGCAAAAGAGTTTCCACAAGGGAATTGAACAGTTGGTTCAAGAAGGTGCCATCCAGCTCTACCAAAATTACCAGACCAATGAGTACATGCTTGGAGCTGTCGGACAACTTCAGTTTGAAGTCTTCCAGCATAGGATGATTGGTGAATATAATGCAGAAGTTGTTATGACTCCAATGGGTAACAAGACAGTCCGCTGGATTAATCCAGAGCAGCTTGATGAAAAAATGAGCTCAAGCCGTAACATTTTAGCCCGTGACCGTTTTGGAAATCCACTTTTCCTATTTGAAAACCAATTTGCAGAACGCTGGTTTGCTGACAAGTACCCAGATGTGGAACTAAGCTCGACACCACCAACTGCGTAAGATAGATAAAAAAACATCCTTTAGGATGTTTTTTTATATGGCAAGAAATTAACTGCTTCCTCCCTTGTCTCCGTTAGCACCTTCTTCGGTACCTGGGTTCCACCAAGAGACATGGGCATTTGTACTTTTGACTTTTAAATTAAATTCATTGACAAATTTTTGAGGGGCTTCCTCCCAGGTGTAAGTATTTTTTAGTAGGGCATGGGTTATGATTCGGTAGTCAGTTGATGGAAAGAGGCAGCTGACTATTGTTAATTCAGGATTTTCACTTGGATTCAAAACAGATGTAGTATCTTTTGTTACTAGAGTTTGACCCGTGATTTGGTACTCATAGATGCCGCTAGCATTTGCAAGGAGTACAGTTTGACCGTTCAGCCAGTTAGATCCAGATAATTTTCCGTTGCTGATATAGGGTGAATCATTATTTATTTCCTTCTGGAGGCTACTGAATCCAGTTTTACCATCATTGAAGTTATGGGCCGCTAGCCCGTAGTTTCCTTGTCCCATTCTAGGTATGGTTGTCCCTAGGGGATCACCCTGAGACTTATTGGCATAGGCAGCTCCAGCATTTAGTCCCGTGTCACTATAGGCATCATTATAGATGGGAAGGAGGATACTTCGGCTGGGAATGGATACGAAACCTTGTTTATCTAGTCCTCGGACAGCTTGACGCATTACCATCTTTTCTATATCCTGGCGTGAAGTGTTATCCAAATCAGCCCTTTTATTTTCATCCTTTTGTTTATAGTAGTTTATAAAATTTAAAACTTTATTTTGGATAGCAAATGTGTTTTTTTGATATAAGGTTTGGACACCTAAAACAAGAGATGCGAATATAAGTCCTAGTAAAATTGAAGTCAGTCCTATTTTTTTATAGCTTGAAGGGCGTCTTCTTATTTTTAAAAATAGAAAATAAAAGAGGAAGGAAAGGAGGAAAGAAACTAGGAAAACAAATCCCATTTGTAAAAGTGAATATTGCTTATTATATGATGCAGAAATAATTTCTAAATTTGATAATTGTGTCATGATTTAAATCCTTATCAGTGGGGATAGGCTCTTTAATTATTTGTTGGCGCTATTATACCACAAAAAAATTTTAGAGAAGATTTTCAGTTAATTTATAAATTGGGCAGAGAAAATAGGATGATTATCTAAATCATCCTATTTTTATGAGTTAATCAACTCTTATGAATTTTTTATAAGCAAAAATCATGCTTGTTGTGGTAAGCAGTAGCAGGATTCCAATTAGTTTAAAGTTATTTTCTTTTTGAATACCTGTGTTTGGTAATTCAGCTTTTACTGGAGTTTTTTTCTTCTCTGGTTGATTTGTTTGATTGCTGTTAGTTGCTTCTTTTGTTAGTGGGTTTACCTGAGTAGTGCCGTCATCATTATTTTTTGTTGCTGTTGAATTTGTTTTCTTAGGTGTATGACTATTGGTAATATCAAAACCATTTATAGTAGTTGTGTAGCCATCAACGGAATCCTCTGTGACCGTATAATTTATTTTTTGGCCGTCCTTATATTCTGGTAAGTTGGTAAACTCATACTCCCAATCCGTATCTGCAGAAACAGGCGTAGATTGCACTGTTTGGCCATTAGCTAAAAGATGGACTGTAATTTTATCTGGTCTGAGACCATCCTTGTTATTATCGTCATCCCAGGTCTTTCTTCCTGTGATCTTAATTTTTGATATTTTATTATTAATTATATTTTTAGTTACTTCGTTATCGCTCCCAAAATCTTGAGGGGTAACTGTAGTAGGGTTGGAATTAAGTTCATAATCATCCGGAGCCTTTGTTTCTGTAATGACATAATTATCTCTTAATAATCCGGATATAGATGCATTACCATTTTCATCACTTGTTACGGTAGCAACTGTGGCACCTGACGAACTTCTAACAATAGAGAATTCAGCTCCCTTTAGTGGATTTCCACTATCATCAGTTTTATGGATATTGATGGTATAGTTATAACCATAAGCTTCACCGCTAGCAGTCTGCCAAACAACTGTACTTGTTCCCTGCTTGATTAATTCCGAGTCAGCTCCATTAAGTTTAGCGTAGTTTGTAAAAATTTCATTGTTGAGTGGGGTATGATTTAATCTAACCCTATAGTATATTTCATATCCTTGTGTGATATTGCCTAGATTAATTGAAAATCCAGAGCTATCAGGATAATAATTAATGGCGGTTTGGCTGGTTACATCAACCGGATCAGCTAATTGAAAGCCCCCGTTTCCACCAATGAAAAAGTTACCCTTGCGGATTTTAAATGAATCTTTTTCATAGCTCATTCCAGCTGTCTGTAATTCATCTGTTACAAGTGCTTGATTAATTTTTCCACCAACAGCATTAACCCTGATTATGTAGCTAATCTCATTGGTGTCATCATCTGAAACCCAATGATATTTGAGGAAATTTTCCTTGGGATCATCGCCACTTGAGGCCCCGTAGGTAACAACTCCTAAAGGAAAACTGCTGTTTTCTATGTCTAGGTTTAGTTGGTAGGGTTTATATTCGGTTACTACATTATTATCAATCTTTACGGCTAGTTGGATTTTTCCGCTAACGTCATAATGGGTCGCTGCAAAGCTAGTATAGGTTAATGTTAACTTTTTGCTTGCAGGATCAGCAACTCCCTTTGCCACAACATCACCATTTGCATTTTTTATGTCAAAATTCAGTAGTTGTGAAAAGGTTAATTCATCAGGTAGGGTGATAACAGAGGTATCTCCTTCATTGACTTGGCCATTTGGAAGTTTAAAATCCAAACCTAAATAAAAAATAGAGTACTGAGTCACTTGATCAATAGATTGACCGCTTATACTAGATAACTTTGCATTAGTGACAATATTATTAATTTGTTTGGTCGATGGCGCATCAGCTTGGGCGAATGTGGACAAGGGAGTAAGTAAGAAAACTCCCAAAAGGATAAAAAATTTTAATAAGTAATTAATTTTATTCATAAACATCTCCTCTTTATGGACTCTTTTTACAATAAAAGTTATTTGTTGTAAAAACAACATGTATTTATTCTAACACTTTTTATTTAAAAATAAAGGATAGCTTCCACATTGAATATTCAGTAGGTCTTTGATAAGATTTAGGAAATACACGGTAGTTAGGAAGGATTTATGGTAAAAATAGTTATTAAAATTATCCCTCCAGAAGAAGAGGAAGAAATAATATGTCATATCCATAATATTAGTGATTATAGAAAAGAAATTTTGGATAAATTAAAAGTTGCTGAGATTACATATTTTATAGGAAAAAGTGAGGGAAAATTTTATAAAATAACCACTGATGATATATATTACTTTGAGTCAGTTGACAAGAAGACATTCATATATACTAAAAATGAGGAATTTGAAATAGAGGATAGACTTTATATTCTTGAAAGTAAATTGAAAAAATTAAAGTTTACTAGGATATCTAAATCGATGATTGTAAATATCGAAAAAATTACAATGATTCGCCCCAGCTTCAGTGGCCGTTTTGAGGCCAAGCTTGAAAACGGAGAAGGAATAAAAATATCTAGAAAGTATGTCCCAGATTTAAAAAAAGCATATGGTTTAGGAGATAAAGAAAGATGATAAGAAAATTTATAAAGATTTTTAGTAATTTTTCAGTAGCAACCACGATAATACTTCTCGCTAGTATTTTTACAGGGACGAGCTTGGACAACAGTTTAGTTGGTCAAATAATGATCACAAGTCTTGTTAGTACGATTTTCTGTATGACTTTTTTAAATTTTTTTGATTTTGCCTTTAAAAGTATTTTAGCAGTTTTGGGCGTTCTTCTAATTGTTGGGTGTGCAAGTCTCCTTTTTGACTGGAAAACTTCATTCATCATGCTTGTTACCTCTTTTGTAATGACCGCAGTCATTATCGCAGCCAATTATAGGATGGATAAAACAACAGCTGAGGAACTAAATAGGCAGATAAAGACCAGAAAGAGTCACAAGAAGGAAATTTAAAAAACCTCCAAGTGTATCTTGGAGGTCTTTTTTTGCATCTTGGTTGATTTGAATATTTTTTGGATAATTTTTTTGTTAGGATAAATAAAGATTGGAGGAGATTTCATGGCTGAGGATAAAAATATTTTAGAAGTAAGAAATTTATCAAAGACTTACAAGGATAGGCAGATGGTTAAAGATATTGATTTAACCATAAAAAAAGGAAGCTTTACAGCACTTTTAGGAACTAATGGAGCTGGGAAGTCAACGACCATTTCCATGTTGACCCTGATGAAAAAGCCAAGCCTTGGATCTATATCCTATGACGGACTTTCTGCTGATAAGCATGGTGAGGAGATTAGAACAAAAATTGGTTTGGTAGCTCAAGGAAGTTATCTGGATGATGTTTTGACAGTTGAGGATAATCTACATCTTTGGGCCGGTCTATATAAAAAGATTGGGGAAGATCGAATTAAAGAAGTGGTAGCCCTAACTCAGCTTGAGGATATTTTAAACCATAAGGTTAAGGAGCTTTCAGGGGGGCAAAGAAGAAGGGCTGATATTGCCCTAGCTATTCTTCACCAGCCTGAAATTCTTTATCTGGATGAGCCAACGACAGGCTTAGATATTCAGACAAGGACAGCTATTTGGGAGCTTCTCCAGGAGATGCGAGTTAAGGAAGGATTAACCATTTTTTTAACTAGCCATTATCTGGATGAAGCTAGTTCTGCTGACAATGTTTACATTATTGATAGCGGGCAAATTATTGCCCATGGTTCGGCCGCTGATTTGATAAAACGGTACTCGAAGAAGAGATTGACCATTTTGGCGGGTGACTTTGATTCAATTAAAAAAGAACTGGACCTTAGCCAGTCAATTTTTCCGATTTCACTTGATTTTGACGACTCTGCTGCTGCCATAGCTACTCTTGAACGGTTGAAAGCCTACATCAAAGATTTTGACTATCGGAGTGGAAACATGGATGATGTCTTTTTGACACTTACTGGAAGGGAGATGCATTAATGAAATCAATTATAGTCAGAAATTTGAAACTGTATTTTAAGGAACCAATGACGATTTTTTTCTCACTTCTAAGTTCCTTAATAGCTTTAATTCTTTACTTTGCTTTTCTAAGAGAAACCTATTTGGATAATTTGAAAAATATTCCTGGACGAGAAGGTTTTGCTGATGTTTGGATTTTAGCGGGTCTTCTTGCTGTTACAGGGATTACTGTTTGCTACCAGTCTATGTCACAACTTGTAATTGATAGATCGTCTGGCAAGCTTCAATATTTTAGATTGACTGATACTAAAATTTCAGCTATCTACTCGGGTTATTTCCTATCCAGCTTTATTATAGGGACAGCCATGCAGTTTTTAGTTTATTTTATCTCGATTGGGATTTTCTATTTAACAGATGGAGTTGAACCAAGGCTTCAAAGTTTACTTCCTTTATCTGGAGCCGTATTATTAAATAGCCTCTTGTCAGCAGCTTTAAGTCTTGTGATTACTGGGTTTATAAAAAATCGAAATAGTTTAAATGCCCTGGGAACAATTATTGGGACTTTATCAGGATTTTTGACAGGTATCTATATTCCTATTGGTAGTCTACCTGAATTAGGACAAAGTGTTATCAGGAGTTTTCCGGGAGCTTATAGTGCAGCTCTTTTTAGGGAAATACTTTTAAAGGAACAATTAAGAGATAGTTTTAATTCTTTGCCGTCTGTTGTTCAAAACAAGTATCTTGAATTATTTGGCATTGGTCTAAAAATTAATGGACATCTTACATCTCCACTTGAAAATATTTTAATCATTCTTGCTAGTTCAGTAGTTTTTACTATAATTTCGGTCTTTGTTATTAGAAAGACTATAAAGAAAGGCTTATAGAAGAAAGTAGTTAGTCCAGATTGATAATTTTCCATGGAAACGTATTCTGAGTTTTTCTTCTATTATTTAACTATTACTTGTGGTATACTTGTAAAGTTACCTGATTGAGGTAATTATAACTCGATGGAGTATTTGGATTTAGCGTTTTGGGCTTGCTTGCTTAAAATGCAACAAGTTTTTTGTAAGAGTAGAATCTACTCAGGAACGATTTTAAAAGAAACGATAATGATACCCAATCTTTCGCAGGTTGGATGTCTGATTATATGCAGGATATGAAGAACTTCAACTCCTAGCACTTTATGAAAAACTATTATAAAAAACTATAAATAACCGAAAACTCCACATATTTGAATGGAGATTTAATGAAATTTAATGAATTAGGATTGTCAGAAGACATTCTATCAGCTATCGAAAAAGCCGGTTTTGAAACACCATCACCAATCCAAGAAGGAACTATCCCTCTAGCAATCGCAGGACGCGATGTTATCGGACAAGCTCAAACAGGGACTGGGAAAACAGCAGCTTTTGGTCTTCCAACTCTTGACAGAATTGACGTCAACGGTGGAATCCAAGCGCTAGTTATTGCCCCAACTCGTGAGCTTGCTGTTCAATCACAGGAAGAACTTTTCCGTTTTGGTCGTGAAAAAGGTGTTAAGGTTCGTTCAGTTTACGGTGGATCAAGCATCGAAAAACAAATCAAGGGACTTAAGTCTGGAACTCACATCGTTGTGGGAACTCCAGGACGTCTTCTTGACCTTATCCGCCGTCGTGCCCTTAAACTTGACCAGGTTAAAGTACTGGTTCTTGATGAGGCAGATGAAATGCTAAACATGGGATTCCTTGAAGATATCGAAGACATCATCAAGGCTGTTCCAAACGAACGTCAAACCCTTCTTTTCTCAGCTACAATGCCTGATGCCATCAAACGTATCGGTGTTAAATTCATGAGCAACCCTGAACACATCAAGGTAGCTGCTAAGGAAATGACTGCTGACAACATCGAGCAGTTCTACATCCGCACAAAAGAATTCGAAAAATTCGATGTCCTTACTCGCCTTCTTGACGTTGAACGTCCTGAGCTTGCAATCATCTTCGGACGTACTAAACGCCGTGTTGACGAGCTAACTCGTGGACTTAAACTTCTAGGATACCGCGCTGAAGGAATCCACGGAGACCTTGCCCAACAAAAACGTATGAGCGTTCTTCGTGACTTCAAAAATGACAATCTTGATATCCTGGTTGCAACTGACGTTGCTGCCCGTGGACTTGATATCTCAGGTGTAACTCACGTTTACAACTACGATATCACTCAAGATCAAGAGTCATACGTTCACCGTATCGGACGTACTGGTCGTGCTGGTAAATCAGGTCAATCAATTACTTTCGTTACAAATAACGAAATGGGTTACCTGAAAGCCATCGAAAAACTTACTAAAAAAGAAATGACTGGTATGCGTCCGCCAACAAAAGAAGAAGCATACAAGGCCAGCCTTTCAGTAGCATTTGATGAAATCAAACGCGACCTTGCTGACGAAAAAGTTGTTTCAGGACTTGGTAAGTTTGATCAAGATGCTGAAAAACTTCTTGCAGAATACTCTGCAGAAGAACTTGTAGCCCTACTTCTTAAGGCTAAGGTTAAAGATCCTGACAACCAACCTAAGGTTGAGATTGCTGCTGAAAAACCACTTCCATTTAACAATGGTTCTGGTAAAGGTGGTGGACGTGGTGGAAACCGCGGAAACAACCGTGGCGGTAACCGTCGTGGTGGTTACAAGGGACGTGGTGATCGTAATGACCGCGACCGTAACCGTAACGACCGCAATAGCGATAACAAGAAAAAAGGTTACTACCAAAACGACAAGAAAAAAGCTCATCCTAAAGGACAAGAGAAAAAAGCTGGTTTCGTAATGCGTAACCGTGGTGACAAATAAGAAAATAACTAGTGCCCTAGGGTGCTAGTTTTTTACATGTAGACCTTACAAAATTGTAAGTTTATCTAATCGTATACCTGTTATAATAATCTAAGGAACTAACTACTTAAAACCAGAGCTTTTGGCTAATCCCTGTAATTATGGTAAAATATTCACAGAAAATAAATTCTAGGAGATATTATCAATGAAGAAATTTGCAATTATTTTAGCTGCAGGTAAAGGGACTCGAATGAAGTCAGATTTACCTAAGGTTCTTCACGAGGTTACAGGAAAGACAATGCTTGACCATGTCCGTCAGGCTGTTTCAAGTATAAATCCAGACATGGAAGTTTTAGTTGTTGGTCATAGGTCAGAAGATGTTCTTGCTAGTCTGGATAATCAGCCAGAAAGTGTACGCCAGGACGAACAACTTGGAACAGGTCATGCGGTTCAGATGGCTGCTCCTTTGCTTGATCAAGAAGAAGGAGTGACCCTAGTAATTGCAGGAGATACTCCGCTAATTACTGGTCAAACCCTCGAGGATCTTTTCAACTATCACCAAGCAGAAGGAGCAACAGCTACCATTTTAACTGCTCTTGCTGATGACCCAACAGGCTATGGACGCATCATTCGTGATAATGGTCAGGTAGCTAAGATTGTTGAACAAAAAGACGCCAGTGCTGAAGAAAAATTAGTCCCTGAGATTAATACAGGAACTTACCTTTTTGATAATAAGGCCCTCTTTGATGCCCTTACTAAAATTAACAGTGACAATGCTCAAGG
This sequence comes from Streptococcaceae bacterium ESL0687, assembly GCA_029392475.1. NCBI lineage: Bacteria > Bacillati > Bacillota > Bacilli > Lactobacillales > Streptococcaceae > Streptococcaceae bacterium ESL0687. The sequence goes on from CP113940.1 coordinate 518,618, forward strand.
TGAGTATTATTTAACAGATGTTATTGAAATCTTTAAAAAGGCTGATCAAAAGGTTTCAGCCTATACCTTAGAAGATTTTGATGAAAGTTTAGGAGTAAATGACCGAGTTGCCCTTGCCCAGGCAGAAAAAATCATGCGTACAAGAATTAATAATAAGCATATGATTAACGGTGTTTCTCTTATTTCACCTGAAACAACCTACATTGATTCAGACGTTATCATCAAAGCCGATACAGTCATTGAAGCAAATGTTGTTCTTAAAGGAAGAACAGAAGTTGGTTCACATGTCCTAATTACTAATGGTAGCCGGGTTGAAGATTCAATTATCCGTAATCATGTTGAAATTCGTAACTCAACAGTTGAAGAAAGTGTCATGGAAGAAGGTTCAAATATTGGTCCTTATGGTCACTTACGTCCAGGTACCATCCTTCACGAAAATGTTCACATTGGAAACTTTGTTGAGGTTAAGGGTTCAACTCTAGGTGCTGGTACAAAAGCAGGTCATTTAACCTACATTGGTAATGCCACTGTGGGTGAAAATGTAAACTTTGGCGCAGGAACCATAACAGTTAATTACGACGGAAAAAACAAGTACCGCACAGAAATTGAAAATAATGCCTTCATTGGAAGTAACTCAACTCTTGTTGCACCAATCTATATTGGAAGTAATAGTCTAACAGCTGCAGGTTCAACAATAACCTCAGATGTTCCTCAAGACACAGTAGCAATCGGTCGTGCCCGTCAAGTTGACAAGCACGGAGCAGCTAAAAAATTACCTCATTATAAAAATTTAAAGGACTAGGTGTAGGTATGGAGTTTAAAGATTTCGAAGAAAAGACCCTTAAAAGAACTGATATTTTTAAGGGGCACATTATTGATGTTAAGGTTGATGAGGTAGAATTACCCCAAGGCCTTGGAACTTCTCGCCGTGAACTTGTCTTTCACCCTGGGGGAGTTGCTCTTTTACCAATCACTAAAGATCAGAAGGTTATCCTTGTTCGTCAGTTTAGAAAGGCCCTTGAAGAGGTAATCTATGAGATTCCTGCAGGAAAACTTGAGGCTGGTGAAAAGAAAGATCTAAAGGGCGCTGCCCTTCGTGAACTTGAAGAGGAGACAGGTTTTACCTGCCAAGACATCAAATTAATTTCAGCCTTTTATACTGCTCCGGGATTTTGCAATGAAAAATTGTATCTTTATCTAGCAGATGATTTGATCAAGGTTGAAAACCCTCGCCCTCAAGATGAGGATGAGGTCTTAGAATTAGAATATTTCAGTTTGGAAGAATGTAAGGAGCTGATAGCTAATGGGCAAATAGCTGATGCTAAGACAATTATTGCCATCCAATACTGGGAGTTAAATAAAAATTAATAACAGGGAGGTTAGTCTTGCCTAAGCCCATTTTAACGGATGAGATTATACGAGAATACAAAGATAAGGAAAAACGCCTAGACCATCAGATTAAAGAAGAGATGAAGGATGATACTAAGCTTATTAGAAAATACGATAAGCTTGAGCGTGACCTGCAAAAAAAACAGGTTCATAAGAGTCGCAGAATTGAAAATGCAAAAAGAAGTGAAAGAAATAAAAATATTAATAAATGGATTCTCATTTTAATTATTTTAATTTCTCTCCTGGCCTTTGCTGTTTTTAAGTTATAAGGAGTAAGAATGAAAATTGGAATAATTGCTGCCATGGACGAGGAGCTTCGCCTTCTGACAGAAAATTTGGAATCAAGCCAAAAGGCTATGGTTCACGGAAATGTTTACTATGAAGGTGTTCTTGGCCGCCATGAGGTGGTCCTTGTAAAATCAGGGATTGGAAAAGTCATGAGTGCCCTTGCTGTTGGAATCTTAGTAGATAGATTCAAGGTTGATGCAATTATCAATACAGGTTCAGCCGGAGGAATTGGCGGTGACCTCAAGGTCGGAGATTTGGTCATTGGAGATCGTCTTGCCTATAATGATGTCGATGTTACAGCCTTTGGTTATGCTTACGGGCAAATGGCTGGTCAAGAGCTTTATTATGAATCAAGCAAGTACTTTGTATCCCAGTTGAAAAATGTAACTGAAGATAAGGCTAAAGTTGGTCTTATTACAAGTGGCGACAGCTTTATTTCAAGTCAGGAAAAGATTAATCAAATTAAGGATCATTTTCCACAAGTTTTAGCAGTTGAAATGGAAGGGGCAAGTATTGCTCAAGCAGCCCATAATTTAAATAAACCCTTTGTTATCTTAAGGGCCATAAGTGATACTGGAAATGAAGAAGCCAGCATAAGTTTTGATGAATTTATCATCGAAGCTGGTAAAAAATCGGCCCAAGTTATCCTAGATTTATTAAAAAAGATGAAGTAGAGCCAAGGTTCTACTTTTTTTATTTTAAAAAGGTTATAATAGTAAATGTGAAATTTTAGACATTCATAAAGAATTTTATGGTAAAGAGAAAAGGAAAGAATTATGTACACATCAAAAAATGATGACGGATTAGCTCTTCATACAGACCTCTATCAAATCAATATGATGGAGACCTATTTTGAAATGGGGATTTCTGAAAAGAGAGCCGTTTTTGAGGTTTATTTTAGAAAATTACCCTTTGAAAATGGTTATGCCGTTTTTGCAGGGCTTGAAAGAATCGTAGATTATTTGAATAATCTTAAATTTACTAAAAAAGATTTGGCCTATCTTGAAGATTTGGGCTATTCAAGAAAATTCTTGAACTACTTGAGATGTATGAAATTTACCTGTACGGTAAATAGCGCTCGGGAGGGGGATTTAGTTTTTCCAAATGAGCCTATTTTTCAGGTTGAAGGTCCCATTGCCCAGTGCCAATTGATTGAGACAGCTATCTTAAATATCATTAACTTCCAAACTTTAGTTGCAACAAAGGCTGCAAGAATTAGATCAGTTATTGGTGATGACCTTCTTCTTGAATTTGGAACAAGAAGGGCCCAGGAGATGGATGCAGCCCTTTGGGGAGCACGGGCTGCGGTTATTGGTGGAGCTGATGCGACCAGCAATGTCCGTGCTGGAAAATTATTTGGCATTAAAACAAGTGGCACCCATGCCCATTCCCTGGTACAAGCCTACGGCAGTGACTATGAGGCTTTTAAGGCCTATGCCAAAACCCACAAGGATTGCGTTTTTTTAGTTGATACTTTTGATACTTTATCAATTGGGGTACCTGCAGCTATTAGGGTGGCTCGTGAACTGGGAGATGAGATTAATTTTCTAGGTGTGAGGATAGACTCAGGAGACATGGCCTATCTTTCCAAAGAAGTTCGCAAGCAGCTTGATGCAGCAGGTTTTGAGCAGGCAAAAATCTATGCTTCAAATGATTTGGATGAAAATACCATCTTAAATTTAAAGATGCAGAATGCAAAAATTGATGTTTGGGGAGTTGGAACCAAGCTAATAACAGCCTATGACCAACCGGCCCTTGGAGCAGTTTATAAGCTTGTGGCCTTTGAAGGAGAGGACGGAATTTTAGAAGACCGGATAAAACTTTCCAACAATGCAGAGAAGGTATCAACTCCTGGTAAGAAGCAGGTTTGGCGAATTACTAGCAATAAAAGGGGTAAATCAGAGGGTGACTATATAAGTGGTACATCTGAAAAAGTGGCAGAACTGGATGAGATTTATATGTTTCACCCGACTTATACATATATAAATAAAACCCTAGTTGACTTCAAGGCAGTTCCTCTTTTAGTAGAAATCTTTAGGGATGGTCGCTTGGTTTATGAGCTACCTGATTTAAAGGAAATCAAGGCCTATGCTGAAGAAGAACTTGGGAAATTATGGGATGAATATAAGAGGCTTTTAAATCCAGCAGATTATCCAGTTGATTTGTCACAAGAAATTTGGGACAGGAAGATGAATTTGATTGAAGAGGTTAGAGGTCAAGTTCAAAGAAATATAAAGGAGAAAGAATAAGATGACTTTACAGGAAGAAATTATTGAAGAGTTAAAGGTTAAACCAGTTATTGACCCGGCAGAAGAAGTTAGGAAATCAATTGACTTTTTAAAATCTTATTTAAGGGAACAACCTTTTTTAAAGACCTTAGTTCTCGGAATTTCAGGGGGGCAGGATTCGACCCTTTGTGGACGTCTAGCCCAGCTATCCATTGATGAACTTAGGCAGGAAACGGGTGATTCAAGCTATCAGTTTATTGCCATAAGACTTCCTTACGGCATTCAGGCTGATGAGGCTGACGCCCAAAAATCGCTTAATTTTATCCAACCAGATATTCTTTATACCATTAATATCAAAGATGCAGTTGATGGTCAGGTAAAGGCTTTGGCTGATGCTGGAATTGAGGTTTCTGATTTTGTTAAAGGAAATATAAAGGCCCGCCAAAGGATGATTAGTCAATATGCGGTTGCTGGTCAGAAGTCAGGTGCTGTTATTGGAACAGACCATGCTGCTGAAAATATTACAGGATTTTTCACCAAATACGGGGATGGAGGAGCTGATATTTTACCAATTTTCCGCCTTAATAAAAGACAGGGTAAGGCTCTTTTGAAGTATCTCCAGGCAGATTCTAGTCTTTATGAAAAAGTTCCAACAGCTGACCTTGAAGATAACAAGCCTGGTCTAGCTGACGAGGTGGCTCTAGGTGTTAGTTATGATCAAATCGACGACTATACTGAAGGGAAGAAGGTATCTCCTGAGGCTCAAAAAATTATTGAAAATTGGTGGAAAAAAGGACAACACAAGCGCCATCTACCAGTGACAATTTTTGACGATTTCTGGAAGAATTAGATGAAAAAAAGAGTTGGAATTTTAGGGGGAAATTTTAATCCGGTCCACAATGCCCATCTATTTATGGCCGACCAGGTTAAAAATTCTCTTGGTCTAGCAGAGGTATATCTGATGCCTGAAGCTATTCCGCCTCATGTTGATAAAAAGGAAACCATTGAAGTAGGTCACAGGGTTAAGATGCTGGAACTAGCCCTTGAAAATTATCCCCAGCTGAAGCTTGAACTTGTAGAAATTGAGCGGGGCGGTGTTTCTTATAGTTATGAGACCATGAAAAATTTACTGAAAATCAATCCTGACGTTGACTATTTCTTTATTATTGGTGAAGATATGGTCGATTATTTACCAAAATGGCATAAGATTGATGAACTTATTGAACTGGTTACTTTTGTTGCCGTAAGAAGAAGTTCCCCTAAAAATAATCAAATACCTTCCAAGGAAAATCCTTATCCAGTAGTTTGGGTTGACTTGCCTTATCTTGATATATCTTCTTCTTATATTAGGGAGAAGATAGGCCAGGGAATCAGACCTAATTTCATAATTCCTGAAAATGTTCTGAAATATATTGAGAAAAACGAACTTTACAAGAAAAAAGTTCATAAAAAATGAATTAAGTCTGTATTTTTTTATATAAAAGAGTATAATTGTAGCCATTAGGTGCTATAGAGGACCTACATTATAGAAGGAGAGTATATGACTGAATTAACAACAAATTTTACTGAAAAATTATATGAAAATTATCAATCAAATGTAAAGTACCAGGCCATGGAAAATGCCCTTACTAGTAACGGACTGCTTAAATCTTTAGAAACTCGTAAGGCTCAGGTAGAAAATCTACCAGTCTTTTCACTTGATCTTACATCAGACCCAATAACCAACCAAAAACAAAGTGGTCGTTGTTGGATGTTTGCGGCTTTAAATACTTTCCGTCATAAAATCTTAACTGATTATAAACTTGACAATTTTGAGCTTTCGCAAGCACATACCTTCTTTTGGGATAAGTATGAAAAATCTAACTGGTTCTTTGACAATATTCTTGCGACTGCATCAGAAGATTTAGAAGATCGTAATGTTCGTTTCCTACTTGATACTCCTCAACAAGACGGAGGACAATGGGATATGGTTGTTGCTATCTTCCAAAAATATGGTGTTGTTCCCAAAGCCATCTATCCAGAGTCAATCTCTTCAAGTGCTTCTCGTGAGCTTAACCAATATCTAAATAAGCTTCTACGTCAAGATGCTGAAATCTTGCGTCAAGTAGCGCGTGAAGGTGGAGATACTATTGCTAAAAAAGAAGAACTTTTAGAAGAAGTCTTTACTCTTTTGGCTACAAGTTTAGGTTTACCTCCAAAAACTTTTGATTTTGAATATAGGGATAAAAATAACGAATTCCATAAATTAGAGGGTGTGAGTCCTAAGGAATTTTACGATAAATTTGTAGGTCTTAATCTTGATGATTATGTAAGTATTATTAATGCACCAACTGAAGACAAACCTTATAACAGAAGTTACACAGTTGAGTTTCTTGGAAATGTTGTAGGTTCTCGTGATGTTCGCCATTTAAATGTTGAAATGAATCGTTTCAAAGAACTAGCAATCAGCCAAATGCAACAGGGAGAAACAGTCTGGTTTGGTTGTGATGTAGGCCAATTTTCAGACCGTAAGGCAGGAATTATGGCTCTAGATACCTATGATTTCAAAGGAGCCCTTGATCTTGATTTTACTCAAACAAAAGCAGGACGTTTGAACTACTCTGAATCACTAATGACTCATGCCATGGTTATTACAGGTGTGGACTTGGATGAAAATGGTAATTCCCTTAAATGGAAGATTGAAAATTCTTGGGGTGACAAGGTTGGTGACAAGGGATACTTCGTTGCAAGTGATGCTTGGATGGATGAGTATACCTACCAAATCGTTGTTCGAAAAGATCTTCTAACTGAAGAAGAATTAAAAGCCTATGAGGCAGAGCCTCTTGTCCTAAAAGCATGGGATCCTATGGGAGCTTTAGCATAAGAAAAAAAGAAGGCCTAGCCTTCTTTTTATTTTGCTTTCATAAGTCCATTTGGCAAAAATTTGTTATCATATGATTATGAATGAAAATACAAAGAAACTTTTAAGCTTTTCCCTCCCTGCCATTCTTGAAAATATCCTACAAACCAGCCTTGGCTTTGTAGATTCAATTTTGATTTCAAAAATATCTTTAGTAGCAGTTGGAGCGGTTAGTATTTCAAATGGTCTCATAGCCATTTATCAGGCTATTTTTATTGCCCTAACGGTTGCCATTTCAACTACCCTATCAGCTAATTTAGGGGCCAGTGAAAATCGTGCTGACAAAAAAATATCCCAAGCAGTTGCTGCAAGTCTCAAATTATCCATTTTATTTGGAATTTTTATGGGTCTTGTGTCCCTTATTTTTGCCGGGAATTTTCTTTCTTTTTTGGGAGCAAGGGGCGAAATTCTTGATAATGGTCTGGTCTTTTTTAGAATTACTGGTGGCAGCAGTATAGCCATGGTTTTATTAACGGTCCTAGCCGGAATGATTAGATCAACTGGGGACAGCAAGAGCCCCCTTTATGTCAATCTAATTGTTAACCTCTTAAATTTAATTTTTAATTACCTCCTTATTTTTGGTTTCATGGGTATACCAGCCCTTGGTATAGTAGGTTCAGCTCTAGGCACCAGCCTTGCTCGTTTTATAGGAGTTGCCCTTTTATTTTTAAAAATCCAAAAAACTGCAGTTAGGATTGACTTTAAAGCCCTCTTTTCAAAACTTCCTCTAGGGCCCATCTTTTTAAAATCCCTACCAATTATGGGGGAGAGATTGACCATGCGGATGGGGGATTTAGTCATCTTTGCAATAGTAATAGCCTATGGTAATCAGGTTTTTGTTGGGAACTCCATCGGAGAAACCATTACCAGCTACAACTATCTTCCAGCCTTTGGGATGGCGACAGGAATTTCAATCCTAGTGGCCCATGAATACGGAGAAAAAAACAGGACACAGATTAAAGCTCTGACTAGATCAGGAGTAGTAGTCACAAGTCTAATTTCGACTCTCCTAGGAGCTATGATTTATTTTTCTGGTTCCTACTTAAACAGTCTTTTTACAAGTGATCCGCAAGTCATCAAGGCTTCGATGATTGTTCTTTTTATTTCTTTTATCTCTGAACCTGTCGTAAGTGCGGTTTTGATTTATACGGCAAGTCTTCAAGCTATGGGAGACGTAAAAACTCCCTTTTATGCAACAAGTATTGGCATGTGGTTTATAAGAATCGGTTTGGCTTATGTTTTAGGCAGCCTTTTAGGACTTGAACTCCTAGGAGTTTGGCTAGCTACTTTAATCGATAATATCTTTAGATATGGCCTTTTAAAAAGAACTTATATCAATAAAATCAATAAAATAACTAGCCTACAAGAACTTTAAAAAATGATTAAAGGAAGGAATTTTACAACTAGTTTTCCCTGTGAATTACTAGTATATTTATGGTAGAATTGAAGGATGAATAATAAAGTAGAAGAGAGAATAAAAGAGCTAGTTGAGCTCTTAAATAAATACGCTTATGATTACTATACCTTAGATAATCCAAGTGTAGAAGATAGTGAGTATGACCGCCTTTACAGGGAGCTTGTTGACCTTGAAAACAAGCACGAAGATTTAATTCAAGACAATTCGCCAAGCCACCGGACTGGCGGTTTAGTTTTGTCAAAATTTGAAAAGTACCAGCACCAGTATCAACTTTATAGCCTCCAAGATGCCTTTTCCTTGGAAGAAATCGAAGACTTTGATAAAAGAGTTCGCAAGGTAGTTGAAAATCCAAATTATATCTGTGAATTAAAGATTGATGGTCTATCCTTATCCCTAGTTTATGAGAAGGGATCTCTTGTTGTTGCGGCAACCAGGGGAGACGGAAGTATCGGTGAAAATATTACTGAGCAGGTAAAAAGAATTCATGATGTTCCATTAGTACTTACAGAACCTGTTGATATTACTGTTCGTGGTGAGGCCTACATGCCTAGGAAGTCATTTAATAAACTTAATGAAGAGCGGGCCCTTAGAGGAGAAACAACCTTTGCCAATCCAAGGAATGCTGCAGCTGGAACTTTAAGACAACTTGATACAAGAGTTGTTGCTGAAAGAAAACTTGCTACCTTCTTATACCAGGAAGCAAGTCCTGCAACTCACGGTAGCCAGGAAAAGGTTTTAGAATACCTAGAGAAACTAGGTTTTGTTGTTAATGAAGACCGAATTCATGCCAAGTCGATTGATGAGGTTTGGGCCTTTATTGAAGAGGTAGCTAAGATGCGCGGTAAACTTGCCTATGATATTGACGGGGTAGTTATTAAGGTTGATGATTTAAGGGAGCAGGAAGCTCTAGGATTTACCGTTAAGGCACCAAAATGGGCGATTGCTTATAAGTTTCCGGCAGAACTTGCGGAGACTGAAATTTTAAGTGTTGACTGGACGGTTGGACGGACAGGAGTTGTAACCCCAACAGCCAATATGACGCCCGTTCAACTAGCTCAAACAACTGTAAGTCGGGCCACTCTCCATAATGTCGATTATATTAAGGAAAAAGATATTCACCTTAATGACCGAGTTGTAATCTATAAGGCGGGTGATATTATCCCCGCTGTTCTAAGGGTTATTTTTGATGCTAGAGCTTCTAGGGAAATTTTTCCCATCGAAATTCCAAGTCTTTGTCCAGTTTGCCAGTCGCAACTTGTTCACTTGGAGGAAGAGGTAGCCCTTCGCTGTATTAACCCCATGTGCCCTGCTCAAATAAAAGAAGGTCTTACTCACTTTGCTAGCCGTGCTGCTATGAATATTGTGGGACTTGGTCCAGCTGTCATTAATCAACTTTTTGAAAAAGGACTTGTCGGAGATGTGGCTGATCTTTACAAGCTTACACCAAATGATTTGATGACCCTTGATAAGGTTAAGGAAAAGTCGGCAGATAAAATTTATAGGGCCATCCAAAATTCCAAGGAAAATTCCCTTGAAAAATTAATCTTTGGTCTGGGTATCCGCCATGTCGGAGCCAAGGCGGGTAAGATTTTAGCCCAACATTTTTCAAGCATGGAAGCCATAGGTAAAGCTTCTGTTGATGAAATAGCAGAAATTCCAGGTATCGGACATGTTATTGCGACTTCTGTGGTTACTTATTTTGCCAACGAACAAGTTCAAAACCTAATTAAGGAATTAAGGGATGTTGATGTAAATCTCCTTTATCTGGGTGAAAAAGTACCTGAAAGCGGTATTCTATCAGGGAAAACGCTAGTTTTAACTGGAAAACTTAAGGAGTTTACAAGGGCTAGTGCCAAGGAAAAGATTGAGTCCCTGGGAGGCAAGGTTACCGGTAGTGTATCTAAAAAAACAGATTATCTAGTGGCTGGAAGTGATGCTGGAAGTAAGCTTACTAAAGCACAGGAATTGGGTGTTGAAATTTGGTCTGAAGACGACCTTTTAAAATTATAATAAAGCGGGAAGTATGTAATGAAGAAAGCAAGATTGATTTATAATCCAACCAGTGGTAAGGAGATTATGAAGGGAAATGTGGCTGAGATTTTGGAAATCCTAGAGGGCTTTGGTTATGAAACTAGTGCCTTTGCTACCAAACCAAGCCCCAAGTCAGCCCTAAAGGAAGCAAAAAGAGCAGCTCTTGCGGGCTTTGATCTAATAATTGCTGCAGGTGGAGATGGTACCATTAATGAGGTGGTAAATGGAATCTCACCCCTAGAAAATAGACCTAAAATGGCTATTATTCCTGCCGGTACAACCAATGATTTTGCAAGGGCCTTGAAAATTCCGCGGAATAACCCTATTGAGGCTGCTAAGGTAATTGGAAAAAATCAGACCCTTAACATGGACATTGGTCTTAAGGGTGAAGATACTTATTTTATGAATATTGCTGCAGGAGGTACCTTAACAGAATTAACCTATAGTGTTCCAAGTCAGCTTAAAACTGTCTTTGGTTATTTGGCCTATTTAACCAAGGGAGTGGAGCTTCTACCCCAAATGAAATTAGTCCCTGTTCGCATGGAGCATGATGAGGGAGTTTTTGAAGGGGAAATTTCCATGTTTTTTGCAGCCCTAACCAATTCAGTTGGTGGTTTTGAGCAAATAGCACCAGATGCCAAGCTGGACGATGGCCTCTTTACCTTAATTATTGTTAAGACAGCTAATCTTTTTGAATTAATTCATTTAATCGGATTAGTTATTAATGGCGGCAAACATCTTGAAGATGACCGGATTGAATATATTAAGACCAGTAAACTTGGGATTGAAGTTCTAAGTCGCGACCGGATGATGATAAATCTTGACGGAGAGTACGGAGGGGACGCTCCTGTAGTCCTTAAAAATTTAAAAAATCATATTGAAATGCATGCTAATGTAGATGAAATATCTGATGACAACTACTTGGGTGATGATATGGAAATCATTAGGGAAGTTGTTTCAGCAAAAATCATTGAGGCAACAGAAAATTTAGATAATAAAAAAGATTTATAGCAATATAAATTTTTTTTTATAGCAAAATACTTTACAAACCACATAAAAAAATTGTATACTAAGGAAGTAGATTAAATTGTCAGAAAGTTCAAAAACGACGGGAAATTCTGATTTAATTAATAACAATAAAGGAGATTTATGAATGAAAAAAGCTAAGCTTTTAGGTTTCGGATTGTTATCCGTTGCAGCACTGGGAACTTTCACGGCATGTGGAAACAAAGATAGCAAAAGTTCAACATCAGACAAGAACCTTGCTAAAGAACTAAAAACATACTATACAAGTGATCCTAAGACTCTTGACTATACGGTAGCTATGCAAAGATATACATCAGAGCACACAGCTAACTTTGTTGAAGGACTTTTATCTTATGATCAGTACCGCCAATTAGTTCCTGCTCTTGCTGAGAAATGGGAAGTTTCAGAAGATGGAAAAACTTATACTTATCACATTCGTAAAAATGTTAAGTGGGTTGATTCTGAAGGAAATGAATATGCAGAAGTTAAACCTTCTGACTGGGTTACAGGGCTAAAACATGCTGCTGACTCTGAATCAGAAGCTCTTTACATCGTTGCTGACTCAGTTAAAGGGCTAGCTGATTATGCTTCAGGTAAGGAAAAAGATTTCTCTAAAGTGGGTATCAAGGCTGATGATGACGCCATGACTCTTACTTATGAGCTAAACAATCCTGAATCATTTTGGAATTCAAAAACTACTTATGGTATCTTAAACCCAATTAACGAAGAGTTCTTGAAATCTAAAGGTGATAAATTCGGTGGACTTTCTGCAGATTCACTTCTTTACAATGGACCATTTATCTTGTCAAGCATGACTGATAAATCAGAAATCACTTACAAGTCTAACCCAACTTACTGGGATAAGGATAATGTCCACGTTGATTCTGTAAAATGGACTTACTATGATGGATCAAAACCAGATTCATTATACGATGGGTTTAAGGATGGTAAGTACGACTCGGCATCTCTTTACCCAACAATGCCTTACTTTACAAGCGTTGATACAAAAGACGTCATTTGGACAGAGCAAGGAGCAAGCACCTACTACGGAGCATTCAACTACAACCGTCAAAACTTTACTAATTCTAAGAAAACTGATCAGCAAAAAGAAGAAACTAAGAAAGCCCTTCTTAATAAAGACTTCCGTAATGCGATTACTTTCTCAATTGACAAAACTAAATACACTGCCCAATACAATGGTGAGGACGGGGCTAAGAACATGATTAGATCAAGTCTTGTTCCAAGTGATTTTGTAACAATTGCTGGTAAAAACTTTGGTGATACAGTTCAAACTGACCTTGAAAAACGTTCTAGTGTATGGAAAGGTCTGTCAGTTGCTCAACAAGAAAATGGAACCTTCAACACTGAAAAAGCTGTTGAAGCATTCAATAAAGCAAAAGAAGCACTTAAAGCTGAAGGCATTGAAGTGAGCGCAGCTAACCCAATTATTATCGATGCTCCAGTTAATGAAACAAACGAAATTGGTAAAAAAGCTTATGCTTCACTTAAAAACTCAATTGAATCTACTCTGAAAAATGAAGTAACATTCAACATTATCCCACTTGCAAAAGACCCATATACTCAAGCTACATTCTCATTCAAGACTGCAGCTGAAGCTGACTATGACTTTGCAATTACTGGTTGGGGACCTGACTATGCTGATCCATCAACTTATCTAAATATCTTCTCACCTAAATCAGGGGACGTCTTCCGTAACCTAGGTCTTGACAGTGAAGTGACTCTTAAAGGTGAGGATAAAGGTGTTGCAGCTAAGAAAGCTCTTGACTTTGCTAAGTACCAAGACTTACTTGATACTGCAGCAGCTATCTATGACAACACAGACAAACGTTATGAAGCTTACGCTGAAGCTGAATCTTGGTTACTAGATAACTCAATCATCATTCCAATCATGTCAGATGGTGGTTCAGCATCAATTCGTCGCACAGTACCATTTACAGGTATCAACTCAAATGGTATCGGATCTACTGCTTACTCATTCAAGTATCTAAAAGTTGGTAAAGACACAGTAACCGCTGAAGAGTACAACAAAGCATTGAAAACTTGGAAAGAAGAAGTAGAAAAACGCTCTAAAGAAGCAGTAAAATAAGATATACTCTTATCCGCAGATTTTGGTTTTATCAATTTGGTACAATCATAATAGAGACTGGAAAATTCCAGTCTCAATTTGCGTTTTATAGAATGGTTAGAAAATTATGAAAAAATATATACTATCAAGATTACTTAGAGCAGTTTTTTCAATAGTTGTCGTTACAGCGATTGTTTATACGCTCATATTCTCATTAATTCCCCGTAGCCAAATTTTTACAAGTGACCCGAATATAACTAAGGTTGCAGGTGATCCAGATAAAAAAGCAAACTATGAAAATAGTGTTTACAGAAAACAAGGCTATATTGATTACTACAATTCTCAACAACTTGCTAATGAAATAAGCAAAAATACGCCTTCTTTCACCTCAGAGGGGACCGATGAGAACCTTAAAATAGCTCAAGAATGGGCTAAAGAAAAGGGTAAGGGCTGGGTAGTTAGTGAACTTCCTAATAGTAAGGATTTATATGCGACCAGAGAAATTCCAATCTATGAACGTGTAATTAAATTCTATGCTAACCTAATTCAAATTGATCATCCTTGGAAGGTTAAGGATTCTTCAAATCCAGATTTAAAGAGATATGTTAAATTTGAGTGGACAAAAGGTAACGGGCCAGCCCTTGTAGGTAGTGGTACCCAGCACAAATATTTAATTTACTTTGACAAATCTTTCCCTTACATCCACCAAAATATCATTAAATTATACCTTGGTGAATCTTATCCAACTTTTGGTGGCCGTGACGTAATGAATGTCTTAACCAGTGGACAAGGACAAACTAAATCTCAAGAGATTACCTTGGAAGATGGAAGTAAGATGATGTCTTCATTTAACATTCATACTGCCCAGTATCAAAGTCCTGAAAATCAAGATGAAAGATCTAAGAAGATTTTCCAAGATGACTATACAGACGTTAAAAGTAACTACCAGGATCCATCAATGATTAAAAATTCATTTGTGATTGGAGTTATTGCTGTAATCTTAAGCTACTTAATTTCAATTCCATTGGCTACCCAACTTAGTCGCCATGCAAACTCAATCCTTGATCGTATGGGACTATTCCTAACAACAGCCTTTATCGCTCTACCGTCTCTTGCTGTAATTTACTTTGACCGTTTTGTCGGAAATAGCTTATTTGGTCTACCAGATAGTTTTACTGACTACGGAGCAGGTGATCTTCGTTCATATATTCTTCCAGTGATTATCCTAGCCCTCCTCCAAACGCCAGGAAATGTCCTATGGATTCGTCGTTATATGCTCGACCAAGCATCAAGTGATTATGTTAAATTTGCTCGTGCTAAAGGTCTGAGCGAAAAAGAAATTTATAGTAAACATATCTTGAAGAATGCCATGATCCCAATCAGTAATGGAATTCCTGCTTCAATTATCCTAGCCATTTCTGGGGCAACAATGACAGAAACCATTTTCTTAATTCCAGGTATGGGTAAAATGTTACCAGATGCCATTAAATCACATAACAATGCAATGGTAGTCGGTATTACCTTTATCTTTACAAGTCTATCAGTAATTTCAGTCCTACTCGGAGATTTACTGATGCAAAAAATTGATCCACGTATTAACTTAGCAGAAAAAGGAGGAAGAAAATAATGGATGAGAAACAATTATTTAGTTTTGTACCTCCAAGAAGCGATGAAAGTGAAAAGATTGAAGCCCCTATGTACTCTTATTGGAGGAGTGTAGGACGTAAATTTCTTTCTAATAAATTAGCCTTAGTCATGCTATCAATCCTAGTAATCTTACTCTTAATGAGTTTTATCCAACCTATGTTTTCAGGATATACGGTTATTGATGCAGGTAAAATTGATGACTTTAGTGCCCGTTACAACTATCCAAATGCCAAATACTGGTTCGGGACAGACTCAAATGGACAAAGTCTATTTGATGCTGTCTGGGCTGGTGCCCGTACTTCAATTTTAATTGGGGTTCTTGCTACAGTAATAACCACCGTAATCGGTGTTATTGTTGGAGCTATCTGGGGAGTATCACCAAAGATTGACAAATTTATGCTTGAGCTTTACAATATTGTAAATAACGTCCCAGCTCTTCTAATCATGATGGTCTTCTCATATGCCTTTGGTCAAGGTTTTTGGAACCTACTGCTTGCCATGACAATTACATCTTGGGTGGGTTCAGCCTACTTTATCCGGGTAAATGTTATTGGTCTAAGGGATAGGGAATACAATATTGCCAGCCGTACCTTAGGTACTGGTGTTTGGACAACAATTACCAAAAATATTCTACCTTATTTGGTATCTATTATCGTTACCTCAATGGCTAGCTACCTACCAGGATTTATTTCTTACGAAGTATTCCTAAGCTTCCTAGGTGTAGGTCTATCGAGTGATACTCCGTCTCTAGGACGACTAATTTCTGAATATACAAGTAACATAACAGACCATGCTTACCTATTTTGGATTCCTGTTACCGTTCTTGGTTTAGTTACTATTTCATTATATATTGTTGGACAAGCCCTAGCTGATGCTAGTGATCCAAGAACACACATGTAGAAAGGAAGGTTTTAATCATGACTAAAGATGTAGTTCTTTCTGCAAAAAATATTAGTATTGAATTTAAGGTCCGTGACCGTACCCTTCGTGCCATTCGTGATATCTCAGTAGATTTACTTGACGGAGAAACTCTAGCTCTTGTTGGTGAGTCTGGAAGTGGGAAAAGTGTCTTTACCAAAGCCTTTACTGGTATGCTTGAAAGTAATGGTGAGGTCAGTGAAGGATCAATTATTTACAATGGTCAAGATTTAACAGACTTAAAAACAAACAAGGAATGGGAAAAAATTCGTGGTGGACAGATTTCAACTGTCTTCCAGGATCCTATGACAAGTTTAAACCCAATTAATACCATTGGTAGCCAAATTAGTGAGGTTATTGTAAAACACCAAAAACTAAGTGCATCTGAAGCTAAAGAAGTTGCTATTGATCTTATGGATAAGGTAGGAATTCCAGAAGCTGAAAAAAGATATGATGAGTATCCTTTCCAGTATTCAGGAGGAATGCGTCAAAGGATTGTTATTGCCATAGCTCTTGCAAGTAAACCAAAGATTCTTATTTGTGATGAGCCTACAACAGCCCTAGATGTAACCATTCAAGCACAAATTATTGATTTATTGAAAGAACTTAAAAAAGAATATGGTTTTTCAATGATCTTTATCACTCATGACCTTGGAGTAGTTGCAAGTGTTGCCGATAAGGTAGCAGTAATGTATTCTGGTGAGATTATCGAATACGGAACTGTTGAAGATATCTTCTATGATAGTCGCCACCCATATACTTGGGCCCTTCTATCAAGCCTACCGCAGCTTGCAACATCCGAAGAACTTTACTCAATTCAAGGAACACCACCATCTCTTTATAATGAAATTAAAGGAGATGCCTTTGCCCCTAGAAATCCAGAACCTTTAGCCATTGATTTTGAACAAATACCTCCTAAATTTGAGGTAAATGATCACCACTGGGCTAAAACTTGGCTTTTAGACGAACGTGCACCAAAACTTGAAAAACCTAAGGGAATTCAAGATTTGCATGCCAAAATGAAGAAAATTTATAGCAAGGGAGAGGCATAGTGGCTGAAAAATTATTAGAAATCAAAGATTTATCAATCTCCTTTGGTGAGGGTAAAAATAAAAATATCGCTGTTAAAAATGCCAACTTTGATATCTACAAGGGTGAAACCTTTGGTCTTGTTGGTGAATCAGGAAGTGGTAAGACGACTATCGGTCGTGCAATCATGGGTCTAAACAATGTTGAATCAGGTGATATTGTTTTTGAAGGTGAAAAAATTAATAAAAAACTTTCAAAGGAAGAACAAGAGCATGTTATTAGAAACATTCAAATGATCTTCCAGGATCCTGCAGCAAGTCTTAATGAACGTGCAACGGTTGACTATATCATTTCAGAAGGTTTAAGGAATTTCCACCTCTTTAAAGATGATGCTGACCGTGAAGAGAAGGTTAAGACAATGATTAAAGAAGTGGGACTTCTACCAGAACATCTGTCAAGATATCCCCATGAATTTTCAGGCGGTCAGAGACAGAGGATTGGTATTGCAAGGGCTCTTATCATGGAACCTAAGCTTGTAGTTGCAGATGAGCCAATTTCAGCCCTTGATGTTTCCATCCGTGCACAGGTTCTAAATCTTATGAAGAGAATTCAAGAGGAAAAAGGCCTTACCTATCTAATGATTGCCCACGATTTAAGTGTGGTTCGCTTTATTGCGGATAGGGTTGCCGTTATCCATCACGGGGTAATCGTTGAAATGGCTGAAACTGAAGAATTGTTTAATAATCCTCTGCACCCATATACTAAGAGTTTACTTTCTGCAGTTCCAATTCCAGATCCTGAACTTGAAAAAGTTAAGGTATTAACTGTTTATGATGGAATTCATGATTACGAGACAGATAAACCAAGCTTTAGAGAGATTACTCCTGGACACTTTGTTTGGGCAAATGATGCTGAAGAAGCTCAATATAAAAATGAAAAATAGGTCTAACCTATTTTTTATTTTTCATCCTTTAGGATTATAGGAAAAATAAGCTTATTTTGCTATACTGGACTTAGATTCAGAATTTACATTTGAAATAAAGGTTTATTAAAAAATATGGTAAAAAAACAATTTCTACAATTTTTATTAATTACGATGTTTGAAGCATGGTTCTTTGCTGACGCTTTTTTAAGCGGAAGAATTTTCTTTGCTACAATTTGGTTCCTTCTACTTTTTGGAAGGGTTAGAACCAGTTATCGTTTAGATAAGGCTGTAAAAAAAGCTGGCTTAGTGTAGCTAGCTTTTTTTAGTTATTTATATATCAATCTATACCAATAATTTTAAAAAAAACAGAATTTTATTATTGACAGGAGTAAACTATTAGTTTATATTATCTTTGACATCTGAAATAGATAGTATACAAGTATATACCAATTTAAAGGAGACAAATTAATGTGCGGAATTGTTGGAGTTGTTGGAAATGACAACGCAGTTGATATTTTATTACAGGGACTAGAAAAGTTAGAGTACCGTGGCTATGATTCAGCTGGTATTTTTGTTAATAGTCCAGGTAGCAGTGAACTAGTCAAATCAGTGGGACGTATTGCTAAGCTTCGTTCAGAAATTGGTGATGACACTCAAGGAACTGCAGGAATTGGTCATACTCGTTGGGCAACTCATGGTAAACCTTCTGTCGAAAATTCTCATCCTCATACTGATCAAACAGGCCGTTATGTGCTAGTTCATAATGGGGTTATTGAAAACTACCAAGATATTAAGGAAGAATATTTGACTGATGTAGACTTTAAGAGTCAAACAGATACAGAAGTAGCAGTTCAGTTAATTGGAAAATTTGCTGAGGAAGGAATGAGCCTTCTTGAAGCCTTTGAAAAGGCCCTTTCAATTATTGAAGGAAGTTACGCCTTTGCTCTTATGGATGCTGAAGATCCTGATGTTATCTATGTGGCTAAAAATAAGAGCCCCCTTCTTATTGGTCTAGGAGATGGTTACAATATGGTATGTAGTGATGCCATGGCCATGATTCGTGAAACCAATGAGTTCATGGAAATTCATGACAAGGAACTTGTTGTTTTAACTAAAGATAAGGTTACTGTTAGCGATTATGAAGGAAATGAAATTGAACGTTCTTCTTATATTGCAGAGCTTGACCTATCTGATATTGGAAAGGGAACTTATCCTTTCTACATGCTTAAGGAAATTGACGAGCAACCAACAGTTATGCGTAAGTTAATTAATACTTATGCGCATGAAGATGGATCAATGAATGTAGATCCTGAAATTATCAAGGCTGTGCAAGAAGCAGACCGTATTTACATTATTGCAGCTGGAACTAGCTACAATGCAGGATTTGCTTCAAAACGTACGCTTGAGGCTCTAACAGATACACCAGTTGAACTTGGAATCGCTAGTGAATGGGGTTACAACATGCCTCTTCTTTCTAAGAAACCTTTCTTCATCTACCTATCACAGTCAGGTGAGACTGCAGATTCACGTCAGGTTTTAGTTAAGACAAATGAGAGAAATATTCCAAGTCTTACAGTAACAAACGTTCCAGCGTCAACTTTATCACGTGAAGCTACTTATACCATGCTCTTACATGCAGGTCCTGAAATTGCCGTAGCATCAACTAAAGCTTATACAGCACAGATTGCAGCCTTAAACTTCCTAGCAAAAGCTGTCGGCGAAGCTAACGGAAAAGCAGAAGCTCGTGATTTTGACCTTGTGAAAGAACTTAGTCTAGTAGCTCAAAGTATTGAAGCGACTCTTTCTGAAAAAGATTTGATTGAAGAAAAAGTTAAGGAAGTTATCGGTGATAGCCGCAATGCCTTCTACATTGGTCGTGGTGATGACTATTATGTAGCCATGGAAGCTAGCCTTAAACTTAAGGAAATTTCATATATTCAGTGTGAAGGATTTGCAGCAGGAGAGCTTAAACACGGAACTATTGCTCTTATTGAAGAAGGAACACCTGTTATGGCTTTAATCAACAGTGACAAGACTGTTGCAGCCCACACTCGTGGAAATGTAATGGAAGTTGCAGCCCGCGGAGCAAGTGTTCTAACAATTGTTGAACAGTCGGCGGCTAGAGAAGATGATGATATCATTGTTACTGAGGTTCATCCTTACCTTTCACCAATTGCCATGGTTATCCCGACTCAGCTTATTGCTTACTACGGATCATTAATGCGTGGTCTTGACGTGGATAAACCACGTAACCTAGCCAAAGCGGTAACAGTAGAATAATTATAAACCTTATGAAAATCAGCCCTAACCGGCTGTTTTTTTTTTCGCTCCTTATATTTTTTATGGGATGGTGACTTGAAACCTAAGAAAATTTTTAGTATAATGAAAAAAACCTTTAAGAATAGTCCAGAGAGGCTGTAAAGGTGTGCAATGTTGATATTATTACCTACACTCTAAGTGTATGTTTTGTCATAGACACACCCTGCCTTCTGGCTGGGTGTTTTTTGTTAGTTTCAAGCAGGTAGCTACTTATATAATCAAATAGAAAGAGGAAAGAAGATGTCAGTTAAAGAAATTATCGATGAAATTACAATGAAAAGAGCAATTACACGAATTACTTATGAAATTATTGAGCGTAATAAAGACCTAGACAAATTGGTCTTGGTTGGTATTAAAACACGTGGTGTTTACATCGCCCAAAGAATCCAAGAACGCTTAAAACAATTAGAGAACATTGACATTCCTCTTGGTGAACTTGATACAAATCCATTTAGGGATGATAAAAAGGCTGATCACGATACAACTGTAATGCCTGTTGATATTACAGGAAAAGAAATTATCTTAGTAGATGATGTTCTTTATACAGGACGTACTATTCGTGCAGCAATTGACGCTCTTGTAACTCTAGGACGTCCTTCAAAAGTAAGTCTAGCTGTTCTAGTTGACCGTGGTCACAGGGAACTTCCAATCAGAGCTGACTATGTTGGGAAAAATATTCCAACAAGCCGTGACGAAGAAATCATTGTTGAAGTTAGCGAAGTTGATGGAGCTGACAGCATCAAGATCAGACGAGAAGACTAAAATTAAAAATTTGAAGGATGGATAACTATGGAAAAACCTATTTATGATGTTCATGATATGCCAAAACCAGGCCTCTTATTTGGCCTAAGCTTCCAACATTTATTTGCCATGTTTGGAGCCACTGTTTTAGTTCCAATTTTAGTGGGAATTGATCCAAGTATCGCTCTTTTCTCAAGTGGTTTGGGTACAATGGCCCACCTATCTGTAACTAAATTTAAAATTCCAGCCTACATGGGGTCAAGTTTTGCCTACATCGGGGCCATGCAGTATCTTTTAAAGCATGACGGAATTCCGGCTGTGGCTCAAGGAGCTATGGTCGGAGGACTTGTTTACCTCCTAGTTGCCCTATTAATTGGAAAAATCGGTAAGGCTTGGATTGATAAAATCCTTCCAGCCATTGTCGTAGGACCTGTTGTAATGGTTATAGGTTTGTCATTATCAGCTAATGCTGTTAATGATTCAATGAATAAGGATGGTCAGTATTTCCTACCTTATCTACTTATTTCCCTATTCACCCTTTTTGCAGTAATTATCTTTAATATGTATGGTAAAGGGTTCATCTCAGTGATTCCAATTTTACTTGGAATTTTCACAGGTTATCTTTTTGCCCTTGTAGTTGGGAAAATTATTGGTCAACCCCTTGTTGATTTTACAGGTGTTGTTGAAAGTCCTTGGTTTAAATCACCGAACTTTGATATTCCCTTCCTTGATTATAAGTTTAAGCTCTATCCAAGTGCGATTTTAATGATGGCCCCCATTGCCTTTGTAACAATGACTGAACATTTTGGTCACGTAATGGTTTTAAATAGCTTGACCGGTCGTGATTATTTCAAGGATCCAGGACTTGAAAGAACCCTCGCAGGAGACGGTCTGGCTCAAATAATTGCCGGATTCTTCGGAGCGCCTCCTGTAACTAGTTATGGTGAAAACATTGGAGTTATGGCCATTTCAAAGGTCTATAGTGTCTTTGTTATCGCAGGAGCTGCCGTTCTTGCAATCCTATTAAGTTTTGTCGGAAAAATTTCAGCCCTAATCTCAAGTATTCCAGCTCCTGTTCTTGGAGGGGTAAGCATTGCCCTCTTTGGAGTTATTGCAGCAAGTGGTCTAAGAATCCTAGTAGAAGACAAGACTGATTTTAATGATAAAAGGAACCTTTTGATCGCAAGCGTCATTCTTGTAGCAGGAATTGGAAATCTAACCTTCCAAATGGGTGATTTTGCCATAACAGGAGTTGCCTTTTCAACAATTCTTGGAATTGCCTTGAATTTACTTTTACCAAAGGAAGATAAGAAGTAATTAATAAAGCAAGTAATAAATTAACTAATTGAAGTTTATTTAACTCCTGTCTTAGGATATCAGCTCATCTTGTGATAAACTATATTTTGTAAAATATTTTTTACATAATGATTTTACAAAATTACTAGTGGAGGTTAATATGCCAGAAGAAATATATGACATAAGTATCGTTGGAGCAGGACCTGTTGGTTTATACGCCGGATTTTATGCAGGTATGAGAAGTGTCAAGACACAGATAATTGAAAGCTTACCCCAGGTTGGTGGCCAACTTCAGGCCATCTATCCTGATAAATATATCCATGACGTTGCAGGACACACTAAGGTTAAGGCCAGTGAACTTGTTAGTCAATTAAGTGAACAGGTTGAAAAGATGCCCCAGGTAAAAATCAGGGTTAATGAGTCAGTAGTTGATATCCAAAAGGCTGAGGATCATTATTTGATTATTACAAGTAAGGGCAGCTACAAGACCAGGGCAATCATTCTTGCCACAGGTAATGGAAGCTTTAATCCAAGAAAACTTCCAGCAGATGTTGAAACAAATCTTGAGAAAGAAGACGAAAAGATTCATTACCATGTAGACAAGCTTGAAAATTACCGGGATAAGCATGTGGCAGTAGCAGGTGGAGGAGATTCAGCCATTGATATTGCCATGATGCTTAATAAGGTAGCAAGTAAGGTTTATCTAATTCATAGAAGAGAAGAGTTTAGAGCCCTGGAAGAAAGTGTAAGACAGCTTCATCTTTCTGACATTGAAATTCTAACCCCTTATAAATTTAAAAAAATAGAAGACGACAGTGATTTAATTAATATTCACCTAAGTAAGATTAAGGCTGACCAGGAAGATAAGATATCTGTGGATAACTTACTAGTCAACTACGGCTTTCTTTCCGAAACAGGTCTTGATAAAAATTGGCAGGTTGATATTGAAAAGGACCGAGGCTTGTACGAAGTCGACTCACTCATGGAAACAAGTGCTTCTATGATTTACGCTATAGGTGACGGAGTTACTTATCCAGGAAAAATTAAATTGATTTCCCAAGGTTTTGGGGAAGGTCCTATGGCAGTCAATCAAATTGTAGGAAAACTTTATCCTAATAATAAAAGGAGTGCCCACAGTACATCACTCTTTAAGTAAGAAAGGCAGGAAAATGATTAATCAAGATGGCAAACTTATGTTGGAACATTTAGTTACCATGGAAACTCTCACAAATGAGGATTTGATGGCTCTTATTAAGGCTGGACAAGCTTTTAAGGAAGAAAATCCTTCAGCTGACAGTTTGAAGCCTGAAATTATGGTAAACATGTTCTTTGAATCAAGTACGAGGACTCACAAGAGTTTTGAAATTGCTGAGCGGAAACTTGGATATAAGGTTGTTGATTTTGATGCATCAACAAGTTCAGTTAATAAGGGGGAAACTCTTTATGATACAGTTCTTACTATGTCAGCTCTTGGAGCAGATATTTGCGTCATTCGCCATCCAGAAGAAAATTACTATGAAGATCTGATTGCTAGTAAGAGCATTAAATCATCAATTATCAATGGAGGAGATGGAAGTGGCCAACACCCTTCCCAAAGCCTTCTTGATCTGATGACCATCTATGAGGAATTTGGTCATTTTGACGGTTTGAAGATTGCAATAGCTGGTGACCTTAGCCATTCCCGTGTAGCCAAATCAAACATGCACATGCTTAAGCGCCTCGGAGCAAAACTATATTTTGTTGCTCCAAAGGAGTGGTATTCAAGTGAGTTTGACCAGTACGGGGAACATGTTGGTCTTGAAGAAATTATTGAGGATTTAGACGTCCTCATGCTTTTACGGGTTCAACATGAAAGACATGACGGTTTGAAGAAATTTTCTAAGGAAGACTACCATCAAAATTATGGTTTAACCCTTGAAGGTTATAAGAAATTAAAGGATCAAGCAATCATCATGCACCCAGCTCCTGTTAATAGGGGAGTTGAGATTGCCAGTGAATTGGTTGAGAGTCCCAAGAGTAGGATTGTCGAACAAATGACCAATGGTGTTTTTGCTAGGATGGCAATAATTGAAGCAATAATGAATTACAGAAAACAAGAGAAGCTTTAGGAGACTAGACAGGATGAAAAGATTATTAATACTTGAAGACGGGACGATTTTTGAAGGAGAAGCCTTTGGGGCTGATCTTGATGTGACAGGGGAGCTTGTTTTTAATACAGGAATGACTGGTTACCAGGAGTCAATAACAGACCAATCATATAACGGACAAATCATAACCTTTACCTATCCTTTGGTTGGTAATTACGGTATAAACCGTGATGATTATGAATCAATTAGTCCAACCTGTAAGGGAGTTGTTGTTCGTGAGAACGCACGCCTTGCAAGTAACTTTAGAAATCAGATGAGTCTTGATGAGTTCCTTAAAAGAAAAAATATTCCAGGAATTTCAGGAATTGATACCAGAGCTCTTACTAGAATCATTCGCAAACATGGTACCTTAAAGGCTACTCTTGCTAATGTTGGTGATGAAATTTCTCACCTGCAAGATCAGTTGAAAGCTACTGTGCTGCCTACTAACCAGGTAGCTCAAGTTTCAACTAAAACTCCTTATCCAGCCCCTGGAACAGGACGTAATGTAGTGGTTGTGGACTTTGGACTTAAGCATTCAATTTTGCGCGAGCTATCTAAAAGAAATTGTAATCTGACAGTTGTTCCTCATACAACAACAGCAGAAGAAATCATTGAGATGAATCCTGATGGGGTTATGCTTACAAATGGACCGGGAGATCCAATTGATGTGCCTGAGGCTCTTGAAATGATTCGAGGAATCCAAGGAATTTATCCAATTTTTGGAATCTGTTTGGGTCACCAATTATTTGCCATGGCAAACGGTGCTAAGACCTATAAGATGAAATTTGGTCACCGCGGATTTAACCATGCCGTTCGTGAAGTTGCAACAGGACGGGTTGATTTTACCTCACAAAACCATGGTTATGCTGTGGATTCTGAAAACCTACCAAGTGATTTAATGGTAACTCACATTGAAATTAATGACCAAAGTGTTGAAGGGGTTAGACATAAATATCATCCAGCCTTTTCAGTCCAGTTCCACCCGGATGCAGCACCTGGACCACATGATGCCAGCTACCTATTTGATGACTTCATGGAAATGATTGATAATTTTAAAAATGAAGTAAGAATGGATTTAATCTAATAGTTCTTGATTAGAAGTTTTGATAAGTAAAAATAAGGAGAAGTAATGCCTAGACGTACAGATATAAATAAAATTATGGTGATCGGAAGCGGCCCAATTATTATTGGACAAGCTGCTGAATTTGATTATGCTGGAACCCAAGCCTGTTTGGCCCTTAAGGAAGAAGGATACGAGGTTGTTCTTGTAAACTCAAACCCAGCAACTATCATGACTGATAAGGAAATAGCTGATTCAGTCTATATCGAGCCTATAACTCTTGAATTTGTAAGTCGTATCCTTAGAAAGGAAAGACCAGACGCTATCCTACCAACCCTTGGTGGACAAACTGGTCTTAACATGGCTATGTCTCTTGCTGAAAGTGGTATTTTAGATGAGCTTGGAATCGAACTTTTGGGAACCAAGCTATCAGCTATTGATCAGGCAGAAGATAGGGATTTATTTAAACGATTAATGGAAGACCTTGATCAACCAATCCCAGAAAGTGAAATTGTAAATACAGTTGAGGAGGCCCTAGAATTTGCAGCAGCAATCGGTTATCCAGTTATTGTTCGTCCTGCCTTCACCCTAGGTGGAACTGGTGGTGGTATGTGTGATAATGAAGAAGAGTTGCGTGAAATTGCAGCTAATGGTCTAAAATTATCACCGGCCACTCAATGTTTGATTGAACGATCAATTGCAGGTTTTAAAGAGATTGAATATGAAGTTATGCGGGACGCAGCTGACAATGCAATTGTTGTTTGTAACATGGAAAACTTTGATCCAGTTGGAGTTCATACGGGAGATTCAATCGTTTTTGCACCAAGTCAAACACTTTCTGACATCGAATATCAAATGCTCCGTGATGCAAGTCTTAAGATTATCCGTGCCCTAAAAATCGAGGGAGGGTGTAATGTCCAGCTAGCTCTTGATCCTCACTCATTTAAGTATTATGTAATCGAAGTTAACCCACGTGTTTCTAGGTCATCTGCTCTAGCATCTAAGGCAACAGGTTATCCAATTGCTAAACTTGCTGCAAAAATCGCCGTAGGCTTCACTCTTGATGAGATGATTAACCCGGTTACGGGTACTACTTATGCCATGTTCGAACCAGCTCTTGACTATGTGGTTTCAAAAATTCCACGTTTCCCATTTGATAAATTTGAACAAGGGGACCGTCATCTTGGTACGCAAATGAAGGCAACTGGTGAGGTTATGGCCCTTGGTCGTAATATTGAAGAAAGCCTGCTTAAGGCCATTAGAAGTCTTGAGATTGGTAGCTACCATAATGAAAGTGAAGAAGCGAGTCTAGCTAGTGAAGATGAGCTTTACGAAAAGATTGTTAAGGTTCAAGATGACCGTATCTTCTTCCTATCAGAAGCTATTCGTCGTGGTATTTCAATTGAAGAAATTGCAGAGCTTACCAAAATTGACATCTTCTTCTTAGATAAATTAGCTCACATTATTGAGATTGAAGGAGAGCTTAAAACTCACGTCTTCAATCCAGATCTTTTAAAAGAAGCTAAGAGAAATGGTTTCTCTGACCGTAAGATTGGTGATTTATGGTCAATGACGCCTGAAAAAGTTCGCGAAATGCGTACAAAAAATGGGATTCTGCCAGTCTACAAGATGGTTGATACCTGTGCAGCAGAGTTTGAAAGCCAAACACCTTACTTCTATTCAAGTTATGAATTTGAGCAAGAGTCTCATAAGTCTGACAAGGAAAGTGTTCTTGTTCTTGGTAGTGGTCCAATTAGGATTGGTCAAGGGGTTGAGTTTGACTATGCAACAGTTCATTCAATTAAGGCCATTCAAAAATTAGGTTATGAAGCAATTGTTATGAACTCTAATCCTGAAACTGTATCAACTGACTTTTCAGTATCTGATAAACTTTACTTTGAGCCCCTAACATTTGAGGATGTCATGAATGTTATCGACCTTGAAGAGCCAATTGGAGTTGTAGTTCAGTTTGGTGGTCAAACAGCAATTAATCTGGCGTCAAGCTTAGAAAAAGCTGGTGTTAAAATTCTTGGGACACAGGTTCGTGACTTAGACCGTGCTGAGGACCGTGATGAGTTTGAACGTGCCTTAAAAGATTTAGATATCCCACAACCTCCTGGTGCTACAGCAACCAACGAGGAAGAGGCAGTTGCTACAGCCAACATGATTGGTTATCCAGTTCTTATCCGTCCTTCTTATGTTCTTGGTGGACGTGCTATGGAAATTGTAGCCAATGAAAATGACCTCAGATCTTACATGAGAACGGCCGTTAAGGCAAGTCCTGATCATCCAGTTCTTGTAGATTCATATCTAGTAGGTCAAGAGTGTGAAGTTGATGCTATCTGTGACGGAGAAACAGTTCTAATTCCAGGAATTATGGAGCATATTGAACGAGCTGGGGTCCACTCAGGGGATTCAATGGCTGTTTACCCACCTCAAAGCTTTAGCCAGGAAATTATTGATACGATTGTTGATTATACTAAACGACTTGCAACAGGACTTAACTGTCTTGGAATGATGAACATCCAGTTTGTTATCCACCAGGATAAGGTTTATGTTATTGAGGTAAATCCAAGGGCAAGTAGGACAGTTCCTTTCCTAAGTAAGGTAACTGATATTCCAATGGCCCAAGTAGCAACCCAAGCCATTCTTGGTAAGAAAATCAAGGATATGGGATACGGTGAAGGCCTAGCTCCTGTAAGTGAGCAAGTTCATGTTAAGGCTCCAGTCTTCTCTTTCACTAAGCTCCAAAAGGTTGATACTCTTTTAGGACCTGAAATGAAGTCGACAGGTGAGGTTATGGGAAGTGATGAAACTCTAGCTAAGGCACTTTATAAGGCCTTTGAAGCAAGTAATATTCATCTGCCAGAATTTGGTAGCGTCTTATTTACAGTCGCTGATAGTGATAAGGAAGAAGCTTTAGAACTTGCTAAGCGCTTCTCAGACATTGGTTACAGCATTCTTGCTACTAAGGGGACAGCTAGCTTCTTTGCTCAAAAAGGAATCAATGTTCAAGCCGTTAATAAGATCGGGGAAGCTGACGACGATATTCTTTCACTAATTGCTGGAGGTCATCTGGCTGCAGTGGTGAATACAACAGGAACTGACCGTAATCTTGAAAATGATGATAGCCTCTTCATCCGCCGTGAGGCAGTTGAAAGAGGAGTTCCATTATTTACTGCTTTAGATACAACTGATGCTATCTTAAAAGTTCTTGAAACAAGAGCCTTTAGCATTCATAAAATTTAAGACCAGGATGATACCATTTAATAGCTTGTTTTTGAGCATATTAGATGGTATCACTTGCGATTAGCTTAAATTTGTAAGACAGGTTAGTCATATAATAAAATAAATAGAGAAATAATAATTTGATGGGGGGCAAATGATACTTAAAGAAGATTTAAAAATTGTAGAACAAAAAAAGATTGCTCCAAGAATTTTTGAAATGAAATTAACGGGCCAAATGATTGAGGACATGAAGGTTCCAGGTCAATTCCTTAATATAAGGATACCGGATGCTAGTAAGGTTTTAAGAAGACCAATTTCCATTGCTGAAATTAATCAGGATGAGAAGACTTGCTCAATTATTTATCGAACTGAAGGTGGGGGGACAGCTATTTTGTCTCAGCTTCAAAAGGGCGACACAGTTGATGTTATGGGTCCTTTAGGCAATGGCTTTGACACCAGTTTTTTACAGCAAGGTGACCGAGTTTTGGTAGTTGGTGGTGGAATCGGTGTTCCTCCCCTATACCAACTAGGGCGTGTTCTTAAGGATAAGGGTGTAGATATTACCTTCTTCTTTGGTTATGCCACTAAAGAGGTAATCATTTATGAAGATCTCTTTAGGGAATTGGGTCAACTTGTAATCTCTACAGATGATGGTTCATATGGCCATCATGGTCATGTTGGTCACCTTTTAGAAGGTCTTGATTTCAATCCTCGGGCTGTTTATTCCTGCGGAGCTCCCGGGATGCTTAGGGCTATAAATGAAAAATTTAAGGATCATCCCCATGCTTATATTTCCCTTGAAAGCCGTATGGCTTGTGGAATGGGTGCTTGTTATGCCTGTGTTGTCCATGAAGAGTACAAGAGTATGGAAGCAAGCCTTAAGGTTTGTGATGATGGACCAGTATTTAAAACCGGAAAGGTGGTCTTACAGTGAGCCAGGAAAATCGTTTAAAAATAACCCTACCAGGTCTTGAACTTAAAAATCCAATTATTCCAGCTTCAGGTTGCTTTGGTTTTGGTCAAGAATATGCTAAATATTACGATTTGGACCAGCTTGGATCAATTATGATTAAGGCTACTACCAAGGATGCCCGTTTTGGGAATCCTACTCCCCGTGTTGCCGAAAGTCCTAGTGGTATGCTAAATGCCATTGGACTGCAGAACCCAGGAGTTGATGTTGTAGTTGCTGAAAAATTAACCTGGCTTTCTACCAATTATCCGGAACTTCCAATTATTGCCAATGTTGCAGGATTTTCAAACGAAGAATACGGGATTGTAAGCAGTAAGGTTTCAAAGGCTCCAAACGTAAAGGCCATTGAGCTTAACATATCGTGTCCCAATGTTGACCATGGTGGCAATGGACTTTTAATTGGTCAGGATCCAGAGCTTGCTTACAAGGCGACTAGGGCTGCAGTTGACGCATCAAGTGTCCCTGTCTATGTTAAATTAACTCCAAGTGTCGCTGATATAACAGAAGTTTCAAGGGCAGTGGAAAGTGCCGGAGCATCAGGATTTACCATGATTAATACCTTGGTTGGAACAAGATATGATCTTAAGACCCGCAAGCCTATTATTGCTAATGGTCAAGGAGGGATGAGTGGTCCTGCAATTTTCCCGGTTGCCCTTAAATTAATAAGGCAGGTAGCCATGTCATCAAGCCTTCCAATAATTGGGATGGGCGGGGTGACAAGTGCTTCTGATGTTCTTGAAATGATGATTGCAGGAGCAAGCGCTATAGGTGTCGGAACAGCAAACTTTACTGATCCTTATGCCTGCCCAAATATCATTAAAGATCTACCTGATCTTATGGACATGTACGGAATTGACAATCTACAAAACTTTGTAGATCAAATACAGGAGGAAATTCGTGGAAAATAGACCCGTAATTGCTTTAGATTTTTCAGATGCCAAGGAAGTTTTTAACTTTACCAACCAATTTGACCAGAGGTTATTTGTCAAGGTCGGAATGGAACTTTTCTATAAATACGGTCCACAAATTGTAAAAGATTTGAGCCAGGATCATGATGTTTTCCTAGACCTAAAACTTCATGATATTCCTAATACCGTTAAAAAAGCCATGGCAAATATTGCAGAACTTGATGTTGCCTTGACCAATGTTCATGCAGCAGGTGGCCACAAGATGATGGAAGAAGCCCTTGAAGGACTTAAGGGATCAAGAACCAAGCTTATCGCAGTGACTCAGTTAACATCAACCAGTCAAGAGGATATGCAGAAAGATCAAAATATCCAAACAAGTCTTCTTGAGTCAGTTGTAAATTATGCCAAGGTTACTAACGAGGCAGGTCTTGCAGGAGTGGTATGTTCTGCCCAAGAAGCTTCTGCCATCAAGGAAGCTACAAGAAAGGATTTCATCTGTCTAACACCGGGGATTAGACCTTTAGGGGCTGCAGTTTGGGATCAAAAAAGAATCGTAACACCTGCTCAAGCCAGGAAAATTGGTAGTGACTATATTGTAGTTGGAAGACCAATCACTCAGGCTGAAAATCCTGTTCAGGCCTACCAAGAAATCATGAAAGAGTGGAGCCTTTAAAGAAGGTAAATCACTAGTAAATTAAATAATTATAGATTAGGGAGAAATCATGACAAAATCACAAGACATCGCTAAAGACCTACTTGACATTAAAGCTGTATTTTTATCACCAAAGGCTCCATTTACCTGGGCAAGTGGTATCAAATCACCAATCTATACAGATAACAGGATTACTATTAGTTATCCTGCTGTTCGCCGTCAAATTGCTGAGGCCTTTGCTGAAGAAATTAAGGCTAATTTCCCAGATGTACAAGTAATCGCTGGTGCTGCAACAGGTGGAGTACCTCACGCAGCATGGGTTGCTGAAATTCTTGATTTACCTATGGTTTACATCAGAAGTAAGGCTAAAGACCACGGTGCAGGAAATCAAATCGAAGGCCGTATTGAAAAAGGTCAAAAAATGGTAATCATTGAAGATTTAATCTCAACAGGTGGTTCAGTAATCGGTACAGCTGAGGCTGCTCGCCGTGAGGGAGCTGACGTTTTAGGAGTGGCTGCAATCTTTACTTATGAACTTCCAAGAGGGATTGAAAACTTTAAGAAGGCGGATCTTCCTTTAATAACTCTTTCAAATTATACAGATCTAATTGAGATTGCTAAAGAAACTGGCTATGTAGACCAAGAGGAGCTTGATCTTCTTAAACGCTTCAAAGACAATCAAGAAGATTGGCAGGACTAGATTACTATGACAAAGACAAAATTATT
The DNA here is from genome assembly GCA_029392475.1 of Streptococcaceae bacterium ESL0687. Classification (NCBI taxonomy): domain Bacteria; kingdom Bacillati; phylum Bacillota; class Bacilli; order Lactobacillales; family Streptococcaceae; species Streptococcaceae bacterium ESL0687. The sequence goes on from CP113940.1 coordinate 550,530, forward strand.
AATAAAAAATGGTCGTCTAGTTGATCCAGCTAGTAAGTTTGATGGACTGGCAGATATCCTAATTGAAAATGGGAAGATTGTTCAAATAGCTGAAAATATCACAGCAGAAGCAGACCTTATTGATGCATCAGGATATGTGGTAGCACCTGGTCTAATTGATGTTCATGTCCACTTCCGTGAGCCGGGACAAACCCATAAGGAAGATATTCATACGGGAGCTTTATCTGCGGCTCGTGGTGGTTTTACAACAGTCGTAATGATGGCAAACACTAATCCTACAATCTCAACTGTTGAAGTTTTATCTGAGGTTCTTGAAAGTGCCAGCAAAGAAGCTATTAATATTGAATCAGTAGCGACAATCACCAAAAATTTTGACGGGGAGCACCTTGTTGACTTTAAGGGACTTTTGGCCGCAGGAGCAGTTGGTTTTTCAGACGATGGGATTCCCCTGGCTAATTCAGCCATGGTTAGACGTGCCATGCAGGAAGCCAAGAAGTTTGATGCTTTGATTAGCCTTCATGAGGAAGATCCAGCTCTTACAGGTATTCTTGGAATTAATGACGGAGAGGTTAGTCATAAGTGTGGCTTTACTGGGGCACCAACAGTTAGTGAATACAGCATGGTAGCGCGTGATGCCATGATTGCTTATGATACTAAAGCTCGTGTTCACTTCCAACACATGTCAGCCAAGGAAAGTGTTGATGTAATTAGATTTGTCAAAGGACTTGGAGCAAATATCAGCTCAGAAGTTACCCCTCAACATTTTTCAATAACTGAGGAAGAAATATTTAGATCAGGGACTAATGCCAAGTTGAACCCTCCTCTAAGAAGGGAAGAGGACCGTCTAGCAGCCATTCGTGGTCTGCAAGATGGAACAATTGATGTTATTGCAACAGACCATGCCCCTCACACCCACGAGGAAAAAGATCAAGAATTAACCAAGGCACCAAGTGGAATGACAGGTCTTGAAACCTCCCTTCAACTTGGTTTGACCCATCTAGTAGATAAGGATTACCTAAGCCTTATGGAATTACTGGAAAAAATGACAATCAATCCTGCCAAACTTTATGATTTTGACAAGGGTTATTTAAGCGTTGGTGGACCAGCAGACTTAGTCATTTTTGATGACCAGAAAAAAGTTCTTATTGAGCAAGATTTTGCTTCTAAGGCGAGCAATACTCCCTTTATCAATCAAGAGCTTACAGGTCAGATTGAATATACAATTTGTAATGGTAAAATCGTATATAAAAAGAATTAAAAAAAGGCATCCTTAGGGATACCTTTTTTTAATTCAGTCTGAAGGCTTATGGTAATAAAGAGTAAGCTATGATAAAATACACTAGCTAGTAGTTTCATCAAATCCTACTATGTTATCTGTGATTAAGGATGAGGAGATGAGTATGATAGGACTTTTAATGTTCATATTTATAATCATAATGTTACTAATGGCTAGTTTAGAACTTTTTTCAAGTTGTTTCATGGTAATAATCAAATGGGTAGTAATTATATTTATTATCTATAGCCTATATAAAGCAGTTAGTGGCTAAAAATCCAACCCGAGGGTTGGATTTTTTTTATTTGGTAAGTTTTGTAAAGAATGAGACATATGAATCAACAATGGCCTGAACATATTTTTTAGTGTCAGGAATAAAGTTGTCATCTTCATCTAATAATTTATCAATGTGACCCAGGTATGCCTCAGGTGATTGTAAAATAGGCATATTTGGGAAAACTAAGGTTTGGCGAAGAGCATGATTGGCACCAAAACCACCAGTTGCACCAGGAGAAGAACTTACGACAAGGGCAGGTTTTCCGTCCCAAACATTGAAACCATAAGGTCTGCTACCTACGTCAATGGCATTTTTAATAGCTGCGCTAAGGCTTCTGTTGTATTCAGGAGTTACAAAAACAATTCCGTCCATTTCTTTGACCTTGTTTCTGAAGGTTGTCCAGCTTTCTGGAGCACGATTCTCATCGTCAAAGTCTTGGTTATACATATCTAGGTCATTGATATCGATAATTTCAACATCAAATCCTTCTGGGAACATGGTTAAAAGATTTTTAGCAATCTTTTTACTGAAAGCAGCCTTTCTTAAGCTACCTACGATAATTCCAATTTTGCTCATAAGATTCCTCCTTAGGATATACAAACTTATATTTGTTTACGTTTACAAGGTAAAATATAGCACTATAAAAATAAAAATTCAATTATTTAGTATTTACTTGTCAACGGACTTTTAACTTATCCTTTAAGTTTTCTTTGTCATTGCTAAGGCTTTTAGCTATAATTAAAATGAGGTGAAAAAGTGGTTAATAAAAAAGAAACAGAGGCTGTGACTTGGATTCATGGTCGAAAAAAATTTGGTTCCAAGCCTGGAACCATTCGAATTGAACATTTGCTGAAGCTTTTGGGAAATCCCGAACGTGATCTGAAGGTAATCCATATTGGTGGAACTAACGGCAAGGGTTCAACAGTAAGCAATCTGAAAAGCTTATTTATGGGACAGGGTCTTAAGGTAGCAACCTTTACCTCTCCCTTTATTGAAGTTTTTAATGAGCGAATTGCCATCAACGGTAATTTTATCTCTGATCAGGATTTGGACCGATTAACAGCTAAGGTAATTCCTTTGATTGAAGAAATGGATAAGGATGAAAGGGTCTCAGGCATTACGGAATTTGAAATCATTACAGCCTTAGCCTTCATGTACTTTAAGGAAAAAAATTGTGACCTGGTCTTACTCGAGGTGGGACTTGGTGGCCTGTATGATTCGACCAATGTCATTAAACCTGAAATTTCAGTAATCACAACCATTGGCCTAGATCATATGGATATTTTAGGAGATACCCTTGAAAAGATAGCTTGGGAAAAGGCTGGAATCATAAAGGATAAGGTTCCCCTAGTAACTGGAAATATCGGTGCTGAAGCCCTTCTAGTCATTGAAGAGATTGCAGGAGAAAGGAAAAGTCCCCACTATAAGTTAGGAAGTGATTATAGGCTTGTTGAGGGACCAAAAGATAGCAGATGGGGTGAAAACTTTTACTTTAGCAATGAAGCCTTGCTTGATGAAGAATTTTATACCCCCCTTCAAGGACGTCATCAAATTGAAAATACAGGACTTGCCCTTGAAGTCTTTTATCTTTACTGCAGGAAGGCATCTTTACCTTTTGATATAGAAGCTGTCAAGAAGTCTCTTTTAGAGGTTAAGTGGCCAGCCCGGATGGAAAAAGTTTCTGACAATCCTCTTATTATTTTAGACGGGGCCCATAATATTCATGCCATAGACCGGTTAGTCGATAATCTTAGCAAGGATTACGCCCATCTGCATAAAAAAATAATTTTTTCAGCCTTGGAAACAAAGGATATCGAGGGAATGCTTACCAGGCTTTCAAACCTAGAAGAAACGGACCTTTACCTGACAACTTTTGACTTTCCAAAGGCCTTAGATCTTTCAAGTGAAGATTATAAGGCCTACAAGCACTTTCCTACTTGGGCCTATGGTCTTGAGCAGCTTAAGGATAATCTTAAGGAGGATGATTTAATTATTATTACAGGATCCCTTTACTTTATTTCTCAAATTAGAGGTGAATTTTTCAAGGAAAACTAGCAGCAGGGCTGTTAAAGGAGGTATTAATGGGAGTTATTTTTCTTTATCTATTACTTGTTATTGTTGCAATTTTAATCATAGGCCTTGGATTTGTAGCTTGGTTTATTTCAGGGGCCATTGTTCAAAAGGACAATAAGTGGTACGCAAAAGTTGGTCATAGCCTAGCTAATCCAGATATTGACCAAAATCAGACTGATCCTTATGCCATTATTGAAAGGAAGCAAAATGAGCGAGCTCAAGTTTTCTGGCAGGACAAGTTAACTGAGAAAATAGTTATTTCAAGTTTTGACAACCTAAAACTTAAGGCCAATCTTTACAAGGTAAATCCAACTTCAAATAAATGGATTATTGGCGTCCACGGTTACCGCTCAACTGGTCAAAGGGATATGCAGCTTGTAGTTGAGCAGCTGTCAAAAAATGGTTATAATTTTTTAATTCCTGATATGAGGGCCCACGGTGAAAGTGAAGGTAAGATTATTACCATGGGGCATAAGGAGTCAATGGACCTGCTTGAATGGATAAACCTTTTGATTGAAAGAGAACCAGAAGCTGAAATTATTCTCTTCGGTGGATCAATGGGTGCAACGACAACCATGCTAGTCACTAACAATAATCTGCCAGTACAGATTAAAGGTGCTGTTGCAGACTGTGGTTACACCTCCCTTGAATTGGAATTTCAAAGTCTATTCAAGCGCGTGTTCAAATTACCCAAGTTTCCAATTGTTAATTTTATGTCTCTTTTCATTAAAAGCTTGGCAGGTTTTTCAATCAAGGATGTTGATGTTACCAGGTCTTTAAAAAACAATGACTTGCCCATTCTTTTTATTCATGGAACAGCGGATAAATTTGTCCCCCATCAAATGGCCTATCAAAATAACGAGGCTACTAGAGGTCCCAAGGAAATTTTCATGGTTGAAAATGCACCCCACCTGTCCTCTTATATCTATGAAGAAAAAAATTATTTTGAGACAGTTAATGAATTTTTAAATAAATATATTTGGGATAAGGAGAAGTAGATGGTTAATGAAAATAAGAGAATAGTAGGTTACCTACTTGTTTTACTGGCAGCTCTTGCCAGCAGTTTAGGTCAGTTAGCTTGGAAGCTGGGTGCTGAAAGTACCAGTGGCCTTCAGGCAACCCTTATGACCGTTTTAGGTTTTGTTCTGGCAGGGGCTGGGATGATTGTTCTAATGGCATCTTTTAGATACGGTGAGGTTTCAATTTTACAACCGATGATGAGTATCGGATTTGCCTTTTCAGTATTCTTTGGCTACTTATTTTTGGGTGAAAGTATTAGCCTAAATAAAATTTTGGGAGTTTTATTTATTGTTGCAGGAGCCTTTACTTTGGCTTATATTCCTAAAAAGGAAAGGGAGATAGGTAAATAATGATGACTTTTCTTAAAATCGCCTTCTGGCTTTTAACGACAACATTTACTGGAAGTATTGGAGCTATTTACCTAAAAAGAGCCATGGATAAAATGCCAGTGCTATCAGTTGATAATATTCTTAGATCAAAGGACTTTTACCTGGGATCCTTCTACTATATTGTAAGTGCTGGTACCAATATCGTTCTTTTCAAGTATCTCGATTATTCCATCGCCTTTCCTTTGACCTCAATCAGCTATATTTGGACCATTATCATTTCCTACTTCATGTTTAAGGAAAAAATCAATGTTCAAAAGGTATTAGCAATAATTTTTATTATCATTGGTGTCTTCTTTCTTGGAAAAGCAGGCTAAATTAAAAGAGCCACGAGGCTCTTTTTTAGTGGTCAAATATTTAAAAGAAAGATCAAACAGATGGCATAGAGGGCTTGAAGAGCGCCACCAAGGAATCCAAAGGCTAAAAATGCTTTTCCATTTTGAATAAATTTCTTAAAGTTGAGGCGGAGGCCAATTGCAGCAAGGGCACTTATCTCGAGCCAACCACTTAGATAATGGGCTGATTGATTAATGCCAGACGGTAAGTTGAAGAAGCTATTAACCAGGCAGACTAGGATAAAGGCAAAAACATACCAGGGAAGAAGTTTTCCCTTCTTAGCTGGTATTTTATCAATTTTATTAATACTATCTTCTTTTAGATAAAATTTCATGAAAATAATAACCACAGGTAGCATCATAATTCTTAATATTTTAAAAAGCATGGCTAGCTTTATCTGGCTATCACCTAAAAAGGCTGCACTGGCTACAACTTGGCCGACTGATTGTAAACTTCCCCCAACCAAAGCCGCCTGCCTAAGGGTATCTTGCGGGAACAAGAGACTTGCAAGTAGGGCCAGAACAAACATCATAACCGTCCCAAGAAGGTTGACCAGGATAATAGCCTGTCCCTTGTCCTCATCGGAAGCTTTAATTGATGGTGCGATTGAGGCTATGGCAGAAGAACCACAAACAGCGGTACCACCAGCTACTAGGAGGGACAACTTTTTATTGATGGAAATTTTTTTTCCTAATGAGACAATGGTCATAATAGTCAGGGTCATAAGAATCACGATGTAGAAGAAACTTTTGAAGCCTAAACTTAGGATACTAGTGACATTTACACTAAAGCCTAAAAGAAGGACAGATACTTCAAGAAATTTACTTTCAGAAAATTTCGTTCCAGGCTCCCATTTCTGTTCTTGAAATTTAGTATTACCTAGTAGAATACCTAAAACTAGAGCAAGACTTGCACTTCCAATTTGCGGTATGAAATTTGCTAGAAGCTTACTAATAAAGGCTAGACAGATGGATAAAAGAATGCCAGGTAAGAGTTGTTTGATGTTTATTTTCATTATTTTATTTTCCTCTCTTTTGGATGCTGACTTTAAAAAAATTAATCGAAAGAAGTCTTATTTATTCTAACATTTTATAAGTATGAAAAGGCTTATTTCTTGAATATAAAATTTAATTTTGTTATATTTAAAACATATTAAAAGTATATATAAATTAAGGAGATTTATTATGGCAGACAATGGAAATGTAGATAAAGTAAAAGGAAAAGTAGAAACAGCAGCAGGTAATGTTACAGGTGATAACAAGAAGAAAGCTGAAGGTTTCTTTGATGAATTAGTTGGAAAGACTAAAGAAGTGGCTTCAAAAGTTGGCAAGGCTGCCGAAGATGTAGCTGAAAAAACTGGTGATCTTTTTGACGACGCTAAGAAAAAATTTGAAGAAGCAAAAGACAAGGCTCCTGAAAAAACAGAAGAGTTAAAGGAAGAAGCTGGTAAAGTAGCTGATAAAGCTAAAGAAGTAGCAGGTAAAGTAGCTGAAAAAGCTGGTGAATTCAAGGATTCAGCCAAGGAAGAGTCTGAAAAGGTTGTCGATAAGGCCAAAGAATTAGCTGATAAAACAGCTGAAAAGGTTGACCAAGCAAAAGAAAAGGCAAAAGACAAGGCTGAGGATGCAAAGGAAAAAGCTTCTGACGCCAAAGATGCTGCTGAAGATAAGGCTAAAGAAGTTAAGGATGCTGCTTCTGACAAAGTTGACGAAGCAAAAGATAAAGTAGAAGAAGCAAAAAAATAAACTTAGTTGACTAGCTTGAGCTGACGAATATGGGCTCTTTGGAGTCCTTAAAATCCCTTGGCGATGATTTATTACATGAAATTTTGAAATGATTTTCATTAAATTTGTTGACAGGGGATTTTTTTTAGTTTATATTAAGGATAAAGTTAAATATTTGTTAGGTGAGGCTCCTATTTGGACATAAGCTACTGCCGCGAAAGAATCGAGAGACTCTTAGTTGGTAGAACAGGGATGATCGTGAAGGTTATCCATAATGTAGCTGATATTTTATATCTACGCCCTATAGTGCTAAAGCTCAACATAAGATCATGATGCTAAAAAGCATGCTCTTTGTTGAGTGTGCTTTTTTTCGGTAGGTATTTTGTAAATTGCTTAACTTGTATCTGGCTAAATAAGGAATCTTGATGGTAGATTTTATGTTATTACATATACGATATGTATACATAGTATGAAAAATCAATCATGAGACTGGAGGATACGTATGAAAAAAATGGACACTAAAAAAAGTTTTGCAAAAGAAGTAGAACTTAAGAAATTTGCCTTTCTTTCAGAAGAAGATCTGTATAAGGCCCTAGGGTCTTCAAATCAGGGTATTTCTGAAGAGGAAGCTGAAAAAAGATTGGAACAATACGGACCAAATAAGATTGATGCAGAAAAGCCGACCCCTGCCTGGCTCTTATTTTTAGAATCATTTAAAGATCCTTTTGTATTAGTACTTGCAGGTCTAATGGTCGTATCAATGCTTACGGATGATTTCCAAGCAGCCTTTATCATGGCAATTATGATACTTGCCAGTTCGACTATTTCCTTTGTCCAGGAATATCGTTCGCAGAAGGCAAGCCTTAAGCTAAAAATTCTTATCGAAAATACCTGTGCGGTTACTCGTGGGGGTGAAACCAAAGAAATTCCTATGGATGATGTTGTTCCAGGAGATATCGTAACTCTTGCGACAGGAGACATGATTCCAGCTGATGCTCGTCTTATCTGGGCTAAGGACTTATTCATTAACCAATCATCTTTAACAGGTGAATCTCTACCGGTTGAAAAATTTGTAAATCCAGGATTTAAGTCTGAATCAGATGGGTCAGCAATTGACATGAAGGACTTAGTATTTACTGGAACAGATATCTTAAGTGGACAAGGTAAGGCTATTATCTTGAAAACAGGTCAAAGTACCTTCTTTGGAGATATTGCCTTAAATGCTACTAAAAAACGTGGTAAAACATCTTTTGATAGTGGACTTTACCGTGTCAGTCAGCTTCTTCTTAGGATGTCACTAATTCTTTTCCCAGTTGTTCTTTTAATCAATGGGGTTACAAAGGGTGATTGGTCTGAGGCCTTCTTCTTTGCCATTGCTGTAGCAGTAGGTTTAACACCTGAGATGCTTCCAATGATTGTAACAAGTAACCTGGCTAAGGGTGCTATGACACTTTCAAAAGAAAAGGTTATTGTTAAAGAACTTCCTTCAATTCAAAACTTAGGAAGTATGGATGTTCTTTGTACCGATAAGACAGGTACAATTACAGAAGACCGAGTTGTTTTAGTTCAACATTTAAATCCACTTGGTGAAAATAACGATGATGTTCTAGACCTTGCCTTCTTGAACTCATCTTATCAAACTGGTTGGAAAAACCTAATGGACGTGGCTGTTATCAATTACTATGATGAAACAGCCCGCAAGGAACCTTTTACTAATGTTGAAAAAATAGATGAAATTCCTTTTGACTTCTCACGTCGCCGCCTAACTGTTGTTATTAAGGCCGATGGCCACCAATTAATGATTACTAAAGGTGCTGTTGAAGAGATGGAAAGCATCTGTTCATATGTTGAAATAAATGGTGAGACTGTTCCTTTAACAGATGATCTGAAAAGTCAAATGCGCAAGCTAAATACTGAGTTAAATGAAAAGGGAATGCGTGTTATCGCTGTTGCCATTAAAAAAGATGTTCATGATAATGCCGTCTACTCAGTAGCTGATGAAAAAGATATGGTTCTTGTCGGATTCATGGGCTTCCTTGATCCTGTTAAAGAATCTGCAAAAACTGCTATTTCATCCCTTCATGATCACGGGGTTGCCGTTAAAGTTTTAACCGGTGACAATGAAATTGTAGCTAAAAAAGTTTGTCGCGATGTTGGTATTGACGCTGACAACTATGTCCTTGGTCTTGATATTGATAGTATGAGTCAGGAAGAACTTGCTGAAAAAGCAAGGACAGTAAACCTATTTGCTAAACTTAATCCTATGCAAAAATCTCGTATTATCGAAGCCATCAAGGCTGACAATCATACTGTTGGATTTATGGGAGACGGGATCAATGATGCACCTGCTCTTAGAACAGCTGATGTGGGTATTTCAGTTGATACCGCAGCAGATATTACAAAGGATGCATCTTCAATCATCCTTCTAGAAAAGAGTCTTAATGTAGTTGATACAGGTGTACTTGAAGGTCGTAAGGTCTTTAGTAACATGATGAAATATATCAAAAATACCCTAAGTTCAAACTTCGGTAATGTATTTTCAATCCTTGTTGCATCAGCCTTCCTTCCCTTCCTACCAATGCTATCAATGCAACTACTTATTCAAAACCTTGTTTATGATATGGCTCAACTTACTATCCCTTGGGATAATGTTGATGATGAAGAGCTTGCTACACCAGTTAAGTGGCAAATTAAGGGACTTCTTAAATTTACCCTTTGCATCGGCCCAATTAGTAGTATCTTTGACATCATAACATTTATCGTTCTATGGTTTGTCTTTGGACTTGATACAGTAGCTCAACAAGGAAGCTTCCAAGCTGGATGGTTCATGGTTGGTCTAACAACTCAAACCCTAGTAATGCACGTTATCCGTACTAGAAAAATTCCTTTCATTCAAAGTATGGCATCCCTTCCAGTATGCTTATCAAGTATTGCAGCCATTGGGGTAGGACTTGTAATCTTACTTACACCAATCCATAAGGCCTTTGATTTTGGAGATCTACCTGCGGGTTACTGGCCATGGTTCTTTGCAATCGTCTTAGGATATGTACTTACAACACAACTTGTTAAAAAACTTTATATCAAACTTGGAAACGAGTGGTTATAAAATAAAAGAGTTAGCTTGAGCTAACTCTTTTTTATTTGAAAATGAGTAAAAAAAATCAGCCGAAGCTGATTTTTTTATGCATGTAATACTTGTTGCAAGAAGGTTTGCAGTCTTGGGTGTTTAGGATGGTTGAAAATTTCATCAGGTGTTCCATCTTCAAGGATTACACCACCATCAGTAAAGAGAACACGGTTTGCAACCTTACGGGCAAATCCCATTTCATGGGTTACGATTAACATGGTCATACCTTGTTTGGCAAGATCTTGCATAACGTCAAGTACATCTCCAACCATCTCTGGGTCAAGGGCACTAGTTGGTTCATCGAAGAGCATGATATCAGGGTTCATAGCAAGGGCACGAGCGATGGCCACACGTTGCTTTTGACCACCTGAGAGTGAATCAGGCATATCGTCTTTTTTATCAAGAAGTCCAACTGTATCAAGAAGTTCGTTTGCTTTTTTACGGGCTTCTTCAAGTGTCATCTTCTTAAGCTCTACAGGAGCATAAGTAATGTTATCGATAACAGTCATGTTAGGGAAAAGGTTGAAATGCTGGAATACCATACCAACATTTTGCCTTACCTGGTTTAGATCAGTGTGCTTGTCTGCTAGGTCGAAATCATCAACAACAACAGAACCACTGGTTATTTTTTCAAGACCATTAAGGGTTCTTAGGAAGGTTGACTTACCTGATCCAGAAGGACCGATGATACAAACAACATCTCCCTCATAAAACTTAGCATCGATTCCTTTTAAGACTTCATTTTCACCGTATTTCTTGTGTAAGTCATGGACATCAATTTTTAATTTTGACATTATTTCATTTTCCTCTCTAATCTTCTAGCGAAGCGGATAAGGGTGTAGATTACAATTAGGTAAATGATTGCGATGATACCGTAAACTTTAAATGATTGGAAGTTACGGGCAACGATGATTTTACCAGTTTGTAGAAGTTCAACCAGACCAATGGCACTAATGATTGTTGTATCTTTAAGTGTAATGATGAACTGGTTAACAAGACTTGGAATAGTAATTTTAACTGCTTGAGGAAGAATTACTCGGCGCATAGTAGTTCCGTATGAAACTCCAAGGCTTCGGCTAGCTTCCATTTGACCACCTGGGACTGCCTGTACACCAGAACGTACGATTTCAGCAATGTAGGCTGAAGAGTTAAGGGTAAGAGCAATAGTACCAGCTAGGAAGTCATTTAAAGGACTTGCTTTTCCAGTAATTAATTCTAATAGGTTAGGGATCCCGTAGAAGATAAAGATGGCAAGAACCATAAGTGGAATACCACGAATTAAGTCAACATAGATTTCTGTGAAAGTTCTTAGGAATTTACTTGGGCTAACACTAAAGAGTCCAAGGATAATTCCGATGATTGAAGCAAGTAGGAAGGATACAACTGCAAGTAGAAGGGTAAGTTCTAAACCTTTTAGGAGTTGTTCCCAGTTGTTTTTAAGGATTCCAACAACAGTTGATTCATCAGTTCCAGATTCATCTGTACTTGTTGCTTCACCAACATAAGTATCAAGGATTTTATTGTATTCACCGCTGGCCTTTAGTTGAGCAAGTCCATTGTTGAACATCTCGATTAACTCAGGATTTTGTCCTTTTTTAACAGCGAAACCATATTCACCAATTTTTTCTGGCTCAATTGGAGTAGCGAATTTCTTACCTTGTTTGATAGCATATTTTACAACAGGCTCATCATCCATGAAGGCATCGATACTTGCAGTATTTAAGCTTTCATACATGGTATCAGCAGTGTCAAAGACTTTAATTTTATAATCGTACTTATCTTGATTTTTTTCTAGGAAATCTTGAGATGCAGTACCATTTTTAACACCGATTGTTTTGTCTTTTAAATCTTCATAAGATTTGATTGTATCATTGCTATCTTTAACAGCGATTGTTGCATTAGCTGTAAAGTAAGGTTCTGAGAAATCAAAAACTTTTTTACGTTCGTCAGTGATTGACATACCAGCAATCATACCATCAGCTTGGCTAGCAAGGGTTTGGTCAACAGCAGTCTGGAAACCAACAAAGTTCATTTTAATGTTGAAACCTTGATTTTTAGCGATTGCATTTAAAAGGTCAACGTCGATTCCAACATAGTTTTTGCTAGAATCTTGGAATTCAAATGGGGCAAAAAGGCTGTCACTTGAAATATTATAAAGACTCTTTACAGGAGTAGCTTTTTTAGCTTCTTCAGTGCTTTCTTTGGCAACATATTTGGCAACAATTGCATCATAGCCACCATTTGCCTTAAGTTCTGCTAAAGAAGTATTGAATTCTTTAATTAGATCAGCATTGGTTCCTTTTTTAACAGCAAAACCATAGTTTCCGATTTGCTCAGCAGGCATATTGATCGCAAGATCTTGTCCCTGTAGGGCAGTATAAGCAAGAACTGGTTTTTCATCCATGATGGCATCAACGTCACCGATTTTCAAGCTATCAATCATTTGTGACGCTTCATTAAAGGTTTTGATTTTGTAGCCATATTCTTTTTCGTGTTTGTTAATGAATTCTTGGGAAACTGAACTATTTTTAACACCAACTGTTTTACCTTTAAGTTCACTGTAAGAAGTGATAGGTTTAGCTTTTGTTGTTGCGATTACAATTTCAGACTTGTAGTAAGGGTCTGAGAAGTCAAATGTTTTTTTGCGTTCGTCAGTAATTGACATACCAGCGATTACACCATCAGCTTGTCCAGCAAGAAGGGAATTAAGGGCAGTATCAAAACCTGGGAAGGTTAGATCCATATTCCAATTATTCATTTGAGCTATTTCGTTAATTAAATCAACGTCAATACCCACGTATTTTTTGTCTGAATTTTGAAATTCAAAGGGGGCATTGGTTGAGTCACTTGCAATTTTAACTTTTTTTTCATCAGCATTTGCTGTAAATACCGAAAGAAATGAAATTAAAAGCGTTATAATAACTAAAAACTTTTTATTCATTTTGTCCTCCAAACTTTTATGTTCCCATTATACCAAAAAAAAAGGTATATGTCACAATTTCTGACATATACCAATAATATTTTTAAAAGAATTTTTTACTTATTGATGGTTACTTCCTTACCGCTAAGAGTAACTCCTTGTGGAACCTTCCAGTCCACATTAGGCACACTTGCAGAGAGTTTGATCATCATTTCCCTATAAACATCAAGGGCAATTTCTAGTTTTTGACCATAGAGCGGGATCATACGGTTGGCGTAACCAGTCCAGACAGCCATAGAATAGTTTGTTGTATAACCAACGAAGTTTTCATCAGGGGCAACAGTTTGACCGTAACCAATGTAATTACCGTAGTCAGCAAGGATTTGGGTTATTTGGTCGTCGCTATAATTACTTGTACCAGTTTTACCAGCTTGGTAAAGACCAGGGATGTATCCATTAGTCATGGTACCACCTGTAATTACATCCTTAAGCATGCTTGTCATGGCATAAGCAGTTGTTTCCTTCATGGCTCTTGTTTGAACAGGACTTGTGACTTTTTCCTGCCCGTCATCAGTTACGACTTTAGTAACATAGTAAGGTTTGGTATAAATACCACCACTTGCCATGGCAGCATAAGCTGCAGCCATTTTCTCTGAACTTGCTCCGTATTCATTCCCTGACTCTTGAGTATTACTTGAAATACTGTTTGAGTAGACAATGCTAGGTGCGAATTTAATTCCAAGACCGTTGACGTAATCATTAGCCTTGGTAAGACCAACACTTTCCAGGGTCTTGATGGCTGGGATATTCCTTGATTGGACAAGGGCTTGTCTTACAGTCATTTGTCCGTAGTACTTACGGTCCCAGTTATAGACGGGATCATTTGTTCCTGGCCAGTTGTAAGGGGCGTCAGTAATGGTCTTTTTAGTAGAGTTATAAATTCCGTACTCAAAGGCTGGTCCATAGTCAACTAAAGGTTTCATGGTAGAACCCCAGTCCCTATCTGTATTTACAGCCTGGTTGGTTCCAAAAATTGTACCTTCTGGTATGTTTCGTCCTCCGACTTGGGCGATAACAGCACCAGTCTTAACGTCGACGACGGTTGATGCTACTTGTAGTTCGTCATCTGGGAAGTTAACATAATCATCACTATTGATAATATTGTAAAGTTCTTGTTGGGCATTGCTATCGACAGTAGTGTAGACCTTTAGACCATCTGTCATAACATCTTGACCAGTTGTTGCTTGTACCTCTTCAATGGCCTGCTTGATAAAGTTATCAAGGTAGCTTGGGATACTTACTGAAGGTTTAAGCTGCTGCAAACCGTCTGTAATTGGCGTATTTACGGCTGTATTATAATCTTCTTGAGAAATTTTGTTGTACTTGAGCATGGAAGCTAGCACAATATTTCTTCTAGTTGTAGCCTCATCGGGATTTGTATAGGGATTATAACCATTTGGAGATTGCGGCATTCCAGCTAGGAGGGCTACTTGAGGAAGGGATAAATCTTTTAATTCCTTTCCGTAGTAAGCAAGAGAGGCTGTTCTCATGCCGTAGTAACCATTAGCCATGAAGACCTTATTAATATAGAGGGTTAAAATCTCTTCTTTCGATTCTTTTCTCTCTAATTGAACAGCTAGCCAGGCCTCCTGGGCCTTTCTCTTGATTGTTTGATCGCTTTTATTGGTAGAAAAATATGATAATTTAATCAGCTGCTGGGTAAGGGTTGATCCCCCTTGAGTTGTCCCACTTTTAGCATTGTGAAGGAGGCTTCCGAAAATCCTTACGGGATCGACTCCTCTGTGGTTGAAGAACCTGTGGTCTTCAATTGAGGTTATAGCATCAACTAAGGTTATTGGAATATCCTTAGTTGTGATTAAATCTCTTTTTTCTGTTCCAAGATTTGCGATAACTTGTTCATTTTTATCGTATATAATAGAAGAAGAATGACTTTCAAGTTTACTTATATCAAGTTCTGGAGCTGTGCTTGCATAGTAGAAGAAAAGTGAGCAGGCAGCAATAAAGCCAACAATAAATACAGAAATTCCTGTAATTAGAGCATATTTTGTGACCTTCCAATACTTATTAGTTGGTTTTTTAGCGACCGGCTTCTTTTTCGCTCGGGTCTTGGTGATTTTCTTTCTCTCGTTAGCCATTTACTTTCCTCCTAAATAATGCTGGTTTATAATTTCCAGATAGGGAACTCTTGGAATACCATTCATTTCTATTTGATGTCCGTGTTCTTTAATGTATTTTATAGGCATGGATTTATTAGTTCCGTGTTCCTTGTAGTAGTCAATTAAAAATTTTGAATCAAGGAAGTAGGTTTCATAGAGGGCTGAAAAATGTAGTAAGACAAAAGAAATACCTCCTTGATTTAAAACCTCATCCATGTGTTTAAGCTGGTGGTCATGAAAATTTTTCATGGGAAACATGGTCTTTTGCTTGCTTTCCTTAGCCTCAAAATCGAGATACCTTCCCTGGTAGACTCCTGAATAGTCAGTGGTTGATGCCTGCCTAAAATAGGCCTCAGTTATTTTGGCTCGGCTTCTTTTAGGGTAGTCTACCTTTACAATCTGAATGGGTGTTGGTCGTTTATGGACAACAGCAAGCTTTCGACTTAGATAATAGTCATTACTTGCATTGATTTCAGATTCAAAGTTCATTCCCCGATTGGCGAAGTTCACTTTCTTTTCTAAAGGTTTCTTATTTTTTAAAATTTTATGTTTTTTGATTCCATTTGGATAATTAACCATAATTATAATCCTCTAGGTCAGATGATATTAAATTTGCTAAAAGACATCTGACACAGTTATAATATTATACCATAAACTACAATTAAAATGGGATGATAAAATTTATGAAGAGTATACTTGTCTGTGGCTATAAGGACTTTGAACTGGGAGTATTCAAGGATGATGATAAAAAAATAGAAATAATTAAGCTAGTTATTAGGAAAAAATTGTTAAATTTAATAGACCAGGGCGTAGAGTGGTTTATTTTTAGTGGCAACAAGGGTTTTGAATTCTGGGTTTTAGAGCTGGTAAATGAATTAAAAGATGAGTACGACCTAAAGACTGCAACAATTTTTACCTTTGAAAATCACGGGGAATCTTGGAATGAGGCCGGTAAAAACAAGTTGCTGAAATTTAAGGCTAGTGATTATGTGAGTTATGCCTATAAGAATTATGAAAATCCAGGACAGTTCAAAGCCTATAATGAATTTCTTTTGGACCACACTGATGGAGTTTTTTACTTTTATGACAGTGAGCACCCCAGTAATTTAAAGTACTTTTTTGCCTTGGTTGAAGAAAAGGCCGATTACTACCGATTAAGCTTAAGTTTTGATGACCTAGATGAGGCTTATAATGAAATGCTAGATAATTACTATTAAGCTTGAAAGGACGTATTCTTTTTGATAAAATCAGAATCAGAGAAATGATAGAGGAGAGTTAGCATGACCAAATACAAATTCACACCAAAAGACATTTTTGAACAACATTTTGATCGTAAAATGAGAGGGTATGACCCGGATCAAGTTGATTTAATGCTTGATGATGTGATTCGTGATTATGAAAGTTTTCAAGATGAAATTTTAGCTTTAAGGGAAGAGAATGAATTTTTACGTTCAAAACTTGCTAATAAAGAAAAACAAGCAACTCCTAATCCAGCAGATTATGGGGATACAAAACGCATTGAACCAGTTGAGGTTGTGAAAGCTACTCAAGAGGTTAAGGCTGCAGCTCCAGTAACAAAAACTGAAAAATATCAGGAAGGGTCAAATTTTGATGTTTTAAAACGTTTATCAAGACTTGAACTTGCTGTATTTGGACCTAAGGCTGAAGACGGGGAAGCCAAATAAGTTTCTTAATTTGAATTTGCTTGAAAAAAGATTTTAAATTTGATATAGTTAAGAGGCAATTTTCGGATAATCGCGCCGGCTTTAACCGGTGAGGAAAGTCCATGCTCGCACAGGCTGAGATGCCTGTAGTGTTTGTGCTAGGTGAAACAATAAGCCTAGGGACGAAAGTTACGGCTGGGAAATCCGCTAAGTTTTAATATGCGGAAACTACCTGTAAAAGTGCCAAAGAGACGAGTTTAGCTGGAAACGGCTAAAGTGGAACGTGGTAAACCCCTCAAGCGAGCAACCCAAACTTTGGTAGGGGCACTTGTCAAACGGAATTGAACGTACGACGAGGTCATTAATGACAGACAGATGATTATCGAAGGTATAAGTACCTGCTTATACTGGAACAAAACATGGCTTATAGAAAATTGTCTTCAGGGGGTGGCTGGGTTTTACTCAGCCACCTTTTAAAATTAGAAGAGAGATAGATAGAGATAAGATGGAAAAATTTAATTTAGTGGCAACATGTGCAGCTGGGATTGAGGCACTGGTGTCAAGAGAATTGAGAGATCTTGGAATTGAAAATAGGATTGATGAAAATTCAAGAGTCTTATTTTCAGGGACCAAGGAAACAATTGCTCAAGCAAATATCTGGCTAAGAACAGCTGACCGGGTGAAAATTATTGTTGGTGAATTTGAAGCTAATACCTTTGAAGAACTATTTCAAGGGGTACTAGCCCTTGATTGGGGTGCTTACCTACCTTTAGGTTATGCCTTTCCAATTACTAAAGCCAAGGCAGTCAAATCAACCCTTCACAATGAACCAAGTATTCAGGCTATTACTAAGAAGGCAGTGGTTAAGAAATTACAGAAAATTTTTCACAGACCAGATGGTGTTCCTTTAATTGAAAATGGACCAACTGTTCCAATTGAGGTAAGTCTTCACAAAAATAAGGCAACTATCCTGATTGATACAAGTGGTGAAAGTCTTTTCAAACGTGGTTACAGAGTTGATAAGGGTGGAGCGCCAATTAAGGAAAATATGGCAGCCTCAATTATTATGCTTACCAACTGGCGAGCAAATATGAAACGTCCATTTGTTGATCCAACCTGTGGTAGTGGAACCTTCCCGATTGAGGCCGCAATGATTGCAAGAAATATTGCACCTGGTCTTAAGAGGTCATTTATCAGTGAAGAATGGGCATGGTTTGGTCAAGATACCTATAATAAGGTAAAGGCTAAGGCCAAATCAGAAATCAACGACGAAATTGAGCTTGATATCTCAGGTTTTGACATTGACTTTAGGATGGTTGAGATCGCCAAGGAAAATGCTAAAAAAGCAGGTGTTTATGCTGATATAAATTTCAAGCAAATGCGCGTGCAAGATTTTCATACCGATAAATTAGACGGAGTTATTGTTTCAAATCCACCTTACGGGGAACGTCTATTGAAATTTGAAGATGTGAAAGTTTTATACAAGGAAATGGGAGAAGTCTTTAGACCCTTGGTTACTTGGAGCAAGTATATCTTGACAAGTGATTTAATGTTTGAAGAAAAATACGGTGCAAAGGCAACTAAAAAGCGTAAACTTTACAATGGTACTTTGAGAGTTGACCTTTATCAATACTTTGGTAAGAGGATATGACGAAAAAGGATTTTAAGGAAGAAGAAATTAAAGAAGCTGGAACTAGCCCCAAAGAAGAAGCTTCGCTTGATACTAATTTAGAAAAAGCTGGGGAACAGGTTATTGATTTTGGTGAAATTTCTGATTTGACCATTGAGGAGATTCAAAATAAGCTTAAGGCAAGTGAAGAAGCACAAGCTCGAAATGAATCTCTCCTTGATGCCTATATCAGGGAAAACCGTTTTGAAATCGAAAAAAATAAAAAGATTCGCAAGGAAGAATTAATTCCTCAAGAACTTTTGGCAGCTCGTGAAAAACTTATGGCTGAAGCAAGTAGGCTGGCAGAAGATATGGACAGAAGGGCAGCTGAAGAGGCTAAGAAAAAAGAGGAAGCTTTAGAAGTTGAGGTAGCTCCTGCAGCAGATCTTTCACAAGAAACAGCTAAGGAAGAACCTAAAGAAGTAGTTGAAGAAAAGGCTGAAGAAGTTGTAGAAACGAAAGCTGAAAATCCTGCTCCTGTAGCTGAAAAAGTTGAGACTACATCACATGTACCTGTAGCTGATGTTTCTGATGAAAAAATTCCAACTGAGACCATTGAAGAAGAGAGTTTTGACCAAATGGTCCTTAATGATCAGCTAGTTCAAGTTGAATCAAAGGAAGAACCTCCTGCTAAAAATTCAAGTAAACCTTCGTCTAAGAAACTCGTTTATTTAAGCCTTTTAGCAGTCCTAATTTTAGGCGGTGGTTTCCTGGCTAAAAATCAGTATGACCACCATCAAAAACTTGTTCTTGAACAAAAGGAACAGGCTGAAAAAGATGAGGATCTTAAGAAAAGGGAAACAGCATTTGACACCCTTCTTACCAGTTTTTATACTGATAAAAACAAGGATGCTTTGAAGAATGCTAATCTGTCTGCTTATGATAACTTAGTCAAGGAACTTGATTCGGTTAAAGACAGCAGCAAGTATGCGACCTACCAGACAGAAGTGTCTGATTTGAAGGCAGAAATTGCTTCTTTAAATGAAATTAATTCTAAATTCCAATCGGATGTAATTACTGATGGAAAAGTAAATGAGGATGCTAAGGTTAAAGATGGAGCTGATTTTAACATTACAAAATCAAATCTAACATCTTTAAATCAACTTATTGATAGTGCCATAGCTCTTGGTAAAAATCAGCAGGCAGAAGCAGCCCGTAAGGCTGAGGAAGCAAAAAAAGCTGAAGAGGCCAAGAAGGCAGAAGAAGAACGCCTTGCTGCTGAAGAAGCTGCAAGACAGGCAGAAGCAAGTAAAGCTCAAAGTGAGGCTGCAGCAAGTTCTAGTTCGTCAGCAACTACCACAAGTCCAAAGGTTGACCAGGATTCCCTATCTCGTGTTCCAATAAATCAAGCTGCGATTGCTGATACAAGTAATCCTGCCTGGACTTGGAAGGCTGGTGTTCTTGATAATGTTCTTAATATCTCAAGACAAAGAGGATATTTTGAAGGGGACAACTACTATATCAAGCCGGTTAATATCATTAATGGCAATGGTTACTACAATTTGTATAAATCTGATGGTACCTACCTCTTCTCGATTAACTGTAAGACAGGTTACTTCTTTGGTAATGCGTCAGGTCATGCCCTTGACTATTAGTTAATCTCGGTAGAAATACTGTTTGATAAAATCTTTATAATTAACAAATAAATTAAAAAGATGTTCGTAAACTACTAATTTTTATTAGTAGTTTTTTGATTTACCCTTGACTATCACAAGTTTTTCCTTGATAATAGTAGTATCAAATTAATAGTAGGAGAAAAAATGTTAGAACGTTATACTCGCCCGGAGATGGGAGCAATTTGGACCGAAGAAAACAAGTATCGTGCATGGCTTGAAGTTGAAATTTTAGCTGATGAAGCCTGGGCTGAACTTGGTGAAATTCCAGTGGAAGATGTGGTGAAAATTCGTGAAAATGCAGATTTCGATGTTAACCGAATTCTTGAAATCGAAAAAGAAACCCGTCATGACGTTGTAGCATTTACCCGTGCTGTCTCTGAAACTCTTGGTGAAGAAAGAAAATGGGTTCACTACGGATTAACATCAACAGATGTAGTTGATACAGCTTATGGCTACCTTTATAAGCAAGCAAATGATATCATTAGACGTGACCTTGAAAATTTCCTTCAAGTTATTGGGGATAAGGCTCGTGAACACAAGCATACTGTTATGATGGGGCGTACTCACGGAGTTCATGCAGAACCAACAACCTTTGGTTTGAAACTTGCTACTTGGTACTCTGAAATGAAACGTAATATTGTTCGTTTTGACAATGCTGCCCGTGGTGTTGAAGCTGGAAAAATTTCTGGAGCTGTTGGAACCTTTGCTAATATTCCTCCATTTGTTGAGGCTTATGTTTGTGATAAATTAGGAATCCGTGCTCAAGAAATTTCAACTCAAGTTTTACCACGTGATTTGCATGCTGAATATTTTTCAACTCTTGCTATTATTGCAACAAGTATTGAGAGAATGGCAACTGAAATTCGTGGACTGCAAAAATCAGAACAACGTGAGGTTGAGGAATTCTTTGCTAAAGGTCAAAAGGGATCATCAGCTATGCCTCATAAACGTAACCCAATCGGGTCTGAGAATATGACAGGTCTTGCTCGTGTAGTTCGTGGTCATGCCGTAACTGCTTACGAAGACATTCCTCTTTGGCACGAACGTGACATTTCTCACTCATCAGCTGAGCGTATAATTGCTCCAGATACAACAATCCTTGTTGATTACATGCTAACACGTTTTTCAAATATTGTTAAAAACCTAACAGTATTCCCAGAAAATATGCGCCGTAATATGGATGCAACTTTTGGACTTATCTACAGCCAACATGTTATGCTTACCTTAATCGAAAAAGGGATGACTCGTGAAGAGGCTTACGACCTAGTTCAACCAATGACTGCAAGAAGTTGGGATGAGCAGATTATGTTCAGACCTCTTGTTGAAGAAAATGCAAAAGTTCGTGAATATCTAACAGATGAAGATATTGATGCTGCCTTTGACTACAATTATCACCTTAAACGTGTTGATGAAATTTTTGAAAGAGTTGGACTTTAAAAAATGCTTTTAAGCATTTTTTATTTCTATAGAATTTAGGAGAATATATGGTATTAAATATAGGACTATTAGGTTTTGGAACGGTGGCACAAGGACTGCCCTTCCTCTTAGAAGAAAACAAAAGTAAAATTGAACAGGCAATCGGTGACTCTTTTGCAATCAAGAAAGTTTTCGTCAGAGAAGCTAAAAAAGTTAGTCTGGAAAAAGACTTCGACTTTAACTTTGTGACAGATATTGAAGATATTATCCAGGATCCTGAAATTGATTTAGTAGTTGAGCTTCTTGGTCGAATTGAACCTGCTAAGAGTTTTATTGAACAGGCTCTTAAGGCTAAAAAACATGTTGTTACAGCAAATAAGGATCTTTTGGCCCTTCATGGTCCGGAATTAACAGATTTAGCAGAAGAAAATGGAGCCTTCCTTTATTATGAAGCAGCCGTAGCTGGGGGAATTCCTATTTTAAGAACTCTTGCTAATAGCTTTAACGGGGACAAAATTACAAAACTCCACGGGATTATCAATGGAACTAGTAACTTTATGATGACTAAAATGGTTGATCAAGGCTGGTCTTATGACAAGGCCCTTGAAATAGCCCAAGAACTCGGTTTTGCAGAAAGTGATCCAACAAATGATGTTGATGGAATTGACGCTGCCTATAAGCTTGTAATTTTAAGCCAATTTGCCTTTGGAATGACCATTGATATTGATCAAATCAGTAAGGCTGGAATTCGAAACATCAGTCCAGAAGATGTGGCAACTGCCAGTAAGCTTGGTTATGTAATCAAACTTTTAGGTACCCTTGAAGAGGTTGAAAGTGGCCTATTTGCAGAGGTTAGCCCAGTCTTCCTTCCTAAGAATCATACCCTTTCAAGTGTAAACAATGAGATGAATGCAATTTTTGTTGAAAGTATCGGCATTGGCCAAAGCATGTTCTATGGTCCTGGGGCAGGTCAAAAACCAACCGCAACAAGTGTCATGTCAGACTTAATTAATATTGGTCAAAAGCTTAATCAGGGAGCCGAAGTTGAACCTTTTAATGGCTTTAAACGTCAAACAGTCTTAGCCAACCAAGAAGATGTTTCAAGCATGTATTACTTTGCTCTTGATGTAGCTGATCAAAAGGGGCAAATGCTCAAGCTATCTGAAATTTTCAATGAGGTTGATATTAGTTTTGACCAGGTCAGCCAGCAAAAATCTGATCAGGGTAGGGCACGTGTGGTGATTATTACCCATGAAATGACTAGGAAGCAGCTTTTTGAAGTCACTGATAAATTAAAGGCCGTCAAAGATTTTGAGCTTTTAAATACTTTCAAGGTTTTAGGTGAATAGTTATGAAGATAATCGTACCAGCAAGTTCTGCAAATATTGGACCAGGTTTTGACTCTGTCGGCCTGGCCCTTGATTTATATTTAGAAATAGAAGTTTTAGAAAAAAGTGACAAGTGGCTTGTCGAACATAATCTTGGAGCTGACATTCCTCAGGATGAAGCCAATCTTTTGATAGCGTCAGCCCTTAAGATTGCAAGTGACTTACAACCCCATCATATTAGGATGACAAGTGCCATTCCCCTAGCTCGTGGACTTGGTTCAAGTTCTTCGGTTATTGTAGCGGGAATTGAGCTTGCCAACGGGCTAGCTAATTTAGAGCTTTCTTCAGATGATAAGATTCAACTGGCTACCAAAATTGAAGGCCATCCTGATAATGTTGCTCCAGCCATCCTAGGTAATCTAGTTGTGGCTTCGACTGTTGATAATAAAACAACTGTTGTAGCTTCTGATTTTCCTGATGCAGCCTTTGTTTCCTTCATTCCAAATTACCAGTTGCTGACGGCTGATAGTCGCGGTGTCCTTCCTGAAACATTGTCTTACAAGGAAGCTGTAGCAGCGAGTTCTATTGCCAATGTCGCAATTGCTGCCTTATTAAAAGGAGATCTGGTTAAGGCAGGTTTAATGATTGAATCAGACCTCTTCCATGAAAAATACCGTAGATCCTTGGTCAAAGAGTTTTCTCCAATTAGAAAACTTGCTCATAAGCACGGAGCCTATGCAAGTTATCTTAGTGGAGCAGGACCTACGGTCATGGTTATTTGTCCGCGAGACAAGGAAGACCTTCTAGTCGCAGATCTTGAAGCCCTTAACCTAGACGGTGAAATTCTGTCTCTTAATGTTGATACTAAGGGAGTTCGTTGTGTCCTTTAATAATGAACTACAAGAAAAAAATTTAAATAAAGAAAAATACAGCAAGAAGGATCTGGGAATTCTTCTTGCTGTAATTTGTCATGTCAGCTGGGGCCTTCTTTCCCTTTTTTGGAAGTTTCTTGGAAATATTAACTCCTTAGATGTTTTTAGTTACCGGATTTTATCGACCCTGGTAAGTATGGGTCTTTATTTTTTCCTTACGGGGAAACTTCAAAGATTGAAGGAAGAACTAGGAGCCCTTTTTTCTGATAAAAAGCAGCTCTTAATTATGTTTTGTGCTAGTATTTTTATTGCCATCAATTGGTTGATTTATATTTATGCTGTATCTAGTAATCAAGCCTCAGCAGCAAGTCTGGGTTATTATATAAATCCTTTGATATCAGTTTTACTGGCGGTTATTTTCTTTAAGGAATCCTTGAACCGCTATACCAAATTTTCAATCTTTTTGGCCTTAAGTGGGGTGGTACTTCTGACAGTTCAAAATGGAAGTCTACCTGTGATTTCAATTATTTTACCCTTATCCTTTGCTTTTTATGGTCTTGCAAAGAAATTTACTAATCTTTCTAGCGATGTTTCAATGTTTGTTGAAAGTCTCTTTTTGTCCCCTCTTGTAATTACTTATCTTTTATTTTTCAGTAAGACAAATCCGTCTAATTACACGAGCCTTGAAATTACTTGCCTGGCCTTATCAGGGGTAATCACAGCTATTCCCTTACTCTTATTTTCTCAGGCCATCAAGCTTGCTCCCTTTAATATCATAGGTTTTATCCAGTATCTAAGCCCAACCATCCAGCTCTTGATTGCAGTCTTTATCTTTAAGGAGCCCCTTAATCAGGGTAATTTAAATGGCTTCATTTTTATCTGGCTTTCAATTTTAATTTTTTCATATGGTCAGGTTAAGGATATGAAAAAAATTAAGCTTGAAAAGTAGGATATTTAGGATAATCGCTCCTAAATTTTTGCAAGTCCTTTAGGAAAGATTGGGTTTATGTTAAAATTAATAGGATAAAGATTTCTTTATTTTTATACATAGGAGAGAGATGAATAATGATTGAAAAGAATAAGGTTGTTGAAAATTTACCAGGAATAGACATAAGAATTGATGAGAATTTAAGCAAGTATACCTTTACCAAGGTAGGGGGTCCGGCGGACTTTCTAATGTTTCCTAAAAATGAAGATGAGCTTCAAAGGATAGTAAAATTTGCAAATGAATTTGACCTTCCCTTTCTTGTTTTAGGAAATGCTAGTAATTTGATTGTTAGGGACGGTGGAATTAGAGGTTTTGTTATCCTTTTGGAGAAGATGAACCAGGTGGAGATTGACGGCTATGTAATTAAGGCGCAAGCTGGGGCCATTCTTACAGAGGTAACTAACTTTGCTCTTGATAATTCCCTTACTGGCTTTGAATTTGCCTGCGGTATTCCAGGAAGTATTGGTGGTGCAGTCTTTATGAATGCTGGTGCCTACGGGGGAGAAATTTCAAACATTCTAGCTTCATGTAAGGTTATGACAAAAGAAGGACAAATTATAACCATTGCAGGTGAGGATATGAATTTTGCCTACCGTCATACCATCTTACAAGATAAGGGATATATTTGCCTGTCAGCTAAGTTCAGCCTGTCAGCAGGAGACCATGAGGTCATTAAGGAAGAAATGACTAGGTTAAATGATCTACGTGAGGCCAAACAGCCCCTTGAATATCCAAGTTGTGGTTCAGTCTTCAAACGTCCACCAGGATACTTTGCAGGTCAACTGATTCAAGAGGCAGGAGTCCAAGGTCATAGGATAGGCGGAGTTGAGGTTAGCCGTAAGCATGCAGGATTTATGGTTAATGTAGCTTCAGGAACAGCTCGTGACTATGAGGAACTCATCAAATATGTCCAAGAAAAGGTATATGAAACAAGTGGAGTAAGACTAGAACCAGAGGTTCGAATTTTGGGTGAAGAAAGAGACTAGTTAATAAAATTATAGATTAGGAAGAAAAAATTGACTAAAAATATTATTGAATTTAAAAATGTAAGTAAGGTCTTTGAGGATACAGGGACAGTTGTCTTAAAGGATATAAATTTTGAGCTTGAAGAGGGAAAATTTTATACCTTACTAGGGGCTTCTGGAAGTGGTAAGACAACCATTTTAAACTTGATTGCAGGATTTTTAGAAGCAACAAGTGGAGATATCCTTCTTGATGGGAAAAGAATTAATGATATACCAACCAACAAAAGGGATGTCCATACAGTATTTCAGTCTTATGCCCTTTTCCCGGATAAAAATGTTTTCGATAATGTAGCCTTTCCTTTAAAAATAAGAAAGGTTGAAAAGGAAGAGATTAAGAAGCGAGTTACAGAAGTTTTAAAAATGATGCGTCTGACTGGCTATGAGAAAAGAAGTATCCATAAGCTGTCTGGAGGGCAAAAACAGAGGGTTGCTATTGCGCGTGCTATCATCAATGAACCAAGGGTAATCCTACTAGATGAACCTCTTTCAGCCCTTGACTTAAAGCTTAGGACTGAGATGCAGTATGAACTTAGGACCTTGCAACAGCGTCTTGGAATAACCTTTATTTTTGTTACCCATGACCAGGAAGAAGCCCTTGCTATGAGTGACTGGATTTTTGTCATGAATGAAGGGGAAATTGTTCAGTCAGGAAGCCCTGTTGATATTTATGACGAGCCCATCAACCACTTTGTTGCTGACTTTATTGGAGAAAGTAATATTGTTGAAGGTCGGATGATTGAAGACTACCTGGTTGAGTTTAATGGTAAACAATTTGAAGCAGTCGATGGTGGGATGAGAAAAAATGAACCTGTAGAAATTGTTATCAGACCAGAAGACCTTCAGTTTACCTTACCTGATGAAGGTAAGTTTAATGTCCGTGTAACAACTCAACTCTTTATGGGAGTTCACTATAAGATTATCGCAGTTGATGATCTAGGTAATGAGTGGATGATTCATTCAAGGAGAAAAGCCATCGTAGGTGAGGTTATAGGCCTTGACTTTGAGCCAGAAGACCTTCATATCATGAGATTTAATGAAAGTGAAGAAGACTTTGACGCCCGAATTGAGG
Source organism: Streptococcaceae bacterium ESL0687 (assembly GCA_029392475.1). Taxonomy (NCBI): domain Bacteria; kingdom Bacillati; phylum Bacillota; class Bacilli; order Lactobacillales; family Streptococcaceae; species Streptococcaceae bacterium ESL0687. The sequence goes on from CP113940.1 coordinate 577,490, forward strand.
AGTATGTTGAAGAGGACGAATCTGATGAAGGAATCGTTCACGGCCTCGAAGAGGAGGAAGGAGACGAGAATGAAGAAAACGAATAGATTATTTGCTATTCCTTATTTCATGTGGATCTTTCTCTTTGTAATTGCCCCCTTAATTCTTCTGGTTTATCAATCATTTTTTGATATATCTGGTAAGTTAAGTCTTGATAATTATAGGACTTACTTTACAAGTGCAACCTACTTAAAGATGACCTTCAATTCCGTTCTTTATGCGGGAATCATAACCCTAGCAACTTTGGTTATTAGCTACCCAACAGCTTACATTTTAACTAGACTTAAACACAAGCAGCTTTGGCTGATGCTAATTATCCTACCTACTTGGATAAACCTACTTTTAAAGGCTTATTCTTTCATAGGGATTTTTGGAAAATACGGCTCTGTTAACTCTTTTCTTGAGTTTATAGGGATTGGGTCTCAACAAATCCTATTTACAGACTTTAGCTTTATCTTTGTTGCAGCTTATATTGAAATTCCCTTCATGATTCTTCCAATTTTTAATTCCTTGGAAGAAATTGATCATAATCTGGTAAATGCAGCTTATGACCTTGGGGCAACCAAGTTTCAGACCTTTAAGAATGTTATCCTTCCCCTATCAGTCCCGGGTATAAAGGCAGGTTTTCAAGCTGTCTTTATTCCAAGTCTGAGTCTCTTCATGCTGACCCGCTTGATTGGAGGAAACAGGGTAATTACGCTTGGTACTGCCATTGAGCAAAATTTCCTGGTTACACAAAACTGGGGGATGGGGGCAACTATCGGTATGGTCCTAATTGTTGCCATGCTTGTTATTGTTTATCTGACACGCGACAAGGAGGTTCACTAAGATGAAAAAACTATCTAAATTATACCTAGCCTTAGTCTTTATGATCCTCTATATTCCGATTTTCTACCTGATTTTCTACTCATTTAATGAGGGTGGGAATATGAACGGTTTTACAGGATTTACCTGGGATTATTACCAGCAACTTTTTGGGGATACAAGGCTTATCCTAATCGTTGTTCAAACCTTCTTCTTGGCCTTTTTATCAGCCAGTCTAGCTACCTTTATTGGACTTTTTGGGGCTTTGTATATTTATAATATTAAGAAGAAAAGACAAAATTCCCTGCTTGGTTTAAATAACATCCTTTTGGTATCGCCAGACGTTATGATTGGGGCAAGCTTTTTAATCCTATTTACCATGGTAGGTTTTAAATTAGGTTTTGTTTCTGTTTTACTAAGTCACATCGCCTTTTCAATTCCAATTGTTGTTCTGATGATTTTACCAGGTCTTAAGGATATGGATTACTCAACAGTTGATGCGGCCTTTGACCTAGGGGCAAGCCCACTTCAGGCCTTGACTGAGGTAATTTTACCTTATCTAACTCCTAGTATTATTGCAGGATTTTTCATGGCCTTCACTTACTCTCTAGATGACTTTGCAGTAACCTTCTTTATTACAGGAAATGGTTTTTCAACCCTATCTGTTGAAATCTATTCTAGGGCCCGTAGGGGAATTAGTCTTGAAATCAATGCTTTAAGTACCCTAGTATTCCTATTTTCGGTTATACTTGTAATAGGTTATTATTTCATCAGCAAGGAGAAAAAAGATGCGTGATGTTACGCCTAGACGTACATCTGCCTCCGGAAATAATCCCCACAAGAAAACCAGACTCATCTTACTTTTAACCCTGGCCTTAATAGCCGTGACTGCTTTATTTGGTCTATCCTATTTTAGTTCAAAGGACTCTAGTAGTTCATCAATTGAAAAAATTGACTGGATTGAAAATACCTATGTCTATGATCAGGCAGGTATGTTTAAGGATCAGACCAAAAGTCAAGTAAACCTTCAATTGAAAAATCTTGAACAGGCAACTGGAGATCAAATTGATGTTGTAACAGTTGAAAATCTCAAAGGTTATTCCATTGAAGAATACGCAAATGAGCTTTTTAATAAGTCAGGATTTGGTCAAAAAGAGGACAGCAAGGCTATCCTACTTTTGATTGCAAAAGATGAAAACAAGGTCAGAATAGAGGTCGGCTACGGTCTAGAGGGTCAAATTAATGACGGAAAAGCCGGTCGTATTCTTGATCAATCCTTTGTTCCTTATAGGAATAAGGGAGACTATGATGCAGCCTTAGAAAATACCATTCTTGCCCTAACATCTGCCTTAAAAGGAGAAGATCTCTCATCTGACCAATCTTCAAGCTCAAGTGAAAGCTCAGCTGAGGCAAATAATCAGAGTAGAAGTGGGTCATCAAATTTTTCAAAGGTGGCTAAATTTTTATTCGTAGCCTTTATCATTATTATCCTAATCATTAGCTTTGGTGGTGGTTCAGGCGGCGATTTCCTCTTCATTTTGCTTTCCCTTTTAGGCGGAGGCGGTAGAGGATCTGGTTCTGGTGGCGGTGGCTTTACCGGCGGCGGATTTGGTGGTGGTAGTTCAGGCGGAGGCGGTGCTTCCCGCTAGGACTACTCGAGAATTAAGATAAAGGAGAATCTTATGAAATTTAAAGGACTTTTAGCAGGCCTCGGTGTTGTTTTACTTTTAGTTGTTGCTTTCTTTACTATGAGTAATTCGATGGTTCGATCAGAAAATGAAGTTGAAGGAAAATATGCTGATATCGAGACTCAGCTTCAAAGAAGAAATGATTTGATTCCTAACCTTGTTGAGGTAACAAAAGGTTATGCTAGCCATGAAGAAAAGATTTATACAGATATTGCCAATGCTCGTGCGAAAATGATCCAAGCTGGAAATTCTGGTGATGTAAGCCAAATTTCAGATGCCAATGATCAACTTACTGGAGCCCTAAGTCGCTTGCTTGTCCTTCAAGAAAGTTACCCTGATCTAAAGGCAAGCCAACAATTTACCCAGCTAGCAGATGAACTTGCTGGAACTGAAAATCGTATTGCCGTAGCCCGCAAGGACTACAATGACGCTGTTAAAAACTACAATAACGGAATTACAACCTTCCCAAGAAGTATTGTAGCTAGCATGCGTGGTCTTCACAAGAAAGAATACTTCAAGGCAAGCGAATCAGCTAAAGAAGTTCCAACTGTTAGCTTTGGAAGTACAGAAAGTACCAGCTCAAATTAAATATGAAAAAATTACTATCGTTTTTTGGCGGAATACTAGCCATAATAATTATTTTAGCAGCAGTCTCTACCGGAATTGAAAAAAAATCTGGTGCAGCTACCGCAGAAAATACAATGACCATTTACAACTGGGGGGATTATATTGATCCCGACCTTTTAAAGAAATTTGAAGAAGAAACAGGCTACAAGGTAAATTATGAAACCTTCGACAGTAATGAAGCCATGTATACAAAGATTCAACAGGGGGGAACCTCTTATGATATCGCAATTCCAAGTGAATACATGATTGAAAAACTAATCGATGAAGGTTTGATTGAAAAACTTGATAAGTCTAAAATCAAAGGTCTAGAAAATATTGACAAAAAATTCCTAGACCTGCCTTTTGATCCAGGAAATACCTACTCAATTCCTTATTTCTGGGGAACAGTTGGTATCGTCTATAATGATGCTCTTGTTGACCAGGCACCAACCAGCTGGGATGATCTTTGGTCAAGCGACTACAAGGACAATATAATGCTTGTAGACGGGGCCCGTGAAATTATCGGAATGGCCTTAAATGCCCAAGGTGACAGCCTTAACTCAACAGATATCAATCAAATTGACCAGGCAACCAAGCACCTAGAGGAACTTACGCCTAATGTTAAGGCAATTGTTGCTGACGAAATCAAGCAGTATATGATTGGTGAAGAAGCCATGGCTGCTGTAACCTTCAGTGGGGAAGCAGTTGAAATGATTGAAGAAAACGAAAATCTTCATTATGTAGTTCCTAAGGAAGGAAGTAACCTATGGTTTGACAACATGGTTATCCCTAAAACTTCGGTCAATCAAAAAGCAGCTTATGACTTTTTAAACTTTATGTTGCGTCCTGAAAATGCAGCTCAAAATGCTGAATATGTAGGGTATGCCACTCCTAATGACACAGCAAAAGAATTGCTGCCAGATGATGTTAAAAATGACAAGCAGTTTTACCTTGATGATGAAACAATGAATCACCTAGAAGTCTACAAGGATCTGGGTAAAAAATGGTTGGGAATCTATAACGACAAATTCCTCCAGTTCAAGATGTATAGAAAATAATGAATCTAGTTTCTAGCTTCATAATTCCACAAATGACTGAATTCCTTTGACAAGGGATTCAGTTTTTTTATTATTAATATTTCGATTGGGCCTAATATAATGTTATACTTAAGTTTAATATAGTAAAAAGGGAAGGAAAGCAAGTTAGCTTGACGGGTAAAGGAATGAAGAAAATTGGTATTAGGGAGGTAGCAAAGGAAGCCCAGGTATCACCAACAACTGTTTCAAGGGTCTTAAACAATAGGGGCTATATCAGTGAGGAGACTAAGACTAAGGTTTTAGAGGCCATGGAAAAATTACAGTACTATCCTAATGAACTGGCCAGGGCTCTTTTTAAAAATGAAACCTATACAGTGGGGCTTATTTTTCCAACAATTACCAATCCCTTCCATGCTGAGCTTATTCAAAGTATTGAACTTGAGCTTTCAAATCAGGGTTACAAGGTTCTTTTGTGTAATAGCCTAAATAATCCGGAAAAGGAAAAGGCTTATTTGAGCATGCTGAGGAAGAATCAGGTTGACGGCATTATTGTGGGAACCCATAATAACAATATTGACGACTATAATATTCCGGGACTTCCAATAGTTGCTATTGATAGAAGTCTTGGCAAGGGAACAATAACTGTGTCTTGTGATAACTATAGGGGCGGAGAAATTGCTACCACCCTTCTAATTGAAGAAGGGTGCAAGCATATTCTATGTATTAGGGGAAATAGTAAGATTAAACTGCCAGCAAACAGTAGAACCTTGGCCTATAAGAATATAATGGCTGCCAACAAACTTGAAGAACACATTTTAGAGGTTCCCTTTACTGATAGTATTGAAAGTAAGAATCAGATTATAGGTGATTATTTGGCTAACCACCAGGAAATTGATGGAATCTTTGCGGGAGACGATTTGCTAGCAAGTCTAGCCCTCAAAAACTTAGAAGATTTATCCAGATCAGTACCAGATGAGGTTAAACTTGTAGGTTTTGATGGGGCTAAAGAAACCATGGTTTATAATCCCAAACTGACAACGATTGAACAGCCCATTGGTTTGATTGCTGAAATCGCTGTGAAAAAACTTTTAAATATGATTTCTGGCCAGGTAGAAACTGATGACCTTCTTTTGCCAGTTAAACTTCTTAAAAATAAAACTGCTTAAACTGGATTTGTTCTATCAATCCAGTTTTTTTGAAAAAATTTTATGAAACGGGTTGACATATGAAACCGGTTGCTATATACTGAACCTGTAAATAAAACGTTTTCATAAAAAGGAGAGAAAATGAAAGAGAATTCTAGGGTGAGTAATGGGCACGAAATTTACTATCAGCCAAAAGATATTTGGGTGGGAGACATCATGCCTTACGGGAAGGACGGGAAGTTCTATATCTACCATCAACGAGATACAAGAAATCCAGGTCCCTTCGGTGAACCCTTTGGTTGGGCACTAGCTACAACAGAAAATTTTATTGAATATGAAGATTTTGGTGAGTCACTTTTAAGGGGATCAGATGATGAGCGGGATCAATTCATCTATGCAGGATCAGTTTTTGAAGCTGATGGTAAAATTCATGCCTTCTATACAGGTTACAATCGTGAATTTTTAAAGGAAGGGAAAACCTCACAGGTTCTTCTTCATGCTGAAAGTGATGATTTTGTTCATTGGACAAAATCAGAAAAAGCTTTAGAACTTGAACCACAAGAAGGCTACGATATTCGTAACTGGCGCGATCCATTTGTTGTTTGGGATGATGAAAAAGAAGAATATCTTCTAATTCTCGGGGCTCGTAAGGGACAAGACAAGCACCTGCAAACTGGTCGCCTGGTAAAATTTACCTCTAAGGATCTTAAGGACTGGAAATTTGGCGGCGACTTCTGGGCCCCAGGACTTTACACCATGTTTGAAATGCCTGAACTCTTTAAGATTGGCGACTGGTGGTATCTGGTCTACTCTGAATACTCTGATGGCAATAAGATTCTTTACCGGATGAGTCAAAGCTTAGAAGGCCCTTGGATTAAGCCAAAGGATGAAGCCTTTGATGGTCGTGCTTACTATGCAGGTCGTACAGCCTTTGACGGGAAACGCCGGGTTCTCTTTGGTTGGGTACCAACCAAGGATCAGGATGATGACATGAACAACTACCTATGGGGTGGAACCTTTGTTCCTCATGAAGTTTATCAAAGAGAGGACTTTACCCTCGGAGTTAAGCCAATTGATGAGGTTTGGGAAGTTTTCACTGATAAAAAGGAATTAGAGAATGTTGAAATCTTAACAGTTGATACTCGGGAAGAGGTAGTGCTAGTTGAAGATAGTGGTAAGTTTTTCAGCTTAGAAACAACTATTTCCTTTGATGAAAATCTAAGTGACTTCTCCCTAAGATTTTATAAAAATCTTGAAACAGACGAATCTTACGAATTCCGTTTTAATCTTGATGAAAGTTACTTAAGTTTTGATAAAAATCCTTGTTACCCGTGGTTCCAATATATGGATAAAGGTTTACGAAGACCACTTGATCTCAAGGCAGGTAATTCTTATACTATCAAGGTCATTGTAGACGATAATATCATGACACTTTATATTGACGGAGTTGCTTTAAATGTGCGTGTCTACAATCAATTTGGGTCAGCAATTAGCCTGACTGCAACTAATGGTTGTCTGCTAGCAAGGGATATAAACTTTTCAAATAGGATTGTTAAGTAGGTTGGTAAAAACTTAAATTGACAAAGAGAAGGAGTAGAAGTTGGACTATAAAAAGATTGCTGAAAAGGTACTAGCTGAGGTTGGTGGTAAATCAAATATTACGAGTGTCACCCACTGTGTAACACGTTTACGATTAATATTAAAGGATAATGATAAGGTTGATTATGATGCCCTTGAATCCATCGAAGGGGTTAAGGGGGTAATTTTTAATAGTGGCCAGGTTCAAATAATTTTTGGAGCAGGTGCTGTTAATCAAGCCTATGATGAATTTGTTAAGCTGACAGGTGTAAAGGAAGTCTCACTTTCGCAGATGAAGGACGAGGGAGTAAGTAACTCAGGAAATAAACTCCAACAAGGATTTAAGATTTTCTCTGACATTTTTATTCCTATTATCCCGGCCTTCATAGGAGCAGCGATGATTTTAGGGCTTCGTTCCCTAATTACTACTCCTGGAATCTTTGGCATGGAGGGAACCTTAGCTGATAAGAGTGTCTTCCTAAATGATTTGGCCAGTTTCTTTGGAATCATTGCAACAACATTTGACTACTTGCCTGTTCTTATCATGTATTCAGCTACCAAGCGTTTTGGAGGAAATCCTATTCTGGGTCTTCTGGTCGGATTTGTAATGATTCATCCGGGACTTGCCAATAGAAATGATTTGGCAAGTGGGGCTTTAACTCCTGATTCATGGCACCTCTTTGGTCTAAGTGTTCCAATGGTTGGTTTCCAAGGCGGAGTTTTCCCAGCTATTTTAACCTCTTGGTTCTTGGCTAAGGTTGAAAAATTGACCAGTAAGTATTCGCCGCAGGCCCTGTCTTACATCTTGGTCCCAACCCTAACCATTATTCTAGCCAATTTGGCCCTCTTCTTGGTCTTTGGTCCTCTGGGTAACTTTGTTGGAGCAGTTCTTGGTGGAATTATTGACTTCCTCTACATGAAAATGGGAGTCTTTGGAGCCTTTGTCTTTGCTGCAGCCTTGCAGCCACTGACAGTTACAGGAACCCAACATGCCATTCAAGGTATTGAAGCAAATCTAATTGCCACAACTGGTTTTAACTATATTCAGCCCATTTGGTCAGTATCAATCATTGCCCAAGGTGGGGGATGTATTGGAATGTATCTCCTATTTAAGAAGAAATCTAAAGATCGTGAGATTGCCCTATCGAGTTTTGTACCAACCCTTGTTGGGATTACAGAGCCTGCAATCTTTGCTGTAAATCTTAAATATTCAATTGTACCCTTTGTCTGCTCATTCATCGGAGCAGGATTTGGGGGTGTTGTTATGAAGATATTTGATGTGAAAGCAATTGGCCAAGGCCTGACAGTTCTTCCAGGACTTACAATCGCAAATCCAGTTCTCCCTTATATTTTAGGAAACCTGGTTGCCTTTACTTTACCAATTATATTTATCCTGTCATATGACAAGTACAAACAGTTTATCCCTGAAGGAAAACATAAAAAATCTAAAAACAAGAATACAAAAAATTCCCTCCAAGCAAATAAAGCTAGGAAAGCAGTAGTTTGATTGTGGGTGGATAGAAAAGGAATTAAAAATGAGAAAAATTTTAATAGCAAGTCACGGAAAGCTAGCCAGCGGTTTATTAAGTAGTATCGAGCTCTTAGCTGGTATAAAGGATGGAATAGTAGCTATCGATGCTTATGTTGACGACAATGATTTTGAAAAAGAATTGAATCAATTTATTGATTCAGTTTCAAATGAAGATGAAATCTTTATTTTTACTGATTTATTTGGTGGTAGTGTTAATCAAAAGATTACCAAAAGGTGCCTTGAGGAAGGTCTAGCTGCAAATATTATTTCAGGAATGAATTTACCAGTTATTTTGGAGGTTCTACTTGCAGGAGAAGATCTAACCAAAGAAGGCCTTAATGAAATAGTCCAAAGAAGTCAGCAGGAGTTGACAGTTAATATCCTAGAGGATCTTAATTTAGTAGCTGAAGAAGACGAAGAAGAAGTATTTTTTTAAAAGGAGATAATTATGATTAAAGCAGTAAGAATTGATGAACGTTTAATACATGGGCAAGTAGCTATGACTTGGACTAAAAGCTTAAAATTAACAGGTCTTGTTGTAGCAAGTGATGAGGCAGCAAACAATGATATTCAAAAGATGACCTTAAAAATGTCAGCGCCTTCAGACGTAAAAGTAATTATTAAAAATGTTGATGATGCAATTAAACTACTAGAAGATCCAAGGGCAAGTCAGATGAACCTTATGGTTTTAGTTCCGACCGTTAAAGATGCAGTTAAGGTCGCAAAAGCTTTCCCAACAGAAGTTGAACTTATGAATGTTGGAAATGCTGGAAAGATGTCAGGGCCAAGTGAAGAAAAAGTAACTTTAACAAAAGAAGTAATGCTTACCCAGCCAGAACTTGATAGCTTAAAGGAATTGGTCGAAATATATCCAGAAACAGTTTTCCAACCGACACCTGCAATGGAAAAACATTCAGCAAAAGCAATTTTAAGCAGTCATTAAAATATTTATTTTAAGTAAAAGGAGAGAAGGATAATAATATGTATGATGCATTTGTAGTGGCCCTAGCTGTATTTGTTGGGGTTGCAGGACATGAGATGTTTGGGATGTCCATGTTAAGCCGCCCGATAGTAGTGGCGCCTCTTGCAGGGCTTTTAATGGGAGACATCCAGACGGGATTAATCATCGGGGCATCCCTTGAAGCCATATTTATGGGAGTTGTAAATATTGGTATTTCAAGTACAGCTGAACCTGCTTTAGCAGCAGGTCTAGCAACAGCTTTTGCCATTAAAATGGGAGGTAATGTTGATGCGGTAATTCCAATCGTATTCCCGCTTGCCGTGTTAGGTTTACAATTACTTAATATGATTTTTTCATTCGTCTGTGGACCGATGGCAACAAACTTCCTTAAACTGGCAAAAGAGGGTGATGAAAAAGGAATAGTAAAACTACACTATGTAATTTGGTTTGTTCACTACGGCCTATACGCACTTATTCCATTCTTTGCAGTTTTATTTGGTGCAAATGTAGTGATGACTGTTCTAGATAGTATTCCACCAGTTATTATGAATGGACTTACTGTTGCTGGTAACCTCCTTCCTGCTGTGGGTATGGCTATGTTGCTTCGCATGCTTTGGAGTAAAAATCTGGCAGTTTGGTTCTTCTTTGGTGCAGTTGTAATGGCCTACTTTGAATTACCACTTATTGCCATTGCTGCAATTGGAACAATCATTGCAATTGTGATGGCTCAAAGAGACTTACAACTGAAAGGTATGCAGGCTAGCCCTGCTCAACAGGGACAAGCTACAACTGTTAGCGGTAATCAAGAAGAGGAGGATTTCTTTCAATGAAATTAACTGAAGGTATTTCTAAGGATGAAAAAAAATTAGTTAGAAAAATGTTTTGGCGTTCTATGACCATGTACGCATCTGTTAATCCCGTAACCATGGGAGGAGGAGGATTTTCCTACTCAATGATGCCATTCATCAATCATTTTTATAAGAATGAAGAAGACCGTGTGGCTGCTCTTGAACGTCATACTCAGTATTTTTCAACAACAGTTCCCTGTGCTTCGTTCATTATGGGGATAGCTGCTTCAATGGAAAAGGAAAATTCTGAAAAAGAAGGATTTGATGTTGAAAGTATTAATGCCATTAAAACCAGTTTAATGGGACCACTTGCAGGTATTGGTGACTCTCTCTTTTGGGGGGTATGGCGAGTGGTTAGTGCAGGTCTAGCGATAAACCTTGCAAATGCAGGAAATGTCCTAGCTCCTATTATTTTCTTGATCATGTTTAACGTTCCCAACTACCTTACAAGATATTACGGTGGAATATTGGGTTACTCTCTTGGATCAAAATATATCGAAAAATTATATGCTAATGGTTTGATTGAAATTCTAACAAAGGCCGCAAGTATTTTAGGTCTAATCATGGTGGGAGCCATGACAATTAGTATGGTCAAATTCAATACAACTCTAAGTTTTTCTATGAAAGGTGAAGAGCTTATGAGCGTTCAGGAGATTTTGGACAGCATTTTTAAAGGAATTATCCCACTATTAGTTACTCTAGGATGTTTCAAACTACTAGATAAAAAAGTTGGAATCATAAAAATTATCTTTGGTATAGTTGCTCTAGGGATCATCCTTTCATTGCTTAAAATTGCTTAAGAACTAAGGAAGGAAATACTGTTATCAAATCAATTATTAATCTAAAAAAACATCCTTTTTTCAATATTGAAGTTAATGAATTAGGGCAGGTTACTAGCGATAATAAATTTAGTTACTACACAGATTTAGGTTCGACTGAAGGATTGAGTTTTGATGTTAGTAATCAAAAGACCTTAGCTAACTTTGATGCCTATGGTAGCCTTAAAATGCTTACCTTTTATAGGGAGAACCTTTTAACAGAAGAGAAACCTGGAGTTTGGGTCAATAAACAATTGTCCCAAACTTCAAATATTTCTTTAACTCTTGAAGTAGACGGAGTTATTTATGATCTATCTAAACCAGATCATTTAGTCACAGCAGATATTATTAAAGATAGTCTGCCTAGATTTATTCATTCCTATCCAAAATTTACGGTATATCTTGTTCCTTTTGCCCCAATTACAGAAGGCAAAAGATTAAGTATGCTGATTGAGCAGGTCTTTATAGTCAATACCAGTGGTAAGAAAATAAAGGCAATCTTAAGGGATATTCCCCTCTATCAAAAAAAATATTCTGATCAACAGAATATTTTAATATTTAATAAGGCTTCAGAAAAAGAAATCGAGCCAGGCGAGAGTGGTGAATACTCTGTGGCCTTGGTGGATCCAAATTCCTATGCACAGTCTGAGTCTTTTAAGGATGCAGACCTTAACCAGTGGCTTAATGATACCCTTGATTATTTTGACGGAATTTACGGGGATCTTAAATTAGAAGATGAAAAGCTTGCTCATCTTTATAGGAGAGCACTTTATCAAAGTTTTTCAAGCTTTGGAATGGACAGTGGTTCCAAAATGGTAGGTAGCAATTGGGGTAGTTACCCAGCTACAAATAGGATTTGGAACAAGGATATGTACTACGCATCATTGCCTTTTATCTTTTTTGATGAAAATTTATGTCAGGAAACTATTCTTTGGTTTACTAAGTTTGGAGTGAAATTTCCTGGATCAAAATTTCCAGGAGGCATAAACCACTCCCTCAGTAATTCTTTATCTAGCGCCCTTTTATCTACCCTATATTTTGAATATACGAGTGATTTAGAATTCTTTAAAAAGCATACTCATGTTTTAGAAGTTATTACAAATATTATTGATACGGTCATAAGTCAAAAAAATGAAGAAGATCCTTTCTTATTTCAGTCCACCTGGATTTCTGATGCCTTCTCTTTAGGAAAATATCATACGGGAAGCAATATTTGCTTATGGAAGGCCTGCCAAGGAGTTTCTAAAATATTACTAGCTTTAGATATGAAGGAAAAAGGAATTCATTACCAGAAGCTGGCAGATTGTTTAAAAAATTCAATTTTAGAAAATATGACAACAGATGGCCCCTTTGGTAGGCAATTCCTCGAGGGTATAGGCGATATTGAAAAGGATAAATATAGTATCAAACACTATCAAAAGCCAATTTTAGAGCAGGGTTTAATCTTTTTAAGTGATGTCATAGAAGACGGGCAGATAAATTTATTAATGCATGATGGAGAAGAGTCAGATACTACCCTGATTCCCTTCTACCAATTTTTATCCCAGGAGGATTCTATTTACAAGCAGACCTTAGAATTTACTGCTAGTAAATTTAACCCTACTTATAGTGAAGACATAGAAGGTATAACATGGGGGTTAGAATCAGGTGCAACCTTCCCTGGATTTACTACAGTGCTAATGAGTTCTCTTTTAGAAAAAGATAAATTTTCTAGGAGATTGCAGGAACTTTTTAACCTGGCAGACTTAGATGGATCTTGGTGGTGGTGGCCATATAAACTTGAGGCATCTAAGGGAGATGTGGTTAGAGATTTTGGCTGCGGGAAATGTGCCTGGGCATCGGGAATTTTTGTAAGTACTATGTTAACCCAATATTTTGGTCTTAGCTTTGAGCAAGGGGCCTTAAAAATTAATCCAGTTGACTACTTGGAATTTACTTGGAAGAATCTTCATATAGGGAAAGCCTATGTATCAATTGAATGTAGTAGGGACTACATTGAAGTACTTAATTTATCAGAAACACCACTTGAGATTTATTCAGATAGCACTGTTTTAAACTTTAAAAAAGATAATAGTATAAAAATTAGAAGGAAAAACTAATGAGCATATTAAATGAAATAACAAAATTTAAAAAAATTCAAAGTCGAGCAATAACACCTGAAAACCCAACAGGTGAGAAGGGGAAAGCTGCCATGCTTCCTAGTTCTCTAGGACCGAGCAGAAAGGGACGAGGAGCCATTCCTTTGAAGTCTGGTGAGGAAACAATTATCGCTGATATTACTGGTCCAGGAATTATCAAGCATATGTGGATGACTATCAGGGACAAGACAGAATTTGGAAGCTTTGTTTTACGGGATTTGATTTTAAGAATTTACTGGGACGGATCAGCTGAACCTGCAGTTGAAAGTCCTTTGGGCGATTTTTTCTGTAATGGTTTTGGGGAGAGGTGTGATATTAACTCACTGCCAATTGTTGTAAATCCTACAGGTGGTTTTAATTCATATTTTGAAATGCCATTTAATAAATCAGCAAAAGTTACTATTGAAAACCTTCATCCAAAAGATATGACCTCATTCTTTTATACAATTAATTATGCCTTGGTTGAAGAACTGGAAGACAATACCATGTATTTCCATGCTAATTGGAAGCGCGAGAGAATAACTGAATTGCAAAAGGATTATAAGTTAATTGATAATTTGCAAGGGCAAGGATACTATGTCGGAACTTATTTGGCCCTAACTTGTTTGGAAAGATACTGGTGGGGCGAGGGTGAATTTAAATTCTACATTGATGGTGATGACGATTACCCTACAGTAACATCTACTGGTTCAGAAGACTACTTTGGGGGTGCTTGGGCCTTTCATGAGTATGACGAACAGGGTAGACCGCATGCTAAAAATTACTGTACTCCGTTTTTAGGATACCCGTTCCAATCAAATAGAGATGCGACCCGTGATCGTTTTGAAACAGGTAAATTAAATGCAGTTCATGCTTTTGGTGATGATGCCCTACCTATGCACGGGCTCTACCGCTGGCACCTTCAAGATCCTATTTGTTTTAGTAAGGATTTGACAGTTACCCTCCAACAAATTGGTAATGATGATGTAAGATTATTTGAGCGTCAAGATGATGTTTCAAGCGTTGCCTACTGGTACTCAACTGAAGCATCTGGTGAAGGTAAAAGAGAGTTTAGTGAGCGTGACCGTCTCCCTCGTTAAAAATATCCATCAAAAGCTTGTGAAATAAGCAAATGGGCGACTTTTATTTTGACACTTACATGTAATTAGTTTATTCTTTAAACATCAGATTATTGAATGTCTGAAAAAATATTAAAGGAGTTATGCTATGTTTAAAAGCGAAAAAATTGGGCTTATCATTGCAGGTATTGTCTTTCTAATTTTAGGGTTCTTGACTCTTGGACATCCTGAGCATACATTTGTTGCAATTATTTTTATGGTTGGTATCTTAAACGTTATCAATGCTTTAGTGTCAATCTATATTGCCTATAATACAGGTTCAAAAGAGATTCGTGGTAGAGAAATCCTAAATGCCTTCCTAAGTGGAATCGTTGGATTAATCTTCCTATTTTCAAAGGAAACAGGAGCTGATACAATTGCTCTAATGTTTGCCTTCTGGATTATCTTTATCTCTATTTCAAACATGACCATTGCCTTCTCAGGACTTGGAATTGGTGGATTCACTCGTATTCTTTATGTCCTAATCGGTGTATTTGGTCTTTATGCAGGTATTGGTCTCTTGCTTAACTGGGGAGTTTCAGCAGCATCATTCATCTGGTTTGTTGGATTCTTCCTTATTGCTCAAGGGGTTGCCTCAATCGTCAGCGGTTTCTTAATCCCAAGTGATGACTAGATTACCTATAGTATTAAAGATATGTGGCTTAGCTACATATCTTTTTTTGTTTTTAAAATTTAGGAAAGTTTGGGATATGACTTTTAAAGAGATTCTCCTCTTTTTTTGCTATAATAGAAGGATGACTAGATATAAGACAATAATTTCCTATGATGGAACAAATTTTTCAGGTTTTCAGCTTCAAACCAAGCAGGAGGTTAGAAGCATCCAGGGAGAGCTTGAAAAAGTATTAAAAAAAATAAATTCAGGACAAGAAGTTACTGTTTATGGTAGTGGCCGTACTGATGCTGGAGTCCATGCCATAGCTCAGGTTGTCCACTTTGATCTACCAGGAAAGCGCGATCCTGAAAAAATTCGCTTTGCTTTAGATACCCAGGGACCAGAAGATATTGCGGTACTTTCAGTTGAAGAGGTCGATGAGGACTTTCATGCTAGATACAACAAGCATGAAAAAACCTATGAGTACCTTGTAGATACAGCAAAATCAAGAAATCCCTTTAAGAGAAATTTTATGGCTCATTTCCGCTATCCACTTGACCTTGAGCGGATGCAGGAGGCTGCCTCATATCTTTTGGGTCAACACGATTTTACAGGTTTTACGGCCAGTGGGACCAGTGTGGAAGATAAGGTTAGAACCATTACCCAAGCAGAGGTTTCAAGGGTTGATGCGGAGACCATTAAGTTTACTTTTTCAGCCAACGGTTTTTTATATAAACAGATAAGAAATATGGTAGGAACTCTTCTTAAGATAGGTAATAACCGGATGGATATAGGTCAGGTTGAAAAAATACTGCAATCAAAGGACCGTAATTTAGCGGGACCAACCGCCGCCCCAGAAGGTTTATATTTAAAAGAAGTTAGGTATATTGACAAAGATTAGAGGTAAAAGAGATAAGGAGATTTTATGGAAATTAAAAGGGCTTTAACCATAGCTGGAAGTGATATCTTAAGCGGGGGAGGCTTGCAAGTAGATCTTGCGACAATGAACAACTACAGTCTATTTTCCTTTCTTGTTCTTACAAGTATTGTGACTGTGGACGGTGAAAGTTTGATGATATCAGAGATTGATTCAAATTTATTTGCCAGTCAGCTAGATAGCTTAAGAGATGTTCATCTTGATGTGATAAAGGTAGGCCTCCTTCCTAGTCAAGAACTACTTGATTTAACAGCTGACTTTTTGGAGTTTAAAAAACAAGAAGGAACTAAAATTGTAGTTGATCCAGTTTTGGTTTTTAAGGAAAGTCAGGATCAGAAGGTCATAAGTCTTGCTGAACAAATGAATAAAAGGTTGCTGCCAGTGGCTGATCTTATTACCCCAAATCTTTTAGAGGCTGAAAGTTTAGCTCAAATGGAGATTAAAAATCCCTCTGATATGGTAGAGGTTGCTAAAAAGCTTTATGCCTTAGGTGCTAAAAATGTGGTTGTAAAAGGAGGGACAAGGCTACTTGAAAAAGAAGCTCTGGATCTTTTCTATGATGGAGCTGATTTTTACTTTTTAGACAAGGATATAATTAAAGCCAATAATACTGGTGCTGGTTGTGCTTTTTCAGCAAGTATCGCAGCAAATTTAGCTTTAGGTAAAAAAGCTCTAGATGCTGTAAAAGATGCTAAGGACTATGTCTATCAGGCAATAAAAAATTCAAATGAATACGGAGTATTTGGAAAACATGAAAATTAAAAAAATTACCTTTATGGCCATATATATAGCACTACTAGTGGTGATCTCAAGCTTCCTATTAATTCCACTACCTACATCAAGTGGTTTTATTACCTTGCTTGACGCTGGGATTTTCCTTGCAGCCTTAAGATTGTCCTCAAAAACCGATGTCTTTTTGATAGGTGGTCTTGCAGCCTTTTTACTAGATCTTTTGGCAGGGTATCCCCAGTGGATGATTTTCTCCCTTCTAATTCACGGTTTTCAAGGATTCATTGCTTCCTATAAACCCCATAAAATTACCTTTGTGCTAGCCTCAGCCTTCATGGTTCTTGGTTACTTCTTGGCCACCCTTTTGATTTACAACCTTCCTACAGCTTTATCAGGTATTTCAACTAATATCTTACAGAATGTAGCAGGGATTTTAGGGGCTTTAATTTTAAATAAAATAATTGATAAGGTAGGTATCAAATGGATTTAAACAAACTTGCAGATGAAACCAGATTAATAATTAAGGATGTAATTGAAAAGTCAGCCATTAAAGAAGGTCAGCTTTTTGTCCTCGGTCTTTCTTCAAGTGAGGTCAAAGGAGCTCATATTGGAAAGGACTCAAGTAAGGAAATAGGTCAGGTTATTGTTTCAGTAATCTACGAGGAACTTAGTTCAAGAGGTATATTCTTAGGGGTTCAGGCCTGTGAACATTTAAACCGGGCCATTCTTTTGGAGGAAGAAGTAGCTCTTAAAAACAACTTTGAGATTGTTTCAGTGCTCCCAAGTCTTCATGCCGGGGGAAGTGGTCAGGTTGCGGCTTATGAACTATTTAAGAATCCTGTAGAAGTAGAATATGTTCAGGCCTTTGCAGGTCTTGATATTGGGGATACAAGTATCGGTATGCATATAAAGCATGTGCAAATCCCTATTAGACCTCTTTTAAAAGAACTGGGCTTTGCTCATGTGACGGCTCTTACAAGTAGGCCTAAATTAATCGGAGGTCAAAGGGCGACTTATTCAGTTTAACTTCCCTGAATGCATCTATAAACACCTTATATTATTTCTTTCTCTAAAGTAAGCTCTTTTTTGTAATATTTATCACAATTTGATAGAATAAGCGGGTAGGAATTTACTTATGAATTTGAAAGAATATGAGGAGAAAAGGATGAATAAGCGTAAGGTTTTAGCTATGACTTTTGCTGCGGGTTTACTAGTAGCAGGACTTGCAGGGTGTTCAAAAAAGGAAACAAGTGAAGGAGTTCTTGTTAAAGAAAGTGATGCTTCTATTTCTTCAACCGATGTATCTGGGGTAGAGGAAATAAGCGGTGAGGAGGATTTCTCAACTGTAGGTGAATTTAAGGATGTGCTTGTAGATGGTAAAAATCCAAAAATCACAAGTACTTATACCTTTGATGTTGACTATACCAATAGTAGTTGGGATAATGTTGACTTTTCAATTGATAAGGCTAAAGTTGTTGAGACGGATAAATTTAAAGAAAAAGATGATGAGGATGAATATACAGGCGCTTTAGCCCTTCATTATAAGGTGAAAAATACTGGAGATGAGGAGATTAGCATTCATCCAGAAGATGCCGTTATTGTTTTAAAGGATGGAACAGAAATCAAGGCTAAAAAATTCTCTACAAGCCTGATTAGTAAATTTAAAAAGGGTAGTAAGGAAGGAAATATCCAATTTAAATTCAAGAAATCAGAATCTGATGATCTAGCAAACATTGAAAAAATCAAGGTTGACTTCAAGGGCAAAGTAGGAGACAAGGACAAAGTTGAATACGAGTATGATGTTGAGCTTGCTGGAAATGTTGCTGAATCAGTAGAAGAGTCAAAATAATATTTTGTTTTAAAGGAAATTATTTTATAAAACAAAAAACCATTTCCCTGTAATATAACCCAAAAGTCGAATGATTTATCATTCAATTTTGGGGGTGTTCTACATCATCTTTGAAAAGGAGATTATTTGTGTTTAAAAAAGAAAAGATAGTGGCAATCGGTCTGCTGAGTCTATCAGCAACAATTTTTGTTCAGCCTACCTTGGCTTTGGAAGATGGTGCTAATGATTCAAATGCACCTTTTTCTGAAATTGACAGCCGGGCAACTTATGAGGACAAAACTCTCAAGGAGGAGTTGAAGGCTCTTTCAGCTATCTTAAATAGCAATATGATTAAGTCTGGGGAGCTTTCACCTGATGATAAACTCTCAGCAAATCAAACCAATCCATCAATCCGTTATACCATACCTGTAGTTATTGAAAATGATAAGATATCCGTAAATAAGGGAAAATCTAGCGCGGTCCGTACCCAGGTGTTTTCAAACACAAGTGGGGCAGATAATACCCTTCCCACCCCTGTTTTCAATTTTAATTATAAGGACTCAGTCACCGCGATGACTAACCGGACCACAAATGTCGCGTATCAGGTGGAAAAGGAGCTGAAGCTACCCTTCCAGATGGATGGATCAACATCAATTAATGCAAGGTACGATTATGACAGCATTAAACCCTTGACGACCACAAGCACTAAAAATTGGATAGTAACTCAGGATAGGCTGTACATTCCTGCGGGAAAAAAATACAAGGTTGAGTGGTTGGTAAATACAGGAGTCGCCCGCGGGGACGTTAAACTTACCAGCCAAGTGGAAGGATTGCTCCCTTACAAGCCAAGAGGTACTGGAACCAGCAAATATGAGTTTTACTCTGCCATCAGAGTTCAGCGCGAACTTGAAAACGAACTTCCAGGAGCCGAAAAGTGGGAGGGAGAAGACAAGTGGTTGATAACAAAAAGAGCAGAGGCCTTTAGGATCTGGGGAACAGGGAGCTTTACTGCTGAATATGTAAATGGACTTACTAGAAATGTCTATGACATCACCAATGGTGAAAGCAATGCACCTCTAGTTGAAAGTGCCCTTGTAAATATGGTTTCCACTAACTAGACCATAGTATAAAAAACCGAGCAACATAGTATGACTCAAAAGTTGGATGATTAATTTAATTAAGGGACCTAGTTTTGTATTATACAGGACTAAGTTCTTTTAATTTTACTTTAATTTGTTTCCTATTGTAGCAAGCGATTATAGTTTTTCTAGTTGTTCTCAGAATTTTATCATCTGGACTATACGTTTAGGGGACATTAATTGAGTAATATCTTTGGTTTCCAAAAATCGTTGGTAAACCCTGTGCTGATGTTTTCAGCACTAATCATTTTATAAATTATAACTTTATCTCTGTAAGCTAATTTAATAAAAAATACCCCAAGGTTGAATGATTTACCATTCAACCTTGGGGTATTTTATACTCAACATGGTTTTTACTTTGAGAATCAGTTTCTTCTATCTGTGAAGTATGAGATAACAATTATTAGGATAACTGCCCCAATAATTGATGGTATAACTGCCATTCCGGCAAGCTTGAAGCCACCATCTCCGAATAATCTTTGGCCGATAAAAGAACCAGCAAGACCTGCGAAAATTTTATAAATGACTCCCATGTTGTCAGATTGGTTGGTAATTTTTCCTGCAACGAGTCCGATTAAAGCTCCGATTATTAGTGACCAGATCATATCTTTTTCCTCCATTTTCTTTATTACATAATATTACAATTCCCTATAAATAACAAATTTGAAGATTTATTTATTGACCATTTGTGTAATTTAGGGTAGTATATAATTCGGGCACCTCTATTTGAGGTCAGACAGTAGCATCCCCCGGGGATGCTAATTTTTTTATTTTATCCCCTTAATTGTAAAATATAAGAAAGAGGAAGTTATGACAAAATACATTTTCGTTACAGGTGGTGTGGTTTCATCAATTGGTAAAGGTATTGTAGCAGCAAGTTTAGGTAGACTTTTAAAGAATCGTGGTCTTAAGGTTACCATTCAGAAATTTGACCCATATATCAATATCGACCCAGGAACAATGAGCCCTTATCAGCATGGTGAGGTATATGTTACTGATGATGGAGCAGAAACAGACCTTGACCTTGGTCACTATGAGCGTTTCATTGATATTAACCTTAACAAGTATTCAAACGTTACTACTGGTAAAATCTATTCAGAGGTTTTACGTAAGGAACGTCGTGGTGAGTACCTTGGGGCAACAGTTCAGGTAATCCCACACATTACAGACGCCCTTAAGGAAAAAATCAAACGTGCAGCAACTACAACTGACTCTGATGTAATCATTACTGAGGTTGGTGGAACAGTTGGTGACATCGAATCTCTTCCTTTCCTTGAAGCCCTTCGTCAAATGAAGGCTGATGTTGGTCGTGACAATGTAATGTACGTTCATACAACCCTTCTTCCTTACCTTAAGGCAGCAGGAGAGATGAAAACTAAACCAACTCAACACTCTGTAAAAGAACTTCGTGGTCTTGGAATCCAACCGGACATGCTAGTTATTCGTACAGAAGAGCCTGTTGAACAAGGAATCAAGAATAAATTAGCTCAATTCTGTGACGTAGCACCAGAAGCAGTTATTGAGTCTATGGACGTTGAACACCTTTATCAAATCCCACTGAATCTTCAAGCTCAAGATATGGACCAAATCGTTTGTGACCACTTGAAACTTGACGTACCAGCTGCTGATATGACTGATTGGACTAACATGGTTGATCACGTTATGAGCCTTAAGAAAACTACAAAAATTGCTCTTGTTGGTAAGTATGTAGAACTCCCTGATGCTTATCTTTCAGTTGTTGAAGCCCTTAAACATGGCGGTTACTCAAATGATACAGAGATTGATCTAAACTGGATTAATGCAGCAGAACTTACTCGTGAAAATGCTGAGACTCTTCTAGGAGATGCCGATGGAATTATCGTTCCTGGTGGATTTGGTCAACGTGGAACTGAAGGAAAAATTGCAGCCATTGAATATGCTCGTGTAAATGATGTTCCAATGCTTGGAATCTGTCTAGGAATGCAGTTAACCTGCGTTGAGTTTGCAAGAAATGTTTTAAATCTTGAGGGAGCTGATTCATCTGAATTAAATCCAGAAACAAATTATCCAGTTATTGACCTTATGCGTGACCAAGTGGATATCGAAGATATGGGTGGAACTCTAAGACTTGGACTTTATCCAGCTAAACTTAAGGCAAATAGTATGGCAGCACGTGCTTACAACAATCAAGAGGTTGTTCAACGCCGTCACCGTCACCGTTATGAATTCAACAATAAATTCCGTGAGCAATTTGAAGAAGCAGGACTTGTCTTCTCAGGTGTGTCTCCTGACAACCGTCTAGCTGAAATTGTTGAAATCACTGATAAGAAATTCTTCGTAGCCTGCCAGTATCACCCAGAATTATCAAGCCGTCCAAACCGTCCAGAAGAGCTTTTCAAAGCCTTCATTAAAGCTTCGGTTGAAAACGCAGAAGAAAAATAAAAAAATAAGGACCTAGGTCCTTATTTTTTTGCAATTAAGCCTTCTTCATAGGTTTGATTAGGCTTCCGATGATGTAGACAACAACAGCAAAAGCTGCTGAAACAATGGCTACAAGTTTAAAATCATCAGGAGTTCCTTGAAGGGCACTTAAGATGTAACCCATAACTTGCCCTAAGATTAAAGCCCAAAAAAGCACTGTAAAAAATTTCATAACATTCTCTTTTCTACAAATCATTTAAAAATACTGGAAAATACTTTCAGCATTTTTCCTCAAATTCCGCTATAATGTTAACATAAAGATTTGCTTTGAGCAAGTAATTCAGTAACGGAAAGGAAGACTATGTTTGCCCCTTTAAATGTGAAATCAGTTTATAGTTTTTTATCAAGTACTATCAATCCCAA
Source organism: Streptococcaceae bacterium ESL0687 (assembly GCA_029392475.1). Lineage (NCBI taxonomy): Bacteria > Bacillati > Bacillota > Bacilli > Lactobacillales > Streptococcaceae > Streptococcaceae bacterium ESL0687. Next base: position 599,849 of record CP113940.1, read on the forward strand.
GGCTTACATTGACCTGGCTCATGACATGAATTATGAGTATGTAGGACTTATGGATCTTGGAAATTTGCACGCAGCATATTCTTTCATAAAGGAGGCTAAAAAGAAGGGCCTAAAGCCTGTGATTGGGATTGAGCTTGGCCTTTTACTGGATGGTCTACCGTTTGATATTTGTTTTATTGCAGAAAACACTAGAGGCTATAAAAATCTATTAAAAATTTCTACCAAGTATAACTATAAAAGAAGGGAATTTTCAGAGTTTACCGAACTTCTTGATGGGATAGCCCTTGTTCTACCCCAAGGTTTTGAACTTGATGCGCCCAAGATATACACTAGGATTGATTTAGATAGTCCTAAGAATTTGACCTCTCCCTATCCGCTTTTGCCCCTGCCTGAGATTAACTACCTTTACCGAAATGAGATTGAAACGATAAATCTTCTTTCAGCCATTAAAAGTGGAAGTATTGTTGATGAGAGCATATTATATGAAAATACCAAATACCTCAAAGATAGGCTAGCTTATTCAGATTATTTTTCAAGTCATTTTCCTGCAAGCCTTGAAAATTTAAGGGAACTTCTTGCCCCCATTAATTATGATTTGGAATCTAATTTACCCCTACCAAATTTTAATCCTCAAAAGGAGGCAAGACTTGAATTAAGGGAAGATGCCTATGCAGGGCTTAATGAACAGCTAGGAAGAGTTGACGACAGCTACAAGGAAAGACTTGATTATGAATTATCTGTTATCCATAAGATGGGCTTTGATGATTATTTTTTAATTGTTGCAGATATTTTAAGTTATGCCCGCAATCATTCCATTTATACGGGAATGGGTCGGGGATCTGCCGCAGGTTCCCTTGTAGCCTATGCCCTTCAGATTACACATGTTGATCCGGTTAGAAACAACCTTCTCTTTGAACGATTTTTAAATCCTGAACGAAACAGCATGCCAGATATTGACTTAGATATTCCCCAAGACAAGAGAGAAGAGCTTTTAACTTATGTTGACAAAAGATACGGCAAGGGGCACACAGCCCAAATTGTTACCTATTCAACCTTTGGCGCCAAGCAAAGCTTGAGGGACGTAGCCAAGGCTTATGGCCTTCCAGATCATGAAGCCATAAGTCTTACTAAGTTAATCACGGGTAGGGATGGTTTACAGGAAGAGTATGCTAAAAATAATCGCCTAAGAGACGAGATTTTTAGGAACCCTCGCCTGCAAAAGGTCTATGAAATGGCCCAAAAAATTGAAGGTTTTCCAAGGCAGACCTCTATTCATGCCTCAGGTGTTATTCTTTCTGAGAAAAATTTAACAGACTACATCCCCCTAGCTCCAGGTGATAATCTGGCCATCAGCCAATATGATGCCCACATCGTTGAGGAAATTGGCCTTTTAAAAATTGACTTCTTAGGTCTTCGTAACCTCTCTCTTATTGAAAAAATGCGGGACTTGGTTTTAGAAAGATTCCGTAAAAAAATTGACTTTACTAAAATAGACCTAGAGGATCAGGAAGTATTGTCCCTTTTTAGGGAGGGAAATACCATGGGGATTTTCCAGTTTGAAAATCCTCAAATGCTCAAGATGCTTAGGAAGCTTCAACCGGATTCCTTTAATGATATTGTTAGTGCCACATCAATTTTCAGACCAGGTCCCTCTCAAAACATTGATAGCTTTATTAGAAGAAAACATAGTTTAGAAAAAATAACCTATCCAGATATGTCAATTGCTCCTATTCTTGAACCAACCTACGGGATTATGATCTATCAGGAACAAATCATTCAAATTGCAAATATCTATGCAGGCTTTTCTTTGGCCAAGGCAGATTTATTACGACGTGCCATATCTAAGAAGAATTTGAAGGAGATTGAAGCCCTCAAGGAAGACTTTATAGAAGGGGCTGTAAAAAATGGACATTCAAGGGATCAAGCCCTCTATATATATGAGCTAATTGAAAAGTTTGCCAACTATGGTTTCAATAAATCCCATGCCTATGCCTATGCGGCTCTAGCGGTTCAATTGGCCTATTTTAAGACCTATTATAAGGAAGTTTTTTACGAGGTCCTTTTAGAAGATGGTAAAAGGGATTTGTATTTAAAGGACGCTAGGAAAAATCATCTGGATTTTACAAGATTATCTATAAATGACATGCCTTATTATGACAAGGTAGCCCACGGAAAAATTTATCTGGGACTTAAGAATGTTAAGGGAGTCAGTAGGGATTTGGCCCTTCATATTATTAATCATAGGCCTTATAAGGACTTTAGTGATTTTATCAAAAAACTCCCAGATAATTTTCAAAAAACAGCCCAGATAAATCCCCTGATTCAAATTGGCGCCTTTGACCTATTTGATACCAATAGAAGAAAGTTACTTGAAAACCTTCCCAAACTAATTGACTACAGTCAGACCATTCAACTTGATTTATTTGCGACAACTGCCCTAAGTTTTTCTTACATGGATTATGAAGATTACAGCCAACTAGAGCGTTACAATTTTGAAGCAGAAATCTTAGGGGCTGCCCTAACCCCCCATCCATTGGCTGATATTAGAGCCTCTTATAAGGGTGAGGTAACAAGTATTGATAGTATTTCTGAAGCGCGTGATGTATCTATTTTAGTTGAACTGATAAGTCTTAGGGAGCACAAGACAAAAACAGGGGAGAAGATGGCCTTCTTGAAGGTCGAAGATCCAACAGGTGATTTAGATGTAACCCTTTTTCCAGAAAACTACCGCCTTTACCGGAAGATCCTTGAAGAAGGAGGGGTTTATCTGATAAATGGTCAAGTAAATACCCGTAATGGCAACCTTCAAATGGTCGCTCAAAAAATAATCAAAGGCTTTAAGAGCGAAAAAAATTTATGGCTAAATGTTAAGGACCAAAGTCATAACAAACAGCTTGCGACTATTTTAAGGGAGTTTCCTGGTTTTGTACCGGTAATTATTCACTGGCAAGACAGTGGGATGACCAAAAAACTGGAAATTACCATTGAAGAAAACGTTTTACTAGACAAAAAACTATCACCCTACATTTTGAAAGCGATTTACAAATAATTAATTGTTAAAAACTAGGACATATGAGATAAATAATGCTATAATACTAATGGTCAAAATATTGATGGAGGAATTTTATTAATGAAACGTATTGCTGTTTTAACCAGTGGTGGAGACGCTCCTGGAATGAACGCAGCTGTCCGTGCCGTTGTTCGTAAAGGACTATTTGAAGGCATGGAAGTTTTCGGGATTAATTATGGTTACGCTGGAATGGTTGCTGGCGATATCTTCCCGTTAACAGCTAAAGATGTTGCTGATAAGTTATCTCAAGGTGGAACCTTCCTATATTCTGCTCGTTACCCTGAATTCAAGGAACCTGAAGGTCAACTTGCAGGTATCGAGCAGTTGAAAAAACACGGTATCGAAGGTGTTGTAGTTATCGGTGGTGACGGATCTTACCACGGAGCTATGCGTCTTACTGAGCACGGCTTCCCAGCTGTGGGAGTTCCAGGAACTATCGATAATGATATTCCAGGTACTGACTTCACTATCGGATACGATACTGCAGTTAATACTGCCCTTGATGTAATCGATAAAATCCGCGATACATCTCGTAGCCACATCCGTACTTTCGTAATCGAAGTTATGGGTCGTGGAGCTGGCGACATCGCTCTTAATGCTGGTATTGCAGGTGGAGCTGATGAAATTATCATCCCTGAGGTTGAATTTAGCTTTGAAGACATTGCTCGTCGTATCAAAGAAGGTTACAAACGTGGTAAGAAACACAATATCATCGTTGTAGCTGAAGGTGCTATGGGTGGTGAAGAATTTGCTGAAAAACTTCAAGAACAAGGTGATGTTGGTGACCTACGTGTATCTGTCCTTGGACACATGCAACGTGGTGGAGCTCCAACTGCTCGTGACCGCGTTCTTGCAAGCCGTATGGGAGCATACGCTGTTGATCTTCTTAAAGAAGACAAGGGTGGACTTGCCATTGGTGTTGATGGAGATACCTTAGTAGCACGTGATATCATTGATACACTTACTAACCACAAACACCAAGCTGACAAAGCATTATACAAGCTTAGTCAAGAAATTTCTTAAAATTGCTATATAAATAATATTTATATATAAACTTTAACTTTACAAGAAAAAGGAGCATTCAAAAACATGCAAAACATGAATAAACGTGTTAAAATCGTTGCAACACTTGGACCAGCTGTTGAAATCCGTGGCGGAAAACGCTTTGGTGAAGATGGTTACTGGGGTGAATCACTAGACGTTGAAGCAAGTGCAAAAAACATTGCTAAACTAATCGAAGAAGGTGCTAACGTATTCCGTTTCAACTTCTCACACGGTGATCACGCTGAACAAGGTGAACGCATGAAAACTGTACGTCTTGCAGAAGACATTGCTGGACAAAAAGTTGGTTTCCTACTTGATACTAAAGGTCCAGAAATCCGTACAGAATTATTTGAAGGCGACGCTAAAGAATATTCATACAAAACTGGTGATAAACTACGTGTAGCTACTGAGCAAGGAATCAAATCAACTGAAGGTACTATCGCTCTTAACGTAGCTGGTGGAATCGATATCTTCGACTACGTTGAAGTTGGACAAACTATCCTTGTTGACGATGGTAAATTAGGTCTTACTGTTGAAGCTAAAGACCCAGCAACTCGCGAATTTGAAGTTCTTGTTCAAAACGACGGAATCATCGCTAAACAAAAAGGTGTTAACATCCCTAACACTAAAATTCCTTTCCCAGCACTTGCTGAACGTGATAACGCTGATATCCGTTTCGGTCTTGAGCAAGGAATCAACTTCATCGCGATCTCATTCGTACGTTCTGCAAAAGACGTTAACGAAGTTCGTGCTATCCTTGAAGAAACTGGAAACACTAACGTTAAACTTATTCCAAAAATCGAAAACCAACAAGGTATCGACAACCTAGACGAAATCCTTGAAGTTTCTGACGGTATCATGATCGCTCGTGGAGACATGGGTATCGAAGTACCATTTGAAATGGTTCCAGTTTACCAAAAAGAAATCATTACTAAAGCTAACGCTGCTGGACGTTTCGTTATCACAGCAACAAACATGCTTGAAACAATGACTGACAAACCACGTGCAACTCGTTCAGAAGTATCTGACGTATTCAACGCTGTTATCGACGGAACTGATGCTACAATGCTTTCAGGTGAGTCAGCTAACGGTAAATATCCAGTTGAATCAGTTCGCGCTATGGCAACTATCGACAAAAACGCTCAAAACCTTCTAGGTCAATACGGACGTCTTAACCCAGAAGACTTCGACCGTTCAACTGTAACTGAAGTTGTTGCTTCAGCAGTTAAAGATGCTACAGCTAACATGGACATCAAACTTGTAGTGGCTATCACTGAATCTGGTAACACAGCTCGTTTAATCTCTAAATACCGTCCAGATGCTGATATCCTAGCTATCACTTTTGACGAAGAAATCCAAAAATCTCTAATGGTTAACTGGGGAGTATTCCCAGTAGTAGCTGAACGTCCAGGATCAACTGACGATATGTACGATGTTGCTGAAGAAGTAGCTCGTAAATCAGGTATGGTTGAATCAGGAGATAACATTGTTATCGTTGCAGGTGTACCAGTAGGTGAAGGACGTACTAACACAATGCGTATCCGCACTGTTCGTTAATCATCAAAGATAAAAAAAGCATGACTTTCGGGTCATGTTTTTTTATTTATAAATAAATTTGGCTACTCTTTTTATTTTACCTCCTAGTATGATAAAATTGACCCAAGCTATTCATTAATATTCTAGGAGTAATGTAGTTAGGAGCTAAATTTGAAAGATTTAAGTAAAAAACAAAAAAAGAGTTTGGACCAAGCACTAGATATAAATTATGCCAGAGATAGGTATGATTATTATTTGGATAAAATTAAAGGAGTTAAAAAGGCCAGTCTAATAACTGTGGTCATACTTTCGGTTATTTCCTTTACTTCCCTGGTCTATCTCCTCTTTATCCTACCCCCTCAGGCCACAAAAATAAATGATTCAATCAAGGTTCTTGAACAAGAAAAAAAGGCCCTGCTTGATAATCCACCCTATGAAAGTCAAGCAGCAGGTATGGGAGACTACACCCTTTCAGCCAAGGACGAACATACCCTTGAAATTGACAAGGGGGAAACAATTAAGATAGATGATAATAACATCTTTGTATCAGATAATGCATCAATCATTGATCAGTCAACCAGGGAGGAGATTTATAATTTAAATAAAAATTTGGCCCAGTTTACTGATGGGGCTCAGTATATGGTTGTAACCATTGATAGCCTTCCTAAGAATGAAAGTATTGAGTCCTATGCTACTAAGATTTTTAGGAAGGTAGGGATTGGTAAAAAGGGGCTTGATAATGGGGTTCTTTATCTAATCAGTGTAAGTGACCGAAAATTTCGTTTGGAGGTCGGCTATGGTATGGAAGGAGTTCTAAATGATGCCAAGGCCGGCCGCATTATAAATGATGACTCTGTAGTGGATGATTTCAAGGATAAAAACTACAGTCAGGCCATTAAAAAAGTATCAGAGAAGGTCGTTGCTATTATGAATATTAAGGTTAATGACTATAATGAAGGAATTGATAAATTAAAGACGGATTTACTGGTTAAAAGGATAGTTCCATCAGGTTTATTGTTCCTAAGCCTTAGTCTTCTGATTGCTATTTTCTTCTATCTTAATTATTTGAAAAAAGTTGATGGTGAACTATCTAATCTCTATGATGACTACCAAAGGACTAGTGATCCTGGAAAGACTGATTTCTACTATTTGCTTGTCGCAGGCCCTTTGGTTCTTTTGACCTTAAACGAAATCTATAAGAATATAACCTTTGGGAAATTCAAGGAAAAGAATCCTGATACAGCCCTTCTTGCAAGTGGAATCTTAGTGGGGGACAAGTTATATAACGGTAGTGGTGCAGTCATCACTAACAACTATTCTAAATCTTCTTATAATCCAAGTAATAAATCGTCAGGTGGTGATAGCTTTGGCGGAGGATCCTCAGGTGGGGGCGGTGCCTCTGGTGGTTGGTAAAAAATAGTAAAGAAAAAAGGTTGAGTTTTTACTCAGCCTTTCTTTTTATGTCTTTAACGGTTTGTCCGCCCGTTTCATGCCCCAGTACCTCAGAAAATTCGGGAATGCTAATGTCTTCTCCGTATTTTTTAATAAGGGCCGTTTTAATCAGGCGGTAAGCCAGATTGGCATTTCTTGAAAGAAGGGGACCATGGAAGTAGCTTCCAAAGACGTTTTTATAGTTAAGTCCTTCTGTTTGATCCTCTCCGTTGTTCCCTTGGCCGAAAACGACCTTTCCTAGAGGTTTTTCATCTTCAGAAAGGAAGGTTCTTCCCTGATGGTTTTCAAAACCATAATAGGTTTCATCAAAGTCTTCATTATAGATTTCAATATCTCCAATGAAGCGATTGTTTTTCTGGCTCAGGGTATGGTGACCTAGGACTCCTAGTCCTTTAATCTTTTGCCCCTGGGCATTTTCATAGTACTTTCCTAGAAACTGGAAGCCTCCGCAGATGGCAAGCATGACACCCTCGTCTTCAATGTACTTTTTGATTTCCTTACTTTGCCTTGGGAGGTCATGGCTGATGATTTCTTGTTCATAGTCCTGACCACCACCAAAGAAGGCTAGGTCAAAGTCTGAAGCCTTGAACTCATCGCCTAAACTTACAATGTTAAAGGTCATATGGGCTCCAAGTTTTTCACCTACATATTTAAGCATGAGGATATTTCCGTTATCCCCGTAGGTGTTCATCAGATCCCCATAAAGGTGGGCGCCATTGAGGGAATATGTATAGTTGTCACCCTTTGATTCAATAGATTTGTACATAATTCCTCCTATTTCATCTCGCCTGAGATTATATTTTTATTTCTTAAAAGTTCACGCATCTCAAGCATGGCAGTATAGGTTGCAAGGATGTAGACATGCTTTTGGTCCTGCTTTAGGATTTCCTCAAGGACTTGGTTTAGGTTTTCCTCTTCCTTAATTTTATCTTGGTCAAAACCAGCTACACGGAGCCTCCTGGCCATTTCAGAATGTCTAACTCCACCAGTTATAATACCAGTTACATCCATTTCGGTGATTTCTTCAAAATTCGCATCCCAAATCCAGCTGGTATCAATTCCGTCTGCATAATTGGCATTAAGAAGGACAGCTAAGGCAAAAGGATAAGGGGCCATCTTAATCATATCAAGAACCTGATTGGCTCCAACGGGATTTTTAATAAGTACCAAGGTACAATCCTTATCTCCAAGTTTAAAGGTTTCTTGGCGTCCAAAAACAGCGTGGCTATTTTCAAATCCTTTTTTAATAACTTTTTTATCTAGTCCCAGATATTCAGCTACAGCTACAGCAGCAAGAGCATTATAGATATTATACAGGCCTCCAACATTAATTTTGTAGTCCTGTCCATCAATGATGAATTCGCTTGAAGTGTTTTTAATATCAACCAGCTGACTTAGTTTATAGTCAAGTGGGGGACGTTTGAAGCCGCAGTTAGGGCAGAGATAATCCCCAAGATTGGCATAGGTGTTTAGTTTGTATTCAAGGATTGAATGACACTTAGGACAGAGAACACCCTCTGTATTGTAGTGGGCCCGTTTAGGCTCATGTTTTTCAGTATCAAATCCGTAGTAAAGCACCTTATTTTTGATGGGTTTTGAATTAAAGAGTGGGCTGTCCCCGTTCATTAAAACAGTAGCTTCAGGGGCATTGGCTGCACCCTTTAGGATAAAGTCGTAGGTTGTATAAATTTCCCCGTACCTATCCATTTGGTCCCTAAAAATATTTGTAAAAACAAAGAGGGTTGGTTTTATGTATTCGGTAATTTTTGGCAGGCTAGCCTCATCAATTTCAAGGACTGCAACCTTCTTGCCTTTTTTTGACCCCTTAGGAGCTGTTAAAAAGGTTGAGACAATTCCAGTAATCATATTTGCCCCACTTGTATTGGTCGTTACAAGCTCATAGGCTTCTTCTAAAATACCCACAGTTAAAGCAGTGGTTAGTGTTTTACCATTAGTTCCAGTGACAACAATAATTTCATCATAACCTGTCGCAAGTGAATCAAGAATGTTTGGATCAAGTTTAAGGGCTAACGAACCTGGGTAGGTAGATCCCCTCTTGAAGAAATTTTTTAATATGAAATGGGCCGATTTACCCATTGAACTCGCAAAAATTGATTGTATTTTCATACTGATATTCTAGCATAATTTTAGATTTTAAAAAAGGAATCCTCACGCATTTGGATTCCTTTGTCTACTGGACTTAGACCTAAAGATCCAGTAAAGACTCTTTGCTGGATTAAGGTTTTTGATATTCAGGAGCAGTAATTTCGTCTGTTTTAACGACATACTTGTCTGTCAGAATCCATTCCCCTGAAGTGGAACTAGTAGGACCATTCTTAAAGCTTAGGCCAATACTATAACCAGGTTCATTTGCTATCCAGCTGGCTTCAAGTACCGTATCGCCATCTTTTGCTCCAGTGACATTAGTCGGAAGTCCGTAGTCTGCAATTACTTCTTCAAGGGTCGTCTCATTTACCTTTAAGTCATTGTATTTGTCAGAATCAAGAATGTCATTTCCCACCTTGCCATTTTCAGCAATCTTATTAATAGTATAAAAGTCTGTTTCACTGTTGGTATCTTTATTTACTGATGAAGAAATTGAGCTTGAAGATTCAGAAGTATCTTTTGAGGAGCAGGCAGTCATGCTTCCTACTGTAAAAAGTGTACCTGCAAGCACTAGTCCTTTAATAATTAATTTGTTCATATCTTTTTTCCTTGGCTAATAATATTTTTGTATGGATATTTCATTAGTGACTATTATACCATGGAATTAGGATCTTAATTACTGGCATGTAAATCTTAAAAGCTTAAAGAAAAAAACTCATAAATTTTTAAGTTAGGAAAACATTAGTTCCTGTAAGTATTAAAATTGATACTTATAATAAGCTTTTTGTCCCCTAGAAGGCAAGGTATTTTTGTGTTATAATCGGATAGTTAATTATTTGATAAAATATTAACTATTTAATAAGCAGGCTACAGTCCCGATGGTTGGATAATTGTGTCCACTACCTGTAACCGAAATACGAAAGTAGGGGGAATATAATGACCGAGAAGATTTTATTTACAAGTGAGAGTGTCTCAGAAGGGCACCCAGACAAGATTGCTGATCAGATTTCTGATGCCATCTTAGACGCAATTTTAACCCAAGACCCATATGCACGGGTGGCGGCAGAAACTGCTGTTTATACAGGAAGCGTCCATGTTTTTGGTGAGGTAACAACTAATGCCTATGTTGATATCAACAGTGTGGTTCGAAATACCATCAAGGAAATCGGCTACACTGATGCAAACTTTGGCTTTGACTACAAGACTGTGGGGGTTCATCCTAGTCTAGTTGAGCAGTCGCCAGACATTGCTCAAGGTGTTAATGAGGCCATTGAGGTGCGCGGAGATCAAACAATCGATGAGCTCGATTTAACTGGTGCAGGAGATCAGGGTATCATGTTTGGCTATGCCTCTCGTGAGACAGAGGAGTTTATGCCTCTTGCCATCTCACTTAGTCACAAGCTAGTCAAACGCCTGGCTGATTTGAGGAAAGAGGGGGTTCTTGATTATTTAAGACCCGATGCCAAAAGTCAGGTAACGGTTGAATACAATGAGGACGGATCTGCTAAAAGGATTGATACTGTTGTTATTTCAACCCAGCATGCACCTGAAGCCACGCTTGAAACCATTAAAGATGATGTGATTGAACAGGTGATTAAAGCAGTCATTCCAGCAGGGCTTCTGGATTCAGAAACCAAGTACTTCATTAATCCAACTGGCCGCTTTGTAGTTGGAGGCCCTCAAGGGGACTCAGGGCTTACAGGACGTAAGATTATTGTAGATACTTATGGGGGCTACGCCCATCACGGTGGAGGAGCCTTTTCTGGGAAAGATGCGACCAAGGTAGACCGTTCAGCCTCATACGCTGCCCGCTATATTGCTAAAAACATTGTAGCAGCAGGACTTGCTGACACAGCTGAAATCCAGCTGTCTTATGCCATTGGAGTAGCCCAACCAATCAGTATTCACATTGATACCTTCGGAACAGGAAAGGTTTCTGATGATAAATTGATTGAAGCTATCAGGGAAAACTTTGATTTACGTCCAGCTGGAATTATTCAAATGCTTGATTTACGTCGCCCAATCTACCGTCAAACAGCAGCCTATGGCCACTTTGGTCGAACTGACATTGACCTTCCTTGGGAACGTCTTGATAAAGTTGAAAATCTTAAAAAACTGCTTGATAAATAGTGGACTATATAAACAAAAAAACGACCAACTGGTCGTTTTTATTTATTGGTTGTTAAATATAAGGTAATTAAAGCAGCAGTAGCAAATATTAAAATTAGAAAAACTAAAAAATTAAGTGGTAGAAAAAGTATTAAGATTGAAAAAAGAGTTCGTGCAATAATATTACCCAGTGAAAAGTAGGTAACCATTCCACCAAAGATTGTTGCAAGCTTGTCCTCGGGCATTCCATTATAAATTAAAGCTCCCATTTTCGGATTTACAACTCCAATCAAAATATTCAAAATGAAGATAAGTCCAACAATCAAATATATGTTTTTAAAAAAAATTGCTCCAAAGAGGAAAAGATTAATATAGAGGCTGGCTTTTAGTATGGTAAAAAGATTAGCGTTTTTAAAAATGGATAGGGCAGCAATCCCTCCTAAAATTCCACCTAAAACTTCTGTAGTTGTTAAAATAGCAATTGTAATGGCTGACGTCTTAATTATTAAATTATTATTTTCAGAAAAGAGGAGAAGTAAGAGAGGGATGACTATAGCCAAACAACCATTTAAAATAGGTATAGCGAGTAAGGTGCTTTTAATTTCCTTGACTGAGAAAAGGTAATTGATAGAAGTTTTAAGCTGCTTCCAAAGATTATCAATCAGCTTACTTTCTTCCTCTTGAACGACTGGAATAGGATTTTCTTGTAGGATATTTTGGAGGGATTTTCGAATCGTCATCAAAACCAGATAACTAATCAAGAAGGTCAAAGCGTTAATGAAGGCTAGAGTTTGATAGCTAAGAAAAGTTATTAAAATGGCACTCGCAGATTGGAATCCAATATATAAGGCATTTGAAACTGATTGCCTAAAGGCCATTGTTTCTTCTCTATTTTCTGGCGTGACAATTCTATTTGATATGGGTGTGAATAGACCATTTTCGTACTGTCCAGCCAGATCGGCTAAAAAATTTACGATACTTGCGACTAGAACAATGGCCAAGGAAGGGTTGAATCCCATAACTAGAGCTACAAATAGGTAAAGAATTATCCTGAAAATTAAAGTTTCTTGAATTTTTCTAACCTTATCAGCTGTTCGGTCTGCTAAGTAGCCTGTAAAGAAGCTGGCAAATAAGGGTACAGTCTCAGAAATAGTAATAATAGATATGGCGAATTTACTATGGGGTAAACTTATTACATAATTCATTAGGGCCAAGTAGTACAGGGAGTCTCCGAAATTTGATATCATGTCTGATATCCAGGAGACCATATAAAGCTTATTGGTTAATATTTTTTTCATAAATCCTCCGTTTTAAATAAAGTAATAGGTTAACTTTATCATTTATCTAAAAGATTAGATAATAATAGCTGGACTATATAAACAAAAAAACGACCAACTGGTCGTTTTTATTATCCTATTTATGGCGATTGCGTAATTTTTTACGGGCCTTATAGGCTGCTTCACTTAAAGAGAAGAGTAGTTTGTTGACTGGAATGTCAAATTCACCAATGTACTCTTCAATTACTGGATTGAAATTTTTCTTAAAGTTTAGAAGTCCATCAGATTCTGACAGGGAATTTTCTAACCCTCCCATATTTAGGCTAGAGGCTCCATTAGTAAAGGCATTTTCAATTGACTGATACCAGGCTAGATATGAAGGGTAGTATTTTTGGAAGTTAGTATCCATTCCAGCATACAGATGTTCAGAATGGCCAGCGAAGTTGATGGTTAAACCACCGGCTACAGGGACGATATTCCCATTTGTTTTGATTATTTGGCTGATACTTTCAATATCCTTTTGGGCATGGCTAACTTCTTCCTGGTAGTGGGCGATTTTTTTACCGTTAGTTGCTGAGTTTTTATCCAAGAAGGCTTGAGCCTTGTCATGGCGCTTTTGAGCATCCTCTAGTAACTTAGAAAAGTCATAGTAAACCATGGTAATTCTTGCTTCATCAGGATAGGTTGTTAGAAGCTTGGTATAGTAGTCGCTATCACGCAAGCTAACTCCCTTTCTATCTTCTGTTTTTTTCATCAGAATAGAAAAATCTTCAACAAGCTCAGTCTGCCCGTATTTAATTACAGGGTAGCTATTTCTGGCCTTCCTTAAAAACTGACGGGTTTTCTTAGAAAAATCCTCTTCCTTGAAGTCTTCCTTGTAGATGAGGGCGTTAAATCTTGGTTGGATGGTAGCTGCCATATCAGTAGTCAAACCACTCCAGTGGGCTCCGGACCCTCTTAAATTATCAATAGCAAGTTTTGCCTGATTGTTCTTGACCATATCTTGCCCCAGCATTCCAGCCTGGTAGATTATTGGCGGATCAATCTTGATGAAAAGAGCCCTTCTTTTTTTACCATATTTTTTAAGGGTTTTGACTACAAATGCTACTAGGTTTTCGTCATTATAATCCATGATTGGTCCTCTTGGAATATAAATCATGGACATTCCTAGGGGAAGTTTTTTAATCAGTAGGCTTGCACTTGCGACCATTTGGCCATTTTTATAAAAGCCAATAAGCTCATTGTCCCAGTTATCTTTAATTTTTGCCCAGGAACTTGATTGGAGGAGGTTTACAAGCTCTGAGGATTTTATAAACTCATCGTGATCCTTCTTATCAATTCCAATTTTGTAGGTATACATTTTTTCTCCAAATACTAATCTTTTTTATTATGTTTTTACTTGAGGTTAGTCCCTTTTTAGAATTTTTTAGGATTAAACATCTCAAATATTTTTAAGAAGACCATCCCGCAAGATGATCTTCTACTATTTTATAATAAATTCAGTTATTATCAAGGGAGGACCTTCTTAAACTTCCTTGTTTAAGACTAATTTGTTGATGGCGTGGGCAACTCCACTTTCATTGTTTGTTTTTGTAATGTAGCTGGCAAGCTTTTTAATTTCAGGATTCCCGTTCTCCATAACAACTGGAGTACCAACCATTTCAAGCATTGAGCGGTCATTTTCTTCGTCTCCAATGGCCATGGTTTCTTCGATTTTGATTCCTAATTTTTCAGCTAGATGAGCAATTGCTTGTCCCTTGCTTGCATTTTTATTAAGAAGTTCCAAGTATACTGGGAAGCTTTTAACGATATTAAAGCGCTCGTAAAATTCACCTGGTAGGCTTTCGATGGTTTGGTCAATGATTTCAGGTTCATCAACATACATAACCTTGACGATATCTAAATCACAGATTTCATCTGTCGTTCTATAAAATAAAGGCATATTAACTAACCAAGCTTCTCTGACTGTGTATCTTCCGATATCGCGGTTTGGAGTGTAGACACCATCAGAGGTGATAGCATGAAGATGGATACCCCTTTTTCTTCCCTCAAGTTCGATGTCAAGGAAGTCTTGGGCACTCATGGTTTCACGGACAAATTCTTCTCCAGTATCGGTCGCCTGAACTAGGGCACCGTTATAGGTAATAGCGTAATCACCAGGATCAGTAAGCCCTAGCTCTTTTAAAATAGGCTCAACACCTGGAAGTGGTCGACCTGATGTAATTACGATTTTAACGCCAGCTTTCTTAGCTTCATTGACGGCTTTTTTAACTTCATCAGTAATCTCGTGGCGGTCATTTAGTAGGGTTCCATCAAGGTCGATTGCAACTAGTTTAATCATGGTATAAAGGTCTCATTTCTAATATATTTTTCAAATACAAGTTTCTCCTGGGAGAAAAGGTTATTGTCGCTAGTAATTTCTTTGGGATAGAAGAAGCGGTTGTCACCGTGTGTTGTACCTGCAAGTGAGGATACAATAGGTGATAATTTTGATAGCTCGATTAAACTGCCGTCCTTTTGAATAATCTCAATTTGAGTTCTTGATTTTTTAAGGTTGGGCCGATAAAAATCATAGGGCAGATCAAAATTTGAGTTAATCCCTGTGTAATATTCCGGATTGAAACCGCAGTTACTGACTAGGTTTCTTAGAATACTAAGTTCACCAAAATCTTCCTGGTCAAATTTTATAGATTTCAAAACCCTTCGGTTGATAAAAGACTTGGCCAAATCAGATAGGATACTATCATCATAATCCATCCAGTCTTGAAAGTAGGTATTCATGACACCATCATCAAGGGCCAGATAATCCTTGAGGTTATAGTCACCTTTGAAGAAGGGGATTAGCTTTTTCGAAGAAAGTTCAAAATAAGTAGGCTCTTCCAAGTAGAGTTTCTTAGCTCTTTTTAGGAGGTTTTTAAGCAAAACCTCCATGGCCCGGCTTGCCGGGTGAAAATAAACCTGCATATACATTTGATAACGACTGACTATATAGTCTTCTACAGCGTGCATTCCCTGAATTTTAAAGGCTATGCCGTTTTCAATGGGTTCAATCACTCTGAGAATCCTTCTTAGATCAAATTGACCATAAAGAGCCCCTGTATAGTAAGCATCCCTTAAAAGATAGTCCATTCGGTCAGCGTCGATCTGGCTGGAAATAAGCTGGACAACCTGCTGATTAGGATAGGCATGAGTGATGACACTTGCCACCTTATCAGGAAAATCAGGAGATACTCTTTTAAGGATTTTATTAATCTCAGTTGTAGGGTTTGTAATAATCTCAACTGTGATATATTCATGGTCGGTGTCAAAAAGTGTCTCAAAGGTATGAGAATAGGCACCATGTCCCAAGTCATGAAGGAGGGCAGCACACCAGGTTACAAGATTTTCTTCAGGATTCCAGACTTCTGGATACTTATCTGTAAAGATCTCGGTGATTTCTTTGGCGATATGATAGACACCCATGCAGTGAGAAAAGCGACTGTGCTCTGCACCGTGGAAGGTAAAACTATTAGTGCCAAGTTGTTTAATCCGCCTTAACCTCTGAAATTCAGGGGTATTTATTAGATCATAAATAATTTGATTATCAACATGGATATAGTTATGAACAGGATCTCTGAACACTTTTTCGATTTTACTGGTCATAGGAAACCTCCTTGCCTTATTATACGAAAAAAGCCCTTAAATTACATGAATTTGCTGTGAAAAACAAATCAAAGTTTGAAAGGGTAATTGAAAGTATATTAAAATACATTAAAGTACAACAAAGAAGGAAAAGATTTCCTTTCAGGCTTAAGCTTTATGGTATAATTGACCCACACGCTTAAATTCAATAGAAAGGAAAGTAATGAATAATAAATATGAACTCAGTAGCCTCCTTAAATGGTACTCAACCATGCTTGAGATTAGGCACTTTGAAAATATTTTAGATGACTATAACCGGGCTGGAAACCTGTACGGAACTACTCATCTATATAACGGACAAGAGGCTGTAGCTACTGGAATTTGCCTGCAGCTTGAGGATGAAGACTTAATCCTTTCGACCCACAGAAATCATGGTCATGCCCTAGCTAAGGGAACAGATAGCTATCAGATGTTTGCTGAGATTTTTGGAAAAAAAACAGGAACCAATGGTGGTAAGGTGGGCAGCATGCACATTAGTGACCCATCAATCGGTAATATGGGAGGAAATGGAATTGTTGGAGGGAATTTTCCTATAGCCTTAGGACTTGCTACAGCTTTTAAAATGGACCACAAGAATCAGGTTGTTATCTGTTTTTCAGGGGACGGTGCAACCAATGAGGGAACCTTTCATGAATCCCTAAACCTTGCAAGTATTTGGAAGCTTCCTATTATCTTTGTTATCGAAAATAATCAATATGCCATGTCAAGTGATGCCAGCAAGATGATTGCAGGCAATATCGCAGGCCGTGCTGACGCCTACAAGATGAAAAGCTTTAGGGTAGATGGTCAGGACATCTTTGAAGTGGATAGAGTTTTTGAAGAAGCAAGAGGGATTGCTAGGAAAGAACCCGTTCTTATTGAGGCCATGACCTATCGTTTTCGTGGTCATTCAAGAAGTGATGCCGAAAAATATCGTAGCAAGGATGAATTTTTAAAGTATGAAGATCCCATCCTGAAGCTAAGAAATATTTTAATCACTGACTACAATGTATCGCCCGATCAATTAGCCCTTCTTGATGAGAAGGCCTATAAGAAGATGGAAATGGATGCTAAAAGGGCCTGGGTCGACGAACCAGCTGAGTTTGATTTAAATAATCTAGAGGGAGAGATTTATGCCGACTAGAAAATTAACCTACCTGCAAGCAG
This sequence comes from Streptococcaceae bacterium ESL0687, assembly GCA_029392475.1. Classification (NCBI taxonomy): domain Bacteria; kingdom Bacillati; phylum Bacillota; class Bacilli; order Lactobacillales; family Streptococcaceae; species Streptococcaceae bacterium ESL0687. Next base: position 617,270 of record CP113940.1, read on the forward strand.
TGAATGAAAGTCTTCATCAAATCCTTGAGGAAGTGCCAGAGAGCTATCTTTTAGGTGAGGATGTAGGAGCTTACGGGGGAGGCTTCGGAGCCACTGCAGGGCTTATTGAAAAATATCCCGGGCGCGTGCTTGAAACGCCAATCAGTGAGGCAGCTATCACAGGTATTGCCACAGGTTCTGCCATTATGGGCAAAAGACCGATTCTTGAAATCCAGTTCTCAGATTTCTTAACCGTAGCCATCGATCAGCTGGTTAACGAGGCAGCAAAGATTTATTATTTAAGTAACGGCCAGGAAAAAGTTCCCATGGTTATTCGAACAGCTTCAGGCAGTGGTACTGGAGCAGGCCCCCAGCATTCCCAGTCCCTAGAAAATTGGCTGGCTCATGTTCCTGGACTAATCGTTGCCATGCCAAGTAATCCCTATGATGCCAAAGGAATCCTTCTTGCAGCTGTCAAAAATAACAATCCGGTCATTTTATTTGAACCCAAGTCCCTATATAAAAAGCCCTCAGATATTGATATTCCAGAAGAGCTTTACGAGGTTGAGCTTGGTAAGGCAAAACTTGTTAGAGAAGGAAGTGACCTAACAGTTATTGCCCTTGGACGCATGGTTGATATTATTAAAAATATGGATGTAAACCCCAGCTTAAATATCGTTGACCCAGTTACCATAAGCCCCTTGGATATCCAAGGTCTGTTAAAAGAAGCTAATAAAACGAATAAAGTTTTAATTCTTACAGAAAGTATTGCAAGATCAGGGATTTCAGCAGAAATTTTCACTCAATTATATGAGGCAGGTTTTAAAGGTACTATGAAGCGTTTGGGTGGAAAATTTTCTCCGATTTCAGCCGCAAAATCAATCGAGGAAAATCTCATCCCGACCCAAGAAGAAATTAAACAAGCCATTGAGGAATTAATGCATGAAAATTAAAATCAAAAATACCATCCTTGTCGAAGGCCAAAAAGAGGTCATTGAAAATGCCTATCAGGGGGAGGTTATCCAGAAGAAGGATAATATCTACCTGTCTTATGTGGATGAGGAAGAAAGAAAGAATGTTATTAAAATAGGAGCTGACAGTCTGGTTTTAACTCGTTTTTCAAACCCAAAAACTAAGATGGAATTTAGACTAGGACAGGCTCCAGCAACCATCATAACTCCTGTAGGTATTCAAGAGTTAGTTACGGAAACCCGTGCCTTTAGGCAGGGAGAAGGACTTGTTGAACTCGACTATAGCCTCCTGCAAAATAATTTAAAATTTGCTGATTATAAGCTTGAAATTAGATTTAGCTTATGATAGAATATAAACGTTGACTTTGTGATACCTTCATGAAGTACAACCGCTCGAAGAGATGTAGAAGAGGTTTCGGCCCACATCCTGAGGCGAGTCTGACTAAAGGCTTTAAGGCCTAATAAAAATCTAATAAGGAGGAATCACAATGACTTATGCAATCGTAAAAACTGGTGGTAAGCAAGTAAAAGTAGAAGTTGGTCAAACTATCTACGTTGAAAAACTTGATGTTGAAGCTGGGAGCGAAGTAACTTTCACTGAAGTTGTTCTTGTTGGTGGTGAGAACACTACTGTTGGAACTCCATTCGTATCAGGAGCTACTGTAGTTGGTGAAGTTGAAAAACATGGTAAACAAAAGAAAGTTGTAACTTTCAAATACAAACCTAAAAAACACTCTCACCGTAAACAAGGACACCGTCAACCTTACACTAAAGTTGTAATCAAAGCTATCAACGCTTAATATGATTAAAGCTTTCATTAAGGAAAAAAACGGTAAGTTTGTTTCTTATGAGCTATCTGGCCACGCCCAAAGCGGCGAGTTCGGTCATGATATCGTATGCTCAGCTGTTTCAGTTATGGCCATCACAACTGCAAATAACATCGAACGCATGACTGGAGTTAAATCTTTAGTTGATGCCTCTGATGGTTACCTGTATTTTGAGGTCGCAGCTGATATGGCGCCCGAGCAAGATCAAATCGCTCAGATCCTTCTAAAGAACTTTAAGCTCTCAATGGAAGATATTGCATCTGAGTATGGTGATTTCTTAGAATTCACCCACAAAAACTAATAGGAGGAAATAAGAATGTTGAAATTAAATCTTCAATTATTTGCCCACAAAAAAGGTGGAGGTTCTACATCAAATGGACGTGATTCTCAATCAAAACGTCTTGGTGCTAAAGCCGCTGATGGACAAACTGTAACTGGTGGATCTATCCTTTACCGTCAACGTGGAACTCATATTCACCCAGGAGCTAACGTTGGTCGTGGTGGAGATGATACTTTATTCGCTAAAATCGAAGGTGTTGTTCGTTTCGAACGTAAAGGCCGCGATAAAAAACAAGTTTCTGTTTACCCAGTAGCTAAAAAAGCGTAATAAGTGAAAGATACTGACTTCGGTCAGTGTCTTTTTATTTTACCCCTTGTAAACTTGCCTCAGATAGGCTATAATTAATATATGCGATGAGTCGAGTATTGGTACTTAGGTACCGGTTTCGAGCATGGATATCTGGGGCTTAGCCCGTCAAGGATTGATGAGATATTGACCAGCTTGTGTGAACCTCGCTGGACACAGGTTTAATACCTGCCATATTAGAAGACCTAGAAATAGGTCTTTTTTTGTAGAAAAAATTTAGCTTGTGTGAAAGTTTTTTGTAAGTTTATGAAAAGCCAATCTTTTTGTTGAATGTCGAAAATTTTCATAGTATAATTAATAAAAAATTTAGAATTTTCCAAAAGGAGCTTAATATGTCAAAATCATACACAGTAGCTGTTGTAGGTGCTACAGGAGCAGTAGGGACTCAGATGATTCGAATGCTTGAAGAATCAACCCTTCCAATCAAAGAAATTAAATTGTTAGCAACAATCAATTCAGCTGGTAAGGTTTTGAAATATAAGGGCCAAGATATCGTTGTCGAAGAAACCAAAGAAGATTCCTTTGAAGGGGTAGATATTGCCCTCTTTTCTGCAGGTGGTAGTGTTTCAGCTAAGTTTGCGCCTTATGCCGTTAAGGCAGGAGCTGTTGTAGTCGACAATACTAGTCACTTTAGAATGAACAAGGATACTCCTTTGGTTGTGCCTGAGGTAAACCCACAAGCTCTTGATGACCACAAGGGGATTATTGCCTGTCCTAACTGTTCAACCATCCAAATGATGGTAGCTCTTGAGCCAGTTCGCCGTAATTTTGGTCTTAAAAGAATTATTGTTTCAACTTATCAGGCAGTATCAGGGGCAGGAGCTAAGGCCATTGAAGAGACCATCAATGAACTAAAAGATGTAGTTAATGACGGAGTTGATCCAAAAGACTTGAAAGCTCAGATTCTTCCGTCAGCAGGGGATAAAAAACACTATCCAATTGCCTTCAATGCCCTACCACAAATCGATGTCTTCACAGATAATGACTACACCTATGAAGAGATGAAGATGACCAATGAAACTAAGAAAATCATGGAAGATGATAACATTCAAGTTTCAGCTACCTGTGTTCGTATTCCAGTAATAACAGGACATTCTGAGTCTATTTACATTGAGACAGAAGAAGCAGCAGATATTGCTCAAATTAAAGAGGTTATTGCCCAGTTCCCTGGTGCCATCCTTGAAGATGATGTTAAAAATCAAATTTATCCACAGGCTATTACAGCTAGTGGTCAAAAAGAAACCTTTGTTGGACGTTTAAGAAAGGACTTAGATGTCGCAAATGGGGTTCATATGTGGGTTGTTTCAGATAACCTCCTTAAGGGAGCGGCCTGGAACTCAGTTCAAATTGCTGAAACCCTCCACGAAAGAAACCTTGTAAGACCAACTGAAGAAGTAGTTTTTGATCTATACTAAAAGGAGATAAATGATGGCTAACCCTTTGAAAGATTCACACATAATTACAGCACTTGTAACACCTTTTACCGAGAGTGGTGACATTAATTTTAAGGCCCTGCCAAAATTAATTGAACACCTCCTTGCCCACCATACTGAAGGTCTAATCCTTGCAGGTACAACTGGAGAAAGTCCAACCCTAACCCACGATGAGGAGCTTGAATTATTCCAGGCAGTCCAAGAGATTGTCGCAGGTCGTGTTCCTCTTATTGCAGGTGTGGGTACCAATGATACAAGGGACTCAGTCGACTTTGTTAAAGAAGTTGATACTTTTGGCGGTTTTGCTGCAGGCCTTGCTGTTGTACCTTACTACAACAAGCCTAGTCAGGAAGGACTATTCAGGCACTTTACGGCCATAGCTGATGCAAGTGATCTGCCAATCATTCTTTATAATGTACCAGGACGTACTGTGGCCTGCCTAGAGGTGGAAACAACCTTGCGACTGGCTAACCATCCTAATATTATTGGGGTCAAGGAATGTACAGGTGTTGACCGCTTAAGTGAACTTATTGAAGGGGCGCCAGAAGGCTTCTTAGTTTATACAGGAGAAGATGATTTAGCCTTTCATGCTAAAGCTTTAGGAGCTCAAGGAGTAATCAGTGTTACCTCGCATGTTGCAGGAGACGATTTCTTCCAAATTTTTGAAAATCTTGATGAAGGTAAAGTTCAAGAAGCTGCAAAAATTCAAAGAAAACTACTTCCAAAGGTTAAAGCTATGTTCTCTCTACCAAGTCCAGCTCCAGTTAAGGCTGTACTAAATAGCCAAGGATTTGAAGTTGGTCCCCTTCGTTTACCGCTTGTAGCCGCAAGTGAAGAGGAAGCAACTAGGATAATTTCAATTATTAATAACAAGTAAAAGACGAACATTTATCTGTTAAGTCACTCTTTTGAGTGACTTTTTCTTGTATATATGGTCCATATTTTATACAATATATTAGGAAGCTCTACTAAAAACAGGGATTTTACATGGTGGAGTAGCGAAACCGTTCGTGTTTTGGATGGTCGGGTCGGTCCCCTGAAAACAGATTATCAGGAGATAAAATGAATAATTTACCAGTTTTTGATTATGAAGATATCCAATTGATACCAAATAAATGTATCATTAAAAGCCGTTCTGAGGCGGATACAAGTGTAGTTTTAGGTAAGCATACCTTCAAATTACCGGTTGTTCCTGCTAACATGCAGACAATTATCGACGAACAAATTGCAGAAAAACTTGCCTCTGAAGGTTACTTCTATGTAATGCATCGTTTTGATGAAGCGGGACGTAAACCTTTTGTTAAAAAAATGGCAGAAAAAGGCCTTATCAGCTCTATTTCAGTAGGTGTTAAGGATTATGAATATGACTTTATTAATGAATTAGCTGAAGAAGGAGTAGTACCAGACTATATCACAATTGATATTGCCCACGGTCACTCAGATTCAGTAATCAATATGATTAAACACATCAAAGAAAAATTACCTGAAACTTTTGTAATTGCAGGTAATGTTGGAACACCTGAGGCAGTTCGTGAGCTTGAAAATGCTGGAGCTGACGCAACTAAGGTCGGAATTGGCCCTGGTAAGGTATGTATTACCAAGGTTAAGACTGGTTTTGGTACAGGTGGATGGCAACTAGCAGCCCTTCGCTGGTGTGCAAAAGCTGCAAGTAAGCCAATCATCGCTGATGGTGGAATCCGTACCAACGGAGATATCGCAAAATCAATCCGCTTTGGTGCAACTATGGTTATGATTGGTTCTCTCTTTGCAGCCCATGAAGAATCTCCAGGGGAAACTGTTGAAATCGACGGTAAACTTTACAAGGAATACTTCGGATCAGCAAGTGAATACCAAAAGGGTGAGCACAAAAACGTTGAAGGTAAGAAGATTATCTTGCCTCACAAGGGTCACCTAAAAGACACCTTAATTGAGATGCAGCAAGACCTTCAGTCATCAATCTCATATGCCGGTGGACGTGATCTTAAATCCCTTACTAAGGTTGATTATGTAATTGTTAAAAATTCAATCTGGAACGGGGATTCAATCTAAATCTCTTAGAGATTTATTAAAAAGTGAACAGGAAAAAAGAGTAGCCTAAGAGCTACTCCTTTTTATTTGTTTCTTATTTTCTATCGCCTTGAGCCTTATGCTCGCGTTCTTCCTTAGAATTTAATACAAATTTTGATTGTTTTTCTAAGCGTTCTTCCTTACGTTTTGCAGTTTCAACTTCGCGTGCATCTGGTGCTTCAAATTCATGTTTCTTTTCCATATTGTCTTACCTCATTAGTATTAATATAAATTCTTTATAGGGAAATTATAAGATTATATCTTATAATAGTCAAAGATAAAGTAAAAATATTTTTCCCTTAAGATTATTGGATTGGGAACTCGACTGCCTTAACGATTTTGTAAGAATTATTAAGGAAATCTGCAATTATTGGTTCACTACTTTCAGTATAAAAGACATAGTGGACAGAAACTTTTTCACCAGGTGCGATGTCAACTGACAGAGGGTCTATATACTCATCAACCCCATCGCCTTCTACCATTCCATCACCTGGAAGACTAGTTGAATCCAATGTATTTGGGCCAGCTCCGTTTTTTTGTTCGAAAACTAGTAATAAGCTACCTAGTTCATATATTGGAAGTGTCCTGTCTGTTTTATTTTCCAAAGTCACATCGATTTTTACTGCAGGGTCGTTGATAATATCTATTGCTTTTGAAACATTGAGAATTTGAATGCTTCCACTCTTGTTAGTAAAGGTCTTGGTTGCTTCGTCATAAGTGTAGCCGTCACTTGCCTTATCCTTAGTTGAACTTTCACTAGTTTTAGAAGTTTCAGAGCTTACTGAAGAGCTTGCACTTGTCGAAGATTCGGTGCTTTTACTTGTCGAAGAACATCCTCCAAGAACCAAAAGGGATAAAAGGGCTAGAGCCATATAATTTTTCTTTTTCATAATTAATTTACCTCCTAAGGTAATTTATTCAATTGGAAATTCAACTGACTTAGCAATTCCGTCTGAATTATCAACGAAATGAACAATGATAGGGTTACTGCTTTCAGTATAAAAGACATAGTGAGTTGAAACCTTTTCACCAGGGGTAATTTGAATACTATCTAAAGGATCTTGATACCCTTGGGCAGAGTCTTCTTGCTCCTCACCAGGAAGAAGGGTTAAGAACATGCGGTTAGGTCCTCTATCATCTTTTTGTTCAAAGAATAATAGTTTTCTATCAAAATAAGATATGGGACTTGTTGTATCTGTCTTATTTTCCATATTCACATCAATTTCAACTGCAGGATCACCAAGGAAGTCGGTAACTCGTGCGACTTTAAGGATTTGGACAGATCCACTTTTATTAGTAAAGGTCTTGGTTGCTTCGTCATAAGTGTAGCCATCACTTGCCTTATCCTTAGTTGAACTTTCACTAGTTTTAGAAGCTTCAGAGCTTACTGAGGTGCTTGTACTTGTCGAGCTTTCAGATGTCGAAGATTCGGTATTTTTACTTGTCGAAGAGCATCCTCCAAGAACTAAAAGGGATAAAAGGGTTAGAGCCATATAACTTTTCTTTTTCATAATTACCTCCCGTGGTAAACGTTCTAATTGACTTTCTTAAAAAAAGAAAACCTTTTCATAATATTAGTAAATATTTCATTTAAAGTCAATTTTGTGCTCTGTTTTTATTAAAAGAGAAATAAACGGGCTAAAAAATAATACAGAAGGCTATTCATTTAAGCGAGGATTATATATAATGAAATAAACAATCAGTGAGGAGAAAATATGTTTACCAAAGATTCATTTAAAGTTTTTGAACCCCTTGACCTAGACGGGCGCATGGCTGAGATTAGAAGGGTCATCCAACCAACCTTCCAGGAGATTTTAGACGAGCTTGCCCCGCTTGCAAGTGACAAGGTAGGAGACGAAACCTACGTCCACATCGCCCAACACAGAAGACGGACCAAAAACGCCCCAGACAACACCTGGTCGGCCATCTCGACCAATAAACGTGGCTACAAGTCAGAGCCTCATCTTCAGCTGGGTATTTGGAAAAATTATATCTTTATGTACCTATCAATGATTGACAACCCAAGAGGTGAAGAAGCCATGGCCAACTTGCTTCTAGATAATCTAGAGGCCCTTGAGTCCTTACCGGATGACTTTGTTTACTCAAAAGATCACACCAAAGATGACTACTATCCTATGAATCAAGGCCTTGAAAAAGCCCTCATCCGTTTCAGGGATGTTAAAAAAGGTGAGTTTGAATTTGGTAGAATCGTTGATATCAACTCAGACCTGTGGAACACTCCCGCAGAACTTGAAAGCTATATCAAAGAAACCTATAGCTACCTGCTTGATTTCTACAAGGATCTTCTAGCTGTAAACAAAGCCCAAGATGCCTAGAGGAAAAACCATGGCAGACAAAAAACAAGTACCAAGACTTAGATTTAGGGGATTTGAAGGAGAGTGGGAAGAAGATAAATTTGATAATTTATTTGATTTGTCAGTTCCGACTAATTCATTATCACGTGAAAATCTAGTATATGATGAAGAAAAAGTTAAAAATATCCATTATGGTGATATTTTGACAAAATTTAATTCTGTTTTAGATGCTTCAGATAAGATGATTCCATATATAAGGGGAGCATCTGAGGATAAGTTTAAAAAATCTTTTTTAAACGATGGAGATATTGTCATAGCAGATGCTGCCGAAGATGAGAGTGTTGGAAAATCCATAGAAGTACGTAATGTTAAAAAACATCCTATTGTAGCAGGTTTACACACCATTGTAGCCCGTCCAAAAAATATTTTTGCTCCCTTATATTTAGGGCATTATCTTAATAGTAAAATTTATCATGAATCATTATATAGATTGATGCAGGGTACAAAAGTTTTATCATTGAGTAAGACAAATATATCTAAAACTTCAGTCTGTTTTCCAGATTATAAAGAGCAAGAAAAAATCGGTACCTTCTTTGCTCAGCTTGATAAATTGATTGCCTTACATGAAAAGAAACTGGCAGACCTTAAAGAAATAAAAAAAGGCTACCTCCAACAGATGTTCCCAGCCCCAGGGCAAAAAATCCCACAACTCAGATTCCAAGGATTTGAAGGGGAGTGGAAGAACGTAATCTTTAATGATATTTTGAAGTTCTATTCAGCTAAGCAATATATCTCAGGTATTAGTTCTGATGGAAAATTTCCAGTTCTTAAACAAGGTGACAATCCTTTAGATGGATATGCAAATGGAGAACCTTTCAAAGACTACAGTAAAGTAGTTGTTTTTGGAGATCATACTTTATCCATATATAAACCAAATACACCATTTTTTATATCTACCGATGGGATTAAAATTTTATCTTCTAACTATATGGGTAGTGATTATTTATTTTATTCTTTAGAGCGATTTAAACCACATTCAGAAGGTTACAAAAGGCATTTAACTATCTTGAAAAATACATTATTATCTTTTACTCTCGATTTTGAGGAACAAGAAAAAATCGGCACCTTCTTCGCAAATCTTGATAAGAATATCAATCAGGCAGAGGGAAAACTTAACCAGCTTAAAGCCCTTAAAAAAGGATTTTTACAGCAGATGTTTATCTAACAAAAAAGGACTTAAAGTCCTTTTTTGCTTCATTAATTCACCGATACTATGAGATGAAAAATTTTATTTTTCAATATCTATTTACTAGATGTTACTCATAAATTAAAACTTAATGAATTGTTTTGGATATATTAATGATATGGGAGTATTATATAAATGCATTGAATTCTGTTATAATATAGAGCGTAAAGCTAAATGAAAGTTGGATAATATAGATGGCCAAAAGTCAACTTATTAAGGATATTGTTACAGATAAAATTACATTAGAAGAAGGATTACAAAGACTTTTAATTATTTCATTTTCATTGGAAAACGAAAGTCTTCAGAACTGGATTAAAAATGAATTGAATGGCTACCCTGATAATAAAAAACTTCCTAATTACCGAAAGAAAATAGCTTACAAAATATCATATACTGGTATAAATGGGAGTTATCAGGTTACTAACATTCCTTTACCAGCAAGTTATATTCCTAATGAATTACAAAAGTATATAGTAGAAGTTGGTATCCTTGATAATATTAAAACCATAGAAGAAATAATCCGAACTAATGCAAAGGTAGGACGGGATTTAACTAATATAGCTGGATCTGTTTACAATAAAGTTGGAGTAGTTTGTTTAAGCATTACCCAGGAGTATAGTATTTCTTCTTTTTTGACGATTATCAGTAATGTGAAAAATAAACTTATTTTTGTTTTGAATGATTTAGAAAAGACTTTTGGAAATTTAGATAGTTTAGATATAGATTTAGAAAAAGTTGATACTCCAGAGATTGAAACCATCAATGAAGTTATAAAGAAAAGAATCCATTATGATGGAATGAGTGAGGAAAGATGAAAACGGCTGATATTAATTCACTAATAATTGGTGCAGTTATTTCAATTGTTGCTACGAATATTGGATATATTGTCCAAACAGTAATACGAGCTGTTCTTGATAACAGAGGAAAGGTAAATGTACGTGTAAAATCAGTTTATAGTAAAATGAGTGGGGATGCATGGGGTTTTAATTCAGACGGTGTTTTTGAGGTTCCTCTATGGTTAGAACTTTGTAATACTAAGAATAAAAATGAAATTGTAAGAAATATGAACCTCCAGTTGTACTTAAAAGGTAAAAAGGTTGGTGAAACAGTGCAATGTAGTCATTTCGAATTAAATAATAACAAAGAACCTTACGGAAATAATGGAACATATTCTTTTATGATTGAACCTATTACAGTATCAAAATATGATTTATATTTTTGTGCTAAACCAGATGTAGTAAATAGTGATTTTGATGAAGTAAGAATTTCATATTTTGATTCTAAAGATCGATATAAAGAATGTAAATTATTTGATATAGAAAATTGTTGGAAAAAATCAAATAATAAAATTGATAATGATTGGCGTTTATTAAAGTAAGCAAAAAAAGGACCTACAGTCCTTTTTTGTTTATGTCCCTTATAAAAATTCCAAGTCCTGCTAGGGCTAGAATGTAGAAGGGTAGATTTAGGGCACTAAAATCAAGAGGTAGCCTTAAAATAAGGGCTAAGATAGGGATAAGCAAACTAAGGGCAAGCCCCTTGTACTTTAAGTATTTGGCTGGAATCTTTGGTACAAGCCATTTCCTTAAAATTTGACTCAAAAGCAACATGCTTACCGCAAAAATCATCATAAAAACTCCTCGACTTTCCTTGTTTGGTACCATTATAAACCTAGCGATTTAAAAGTCAATTCTTAATATCAAATAATCAAAGTAGATTTTTGCCTAAACTTCTTCCTTTGTGCTATAATTAGTTAACTTACTAAAATTTATATAGTTTACTAATGGAGGGATTATGTGTACTGGTATTCGGATTAAATCAGCTGAGGGGCAAGTTTTCTTTGGGCGAACCATGGATCTTCCCTTGGACATCTTTGAAGATAGTCCTCAAAACCCCATTCCTTCGGGTATTATAAAGATTCCTCGGGGAACAAGGATTAAAAGCCAACTTAAGGACTGGACGGCCAAATACAGCATCATGGGGCTTGGTGCCCTAGACTCCTTTGACCTTTATGACGGGGTAAATGAATGTGGACTTGCTGGTAATAATCAGGTCTTTGACGAAGCCCTAAGAGGAGAACTTGATACCATTAAAGAGCAGGGACTTACTCCTTTTATTGGTGAAGAATTTGTAACCTATATTCTCAGTAAATTTTCTTCGGTGAAAGAAATCAGGGCGGCCTATAAAAATTATGCTCTTGTAAACATGCCCTTTGAACTTTGTGGTCAGGAGGTTATGTATCCCCTTCATTACAGCTTCCTTGATCCAAGTGGTGACATGATTGTTCTTGAACCGACAAAAGGTGGAAGGCTTAGGCTTTTTACGGGGCTTGGGGTTATGACTAATAGTCCTAGCTACCGCCAGCATGCTAGGATAATTAAGGATCTTACAAGTTCATCTCCCTTTGATAATGGGGTTCAGAAGTTTAATCACAGGGGGCTTTTTGTGGAGAAAAAAGAAGGAGCAGAAGATGCTTGCCAGGATGATTCTAGAGCTTCTATCGAGCGCTTTAAACGGGCCTACCAGCTGGTAAATTCCTTGGATGATTTTAAGGCCAAGGATGGCCCCTGGCATATTAGCAGACTCCTTCAGTTTTTGAAGCTTCCGGTGAATCTTGAAAAAGAGGAGGGGGTCTTTAAGGAGGCCAACACTGTCTACTGGGTGTCTTATGATTTGACCAAGAAGGCTCTTTATCTTAAGACCAATAAAAAATCAGCCCTTAAAAAACGGCAGCTTGACCCCTACCAAAAAGAAATTTCCTATGAAAGTTGCCTGGAAGAACAGGACTAGCAGCGAGTAAAAAAGGTTCAAGCTCAGCTTGAGTCTTTTTGCTTTCAACCGATAAATTCTTGCAAGTTTTGAGGATTGCTAGTATCCTAGACAAAAGTATTTGTAAGATTAGTGGAGGACGGAAAATGAAATATGCAGTTGTTGGTGCCGGAGCTATGGGCTTACGCTACGGACTTTTATTACAGGATGCAGGTCTTGAGGTTGATTTTGTGGAACCTACCAAAGAGTCCTTAGATGTTATTAGGAAGCAGGGTAATAAGGTTTATAGGTCTATTGACCATAAGGATAGGAGGCTTATCCCGGTAAGTATCTACTCGCCAGAGGATTATGAAGGCAATCCTGATATTTGGATTTTTTTCATGAAACAGATGCAGCTGGAGGATACTTTAAAGCGTCTGGCTCCTAAATTTAAGGAGGGGCAAGTGGCTCTTGGTGCCATGAACGGCATGGGTCACTTGGAGAAACTTCAGAAATATTTTTCAGATGACCGCATTATTGGTGGGACTGCGATGATTGCTACTATCTTAAATGATTTTGGTGATGTTGACTTTATAGGTTCTTGTGCCTCAGTTTATGCCAACCTTTGCGAGGAGCCAACAGAGACCTTGGACCAAGTTTTGAAGGATTTTGAAAAAGCAGGTCTAGAACCTCAGTATTCTGATAATCTTATGGGGACTGTTTTAACCAAGCTTACCTTTAATTCCGTTGAAAATTCGATAGCAACCATGTTTCAGGCAAGACTTGGTCAACTAATCCAGTATGATGACTTTTTAGAGGATATTGCAAGGCCCATGGTTGAAGAAGCTTATGCTGCAGCTCATGCAGCAGGGATTGAACTTATTGAATCCCCTGCCAGGATGCTTAAATCAATGGATTTAGTTTCAAGAGTGAAATCACCAGATCATTTTCCTTCCATGTATCAGGATTTTGTTAAGGGACGTCCAACAGAAGTTGATTATATTAATGGCTATCTCGTATCCTTGGCCGAAGAGCATGGTCTAAAGGCTCCCACTCAAAAATTTGTTACCCATTTGGTTCATCTATCAGAAAAACTTAGGGACTTTGATCCACCTGTAAATAAACTTGCTAGATAGACAGCTAAAAAGGCTAAGAGGAAAATCCCCTTAGCCTTTATTGTCATTTCTTATAGGGCTGTAAAGAATGTTAGGAAGCCGAAGATAACGCCTGGTGCGTTTGCTACGAAGATTGGCCATTCTTTTTTCTCACCTGAAAGGGCATAGATTGACCATAAAGTACAGTTAAGACCTGCAACGAAAGGTTGGATGGCTGAACCTTTGTGTCCTGTAAGGTTAAGATTGATTTGTGAGATATAGGTAACATACATTCCTACAGCGATGATTGATGCTACGATACCTAGGTATTTGATGAAGTTTTCTCTGTTTTGGTTCATTGTTGTTTCTATCTCCTTGATAAGTTATAGACACCAGTATACGTTAATTTTCTTATAAAATCAATCGCTTTCAAAATGAATATGTCGTTTTCATAAATTTTCTTATGCGCTTTCATAAACCTGATATTTTCCTGTAATATTTGAGTAAAATCCATGTAATTTAGAGGAGTTAGAGCTTTCCGGGACTTTGATAAAAAAGATAATTTTTCCTTATTTTTTGATAAATATTATACAAAGGAACAGATAGCCCAATCATTAATTTTCACAATAATTGTCGGATTGGTATACCTGTTTTTCACATATTTTATCTGTTTTGCAGCCGGTAAATAAAAAAATAGCCGGGGCTATTTTTATCTCCTATTAATATTGACTCCAAGAACGGTTAAATGACCATTACTTATAAGCTTAATCACCAGATGACTGAGCTCCTGGGGGGTGATTTTATCAAGATTGTCCATCCACCACTTAAGGCTTGAGGTGAAGATGCCTATAATATAACTTACAACAAAGTCTGTTGGCACTTGAAGGCCATCTTCTCTAATATCAAGCTGGGCAAGGAGCTCAAGGTATTTATCATCTAAAAAATCAAGGAGCTTTCTACGAATTAGCCGTTCATTTCCGCTATCAAGAAGGATCAGGCCAAATTCGGGATTTTTTTTGATAAAGTGGTAAATTTCCTCAAGGGCCCCTTCAATATTTTTAACATTGACGGTTCTTTCATCAGTCAAATCTTCCCTGTTGATGATGTCTGAAATGTCCTCGAAAAAATAGTCGATTAGACTCTCATACAGGTCATCCTTATTTTTAAAGTGGGCATAGAATGTGGCCCTGTTGATCATGGCATGGTTTGAAATTTCACTGATGGTTATTTTATCAAAGCTTTTTTCCCTTAAAAGTTGTAAAAATGAATTGATAATCAGCCTATTTGTTCTAACTACCCTTAAATCTTTTTTTATTTTCACGACATTCTCCTACAAAGTGTTGTTTAAGCAATATGATATCAAATTTGATGGTTGCATTCAAATATGAGCGGTGTAATATAATAGATATGCGACACAGTGTTGTTTGAATGTATGCTTGAAAGGGAGAAATATGAAATATAGGGCAGGGATTGATGTAGGCTCGACCACGGTAAAAGTAGTGGTCTTTGATGAGGATTATGAGTTAATCTTTTCAAGATATGAGAGGCATTTTTCAGATGTTAAAAATGCGACCATCAAGGTATTGGAAGAACTAAAGAACGAGCTTGGGAATTTGGAACTTGAGCTTTCTATTACAGGGTCTGGTGGAATGGGTCTTGCTGACGTGATTGACGTCCCCTTTATCCAGGAGGTTATTGCTTCTACCTTAACTATTGAAAAGTTCATTCCTCAAACTGACGTTATGATTGAACTTGGAGGAGAAGATGCCAAGATGACCTTCTTTGATGGGACGCTTGAGCAGAGGATGAACGGGACCTGTGCTGGTGGTACTGGTGCCTTCATTGACCAAATGGCTGCCCTTTTGAAGACAGATGCAGCAGGTGTTAATGAGCTGGCCAAAAATTACCAAAATATCTATCCGATTGCCAGTCGTTGCGGGGTTTTTGCTAAGACCGACGTTCAGCCCCTTCTGAATGAAGGAGTTAGAAAGGAAGACATTGCAGCTTCAATCTTTCAGGCCGTGGTTAATCAGACCATTGCAGGTCTTGCTGCTGGGCGAAAAATCAAAGGAAACATCGCCTTTTTAGGAGGCCCTCTCTTCTTTATGAGTGAGCTCCGTAGGCGCTTCATTGAAACTTTAAATATAGCAGAGGAAAATGTTGTTTTCCCTGAAAATCCGCAATTATTTGTGGCCATGGGAGCGGCCCTTGATGATGATTCAAACCGCCAAACAAAAACAATCGATGACCTAATCGCCTCCCTTAGCCAGGACTCATCAGATGCCCTTGTTCCTCAGGATACTCTTGATTTACTTTTTGAAAATGAAGAAGAACTTAAGGAATTTAGAAGGCGTCACAAAAAGGCCAGTGCCTCTTATGCCAACTTATCAGATCATAAGGGCCCAGCCTTTCTAGGAATCGATGCCGGTTCAACAACCAGTAAACTTGTGCTTATCAATGAGGACGGGGATATTCTTTTTGACCACTATGGTAGTAATAACGGAGAGCCCCTTGAAAATGTTATTGAAGTCCTAAGTAGGCTTTATAAGGAGATGCCAGAGGATGCCTACATTGCCAAATCAGCTGTTACTGGTTACGGGGAACATTTGATTAAAAATGCTCTCAAAATCGACTTTGGTGAGGTTGAAACCATGGCTCATTATAAGGCTGCAGATTTCTTCCAGCCTGGGGTTGACTTTATCCTAGATATTGGTGGCCAGGATATGAAGGCCATGAAGATTAAGGACGGAGCCCTATCAAGTATTCAGCTTAATGAAGCCTGTAGTTCTGGCTGTGGATCCTTCATTGAAACCTTTGCCAAATCCCTCAAGCACGATGTGCGTGATTTTGCAGAGCTTGCCCTTTTAGCCAGTCACCCAGTTGATCTTGGTTCCCGTTGTACGGTCTTTATGAACTCTAAGGTTAAGCAGGTTCAAAAGGAAGGGGCAAGTGTTGGTGATATTTCAGCTGGCTTGTCTTACTCAGTTATTAAAAACGCCCTTTACAAGGTTATCAAGGTTAAGAAGCCAGAAGACTTGGGTGAAAAAATAGTTGTTCAAGGGGGAACCTTCTACAATGAAGCTGTCCTTAGGTCCTTTGAAAAAATTAGTGGTCGCCAGGCTGTTCGTCCCAATATCGCAGGACTTATGGGTGCCTATGGTTGTGCCCTAATCGCCCTTGAAAACATGGATTCTGTACCATCACAGATTTTACCCCTTGAGGAGCTTTCGGCCTTTGAGACAACCAAGGAATTTGTCAAATGTGGTCTTTGCGAGAACAACTGTAAGATGACCCTTTCAGTCTTTAATGATGGTCGTAAGTTCGTATCAGGAAATAGGTGCGAGCGTGGGGTGGAAAAGGCCATGCAGCAGAAAGCTCTCAATAAGGACAAAAAGGTCAACCTTCTTGACTATAAATACAAGAAATTATTCAAGTATAAATCCTTAAGGAGAAAAGACGCCAAAAACGGGGAAATTGGACTACCAAGGGTTCTTAATATGTATGAAAACTATCCCCTTTGGCACACTGTTTTAAGTGACCTAGGTTTTAGGGTTGTTCTTTCTCCAAGAAGCAACAAGGAACTTTATGAGTCAGGAATTGAGACCATCCCTTCTGATACGGTCTGCTACCCTGCAAAACTATCTCACGGACATATTGCAAGCCTGATTAAAAAAGGCCTTCCAACAATCTTCTATCCTTCTGTTTTATTTGAAAGGCAGGAGGACAAGACGGCTCAAAATAACTTCAACTGTCCGATTGTTCAGAGCTATCCTGAGGTTATAAAAAATAATGTTGATGAAATTCGTGATGGTCAGGTTAAGTACATTCACCCTTTTATTAACCTAGCTGATGTGAAGAGTATGACCCAGTCCCTTTATGATTCTTTGGCTGATTTTGACCTTAGTAAACAAGAGGTTGAGGCAGCGATTATCCATGGTTTTGAAGAGCTAGATGCCTTTAAAAATGATCTTAGAAATCAGGCAGAGGATCTTCTTATGAAGATTAATTTAAATAATGAAAAGGCCATTGTCCTTTCAGGCCGCCCTTATCATTTGGATCCTGAAATTAACCACGGGATTGCGGACATTATGATTCAAGAGGGCTTTCATGTTCTAACAGAGGACAGTGTCTCTCATTTAGGAGATGTGGGTGGTTTAAGGGTCGTAAACCAGTGGGTTTATCATTCAAGACTTTATGCTGCAGCCCGCCTTGTTGCCAAAAATAAAAATCTTGAACTAGTCCAACTTAATTCCTTTGGGTGCGGACTTGATGCCGTTACAACTGACCAGGTTGAAGAAATCATGGCCCAAAAGAACAAACTTTATACTGTTTTAAAAATTGATGAAGGTTCAAATATGGGAGCTGTAAGAATTCGTTTAAGAAGTCTTAAGGCTGCCGTTAAGGAGCGGGACAAACGAAAAGATGTACTTCCAACTAAGATTGAAGAACTTGTAAAAGAAGAGCCTGTCTTCACCAAGGATATGAGAAAGAAACACACCCTTCTTATGCCCATGCTGTCACCGATTCACCAGGCAGGTCTAATTGATACAGCCTTTCAAGCTTCAGGCTACAATGTGGTTGTCCTTCCAGATACCAAAGACAGTATCTCAGCAGGACTTAAATTTGTAAATAATGACTCATGCTATCCTGCCATCATCTCAATAGGCCAATTGATTGATGCCCTTCAGTCAGGAGATTACGATGTCAATAACACCAGTGTAATGATGACCCAGACAGGAGGCGGTTGTAGGGCGACCAACTACATTCCCCTTCTTAGGAAGGCCTTAAAAGATGCTGGTTTCCCTCAGGTACCTGTAGTCAGTCTGTCAATGGGTAACAAGGGGACAGAGTCATCTGAAGGCTTTAAGTTCACCCTGCCTTTGATGACAAGATTTATGATTGCAGCCCTCTACGGGGATTTATTTGAAAGGGTAGTCTACAGGACCAGACCTTACGAAATAAACCAGGGAGAAATTAATGCCCTCCATCAAAAATGGTTGAAGAAGGCCCAAAAGAATGTCAAATCAGCCTCACTCTTTGAATTTAATAGAAATATGAAGGCCATAATTCGTGAGTTTGATGAAATTCCTCTTTTAGATATTAAAAAACCAAGAGTCGGGGTTGTGGGAGAAATCCTTGTTAAGTATTCAAAAACTGCCAATAATGACATTGTATCAATCATTGAGGCAGAAGGAGCAGAAGCTGTTGTTCCTGATATTATAGGCTTTATGAACTATTCCCTTTACAATCAAATTTGGAAGGCTGAAAATATCGGTCATTCCAAGAAGGGTAAATTTTTAGCGCGTGGGCTACTAAATATCATCAATATGGTTGAAAAACCAATGAATAAGGCCCTTCGTGCATCGAATAGGTTTGAAGGTCTTCATTCAATTGACAGTCTAGCAGCTGATACGGAAAAAATTATTTCAATCGGTAATCATACGGGTGAAGGATGGTTCCTAACAGGTGAGATGATTGAGCTTTTACAAGACGGTGTTGATAACATTGTCTGCCTGCAGCCTTTTGGCTGTCTGCCAAACCATATAGTCGGAAAGGGAATGATCAAGGAGCTGCGCCGCCAGTATCCTAAGGCAAATATTGCCCCTATTGACTATGATCCAGGAGTTAGCTTGGTCAACCAACTCAATAGGATTAGGCTAATGCTTGCTACGGCTAAAAAACAAATCAAGGAGGAAGTGGAGGTCTAGACCGCCACTTCTTTTAATTCTCATCATACAAGAAGGTTAATAAACTGGGAATAAAATGGTATAATACAGGGTATGAAAAAAATATTAATCCCACTAATGATAATAGGAGGAGTAATAGCTGATCAATTAGTTAAAATTGAGACGGTTAAAAATATTCCCCTAGGTGAAAGTAAATCTGTAGTTAAGGGCGTCTTTAGCCTGGCCCACCTGCAAAATACAGGTGCAGCTTGGTCCCTAATGGAAGGAAAGCAGTGGTTTTTTACCCTCATAACAATCCTTGCTCTAGCAGTTGGAATCTATTTTTTATTAAAAAATATAAATAAAAACAATGGCATTAGCTATACTGTGGCTTTAATCATTGCAGGAGCCTTAGGTAATTTCATCGACCGTATTCGTATGGGTTATGTTGTTGACATGTTCCAAGTAGATTTTATTAATTTTCCAATTTTTAATCTGGCAGATATTTTCCTATGTGTTGGTGTAGTATTACTTTATATAGCCATCTACCGTGATGATAAAAAAAAGGAGAACCATAAAAATTGAAAATACTAATAGAAAATGCTGGACCTCGTTTGGACAAGGCCTTAGCTGATTTAACCGAATACTCAAGAACTGTTACCAATGAATTAATCAAAACAGGTCAAGTAACAGTCAATGGGCGTGTGGCCAAGGCCAAATACAAGGTTCAAGCAGGAGATGTTATCGAATTTGAACCGCCTGTAGAAGAAGTCTTAGAGTACCTACCTGAAGATCTTAATCTTGATATCATTTATGAAGATGATGATGTGGCAGTAGTTAATAAACCTCAAGGCATGGTAGTTCACCCATCAGCCGGTCATCCCTCTGGAACCATGGTTAATGGACTCATGCACCAGATTAAAAACCTCTCTTCAATTAACGGAGTTGTTCGCCCAGGGATTGTTCATAGGATTGACAAGGATACCTCAGGCCTTCTCATGGTCGCAAAAAATGATGCGGCCCATGAAAAACTTGCAGCCCAACTCAAGGACAAGTCAAGTAAGCGCCGTTATCTGGCCTTGGTTCACGGAGTTCTACCACGAGACCGTGGGATGATTGAAGCGCCAATTGGCCGCAGTCCTAAAGACCGTAAGAAACAGGCTGTTGTAGCAGGTGGAAAAGACGCTGTAACCCGCTTTGAAGTCCTTGAACGTTTCAAAGACTACAGTCTGATTTCACTAGAACTTGAAACAGGTAGAACCCACCAAATTCGTGTTCACATGGCTTATATTGGTCACCCTGTGGCAGGCGATCCCTTATACGGACCTAAAAAGACACTAACACCAAATGAAGGCCAGTTCCTTCATGCTCAAGTACTTGGTTTTGAACACCCAACAAGTGGTGAATGGCTTGAATTTGAAGCCCCACTACCTCAAGTATTTGAAAAAGCAGTAGCAAAACTTAAAGCAAACCAAGACAAATAAAAAAACCAGCCTAGGCTGGTTTTTGTTTTACCATTTACTAAGAGAAATTTCCCCGCTACCAATGGTCTTAAGTCCTTCTTGAGTGTCAACGATTAATTCCCCCCGGTCATTAATGTCAACAGCACGTCCTTCGTATTCAGTTTTACCCTGCTTGTAGGAAACATCACGGCCTAAAACAAGTGAATGTTTCTTGTAGATTGCCAGATAGTCTTCGTCCATCAATTCAAAAAATTGATTCCAAATCTCTGCAATTAGTTGATTTCTTGTGATAGGAGCATCTGTTTTAAAAAGGCTTGTGACCTTGTCTTTGATTTCATCTGGAAAGTCCTGGATGGAAAAGTTAAGTCCAATCCCAATAATTAAGTCAGTGACTGTTTTTGATTCAACGTCAGTCTGGGCTTCGGTTAAAATCCCTGCAAGTTTTTTACCGTTTAGGTAGATGTCATTAACCCACTTAATTTCAGTTTCAATCCCTGTCAGTTTTTTAATGGCGCAAACCACAGCTGCAGCTGTAAGTACAGTATATTGAGGCATTTCATCAAAGAGGAGATGAGGCTTTATGACAAGACTCATATAAATACCCCGGCCTTTTTCCGAATAAAATTCCCTACCAAATCGCCCCCTGGCGTGCCCTTGCTCATTTGCCAGATAGAGGGTGTCTTCTGAAAGGTCCATCTTAGCATCAGCCTGGGTGGACTGGCTAGATTTAATAATTTCAACAGCCCTTAGTTTAGGACTTGCCTCAAGGATTTTTTTAGCGTCAAGAAGATCGCCTGCAATCAGGCGGTAACCCCTATTTTTAACGGAATCAATCAAGATTCCATCCCTTTCAAGTGCCTTGACCGCCTTCCAGACACTTGTCCTACTGATATCCAAATCAACGGCAATTTCCTCGCCATTAACATAGTCGGAAGCTTCGAATAAAATTTTAAATACTTTTTCTTTAGTCGTCATAGCTTGATTA
The DNA here is from genome assembly GCA_029392475.1 of Streptococcaceae bacterium ESL0687. NCBI lineage: Bacteria > Bacillati > Bacillota > Bacilli > Lactobacillales > Streptococcaceae > Streptococcaceae bacterium ESL0687. The sequence continues at coordinate 638,710 of CP113940.1, forward strand.
TAACATTTATTTCGCTTTTGATAAAAAGTTATCCTAGCCCAGATAATTTACTGGGAGAATTATAAGTGTTTTCTAAATCTTAAGGCCATGCTTGTCCTAGAAATAATGACTTTTGACCAAAAAAATGGTAGAATTAAAGGAATTATCAAATTAATATGATGAGGGAAAAATAAATGTCAAATATAAATATTAATGAATTAAAGGAACGTCAGAAGAAGATTCGTAACTTCTCGATTATTGCCCACATTGACCACGGGAAATCGACTCTGGCTGACCGAATCTTGGAGCAGACGCAGACTGTCTCTAAACGTGAGATGCAGGACCAGCTCCTTGACTCAATGGATCTTGAGCGTGAGCGCGGGATTACCATCAAACTTAATGCCATCGAGCTTAACTATAGGGCAAAAGACGGGGAAACTTACATTTTCCACCTGATTGACACACCGGGACACGTCGACTTCACCTATGAGGTATCAAGAAGTCTTGCGGCCTGTGAGGGTGCCATCCTTGTGGTTGATGCAGCCCAAGGGATTGAGGCCCAAACCATGGCCAATGTTTACCTGGCCCTTGATAATGATCTTGAAATTATTCCAGTTATTAACAAAATTGACCTACCAGCAGCTGATCCAGAGCGTGTTCGTACTGAGATTGAAGATGTTATCGGTCTTGATGCTAGTGATGCAGTTTTAGCCAGTGCCAAGGCAGGGATCGGGATTGAAGAAATCCTTGAGCAAGTCGTTGAAAAGGTACCAGCTCCAGCTGGTGATGTTGAAGCGCCCCTTAAGGCTCTGGTCTTTGACTCAGTCTATGACGCCTACCGTGGGGTTATCTTAAACATTCGTGTAATGGACGGGGTGGTTAAGCCAGGTGATAAGATCAAGATGATGAGTAATGGTAAGACCTTTGACGTAACAGAGGTTGGAATTTTTACTCCTAAGGCCGTTGACCGTGACTACCTGATGGCAGGTGACGTTGGTTACATTGCAGCCAGCATCAAAACAGTTGCCGACACCCGTGTTGGGGACACAGTGACTTTAGCTGACAATCCAGCAGCAGAACCTCTTGAAGGGTACAAGGAACTTAATCCGATGGTTTTCTGTGGTCTTTATCCTATTGACTCAAACAGATATAATGACCTGCGTGAGGCCCTTGAAAAACTTCAATTGAATGATGCCAGCCTTCGTTTTGAGCCTGAAACATCTCAAGCCCTTGGTTTTGGTTTCCGCTGTGGATTCCTAGGACTTCTTCACATGGACGTTATCCAAGAGCGTCTGGAGCGTGAATTCAATCTGGATCTTATCATGACTGCACCAAGTGTTATCTACCAGGTAAACACAACAGCTGGTGAGTCAATTACTGTCTCAAACCCAAGTGAATTCCCTGATCCAACTATGATTGAAAACATTGAAGAGCCTTTTGTTAAAGCTCAAATTATGGTTCCAAGTGAATTCGTAGGGGCTGTTATGGATCTGGCCCAAAGAAAACGTGGTGAGTTTGTGACCATGGACTATATTGATGATAACAGGGTAAATATCATCTACCAAATTCCGCTGTCTGAAATCGTTTATGACTTCTTTGACAAGCTTAAGTCAAGCACCAAGGGTTACGCAAGCTTTGACTATGAAATCAGTGAGTACCGTCCAAGTAACCTGGTTAAGATGGATATCCTTCTTAACGGCGAAAAGGTCGATGCCCTATCATTCATCGTCCACAAGGACTTTGCATATGAGCGCGGGAAACTTATTGTTGAAAAACTTAAGAAAATCATCCCCCGCCAGCAATTTGAGGTGCCAATCCAGGCAGCTATCGGTCACAAGATTGTGGCTAGATCTGACATCAAGGCCCTTCGTAAAAACGTACTTGCCAAGTGTTACGGTGGTGACGTATCCCGTAAACGTAAGCTTCTTGAGAAGCAAAAGGCCGGTAAAAAACGGATGAAATCAATCGGTTCAGTTGAGGTACCACAGGAAGCCTTCCTAAGTGTCCTTAGCATGGATGAAGAATAGAAATGGAAAAAACCACCTTATGAAGGGTGGTTTTTTTAGTCACCCTCCAAATTTTTTGCTATACTGGAAGGAATTTTAAGATCTTAGGAGGAGTCTATGAAAAAAGTACTTGTGGTTGCGGGAACGCCTGTTGATACCAGGGCAGGAGCGGAGCTTGTAGCCAAGTCCGAGTTTGCTGATAAAATTTTGATGCTTGAAAAATATATATCTGAAAATCCTAATGAACAGACCTACTTTCAGACCATGGAGTCAGAAGAGAGGATGCTTAAAATGGAAGAGATATTTGAAGATTATTTGGCCCAAGGTGTAGATGCCTTCTTTATCTACTGTAATTCCCTCTCAGCCTCTGTCGATTTTGATTTTTTGGCCAGTAAGTACCAAAAACCAGTCATTACACCCTTTACTATCTACAAGGAGCTGGCTCAAAATCACAGTAAATTGGGCCTTTTAGCAGCCAATGCCCAGGGAGCAGCAGGGGTGGAGCGGGTTATGACCCAGGCCAATTCGCAAATTAGAATTTCTGCCATTTCAAACCTTGCCTGGGTTTATGCAGTGGAGGAGGAGGTACCAGCAGCTCAACTTGTGAAATCTTACGGCCTTCCTGCTAGCATTGAATTTTTTAAGGAAAATGCCGTCCAAGAGATAATTTTTGCCTGTACCCACTTTCCCTACTTTTTTGAAGAATACCAAAAGAGGACTGAGCTAAAGTGCCTTAATGTGGCCTCCCTCATGCTTGAAAAACTTGAACAAGACCTATAAAAGAGCTATAAAATTAGCTCTTTTTTTCATATTTTTTAAAAAAGTAAAATATATTTTACATTATTCTTGTAAAAAGTATTTGACAATGATATACTAGACAGGTCTTTGTTATATTAAATTTTTCACAAAAATTTATTAAAATTAAGTGAATACTAGAGATTTTTACCAAAGACAAATAAGATTTTAGGGGAGTTGGGGTGAAAAAGTATATACCTTTAGGGCTATTGGTAATTTTTGGACTCTTATCACTTTTTGTTGGAGTTCATAGTATCAACATGGAAGGGGTATTGTCTGGTGACAAAAATCAATTAATGGTTTTTTCTAAGGTTCGTGTACCACGAACCATTAGTTTAATCTTGGCTGGTGGTATGATTAGTCTTTCGGGGAAAATAATGCAGCATATGATGCAAAATAAATTCGTATCAGCTGGAACCATTGGAATGATGGATAGTGCCCGTTTGGGTATTTTAATTGCCATGCTTATTTTTCCGGGCAGCACCATGCTTTTAAAGTCAAGTTTTGCCTTTGTTTTTGCCTTTCTTGGCTCCCTGGCCTTTTTGGCCCTGAGCCGGATGCTGCCCAAGGGGGACGAGATGATTCTTCCCTTGGCAGGTATTATGTTTGGAAATATTATTGGATCTGTTGCAACCTTTTTTGCCTACCAGTTCCAAATTGTCCAGAACCTATCATCCTGGCTACAGGGAAATTTTTCCATGGTCATGAAGGGTCAGTATGAGTTAATTTATGTGACCGTACCAGTTTTTATCGCCATTTATATCCTTGCCTATCAAATAACTGTTTTAGGACTGGGTGAGGATATGGCAGCAAGTCTTGGTATCAATCATAAGTTTTTAATTCCCCTGGTCTTGGTCCTTGTTTCCCTTGGATCAACGTCTGTTCTTATCATGGTTGGAAGTATTCCCTTTCTTGGTATTATTATTCCAAATCTTGTTTCCCTCATGTACGGAGACCATTTAAAAAATACCCTTAATCAAACCTGGATGTCTGGAAGTATCTTTTTGGTGGTCTGTGACATCCTTTCAAGAACGATCATTGCGCCTTACGAGATTCCAGTAAGTGTGATTGTAGGAACCTTGGGTGGTGGTATATTTTTATTCTTTTTATACAGGAGGATTAGGCATGCTTAAGGAAAAAAATTACTGGTTAAAAATCAGCTGCTTGGCTGTGCTTGCTTTGGCTCTTGTAGTCCTTTATTTAACCTATAATACCTACGGGAATTGGGAGTTTGCTTTGGCCCTTAGAGGTAAGCGCTTAATGGCTTTTGTTCTAGTAGCTCTAGCAAGTTCAGTGTCAACGGTAAGTTTTCAAACCCTTACGACCAACCGACTTTTAAGTCCAGGAATTTTAGGTTTAGACAACCTTTACGTCCTTATTCAAACCCTGTTATTCTTTATATTTGGCGGGGTTACCATGCTCTCTCAAGAATCAACGGCCCTTTTTCTAGGAACCATCTTCTTGATGACCCTCTTAAGTACAGTTGCCATTATGGTTTTTACCAAGAGAGAGGGAGGGGATCTTTTTGAGGTCCTAATGATTGGGATTGTATCTGGTACTTTCTTTTCAAGCATTAGTACCTTCTTGCAGGTTGTTATGAATCCAAATGAGTATGACATGCTTCAGGGTAAGCTCTTTGCCTCCTTTAGTAATGTCAACACCTACCACATGCTTCTAGCTAGTCTTTTAATATTCATAGGGATTGCTTATTTTTTTGGCATTGGAGGAAAGCTTGATGTCATGCAGCTGGGGCGGGATACGAGTATCAACCTGGGTCTTGATGTTTCAAGGATTCAAATGGTTAGTTTAATTTTAATTTCCGTACTTACAGCAACGTCAACTGCCTTAGTTGGACCGACAGTTTTTCTAGGTTTTATTTTATCAACAATTAGTCGGGCCATCTTTACGAGTTTTAACCACCGCTATATTTTTCTAGCATCTAGTTTGATAGGTATTGTCTTACTCGTCGGAGGTCAATTTCTGGTTGAGCAGGTCTTTGGTTTTTCAACGACCATTAGCGTTATCATCCAATTTCTTGGTGGGATTATCTTTATTGGAAAAATTATAGGAGAAAGAAAGTATGATTGAACTTTGTGCAGTTGAAAAAAGGCTTGGCAGTAAGGACATATTAAGGGACATTAACCTTGAAATTCCTCAGGGCAAGCTAGTTGCTTTTATTGGTCCTAATGGGGCCGGAAAGTCAACCATGCTATCTTTAGTTAGTCGCCTGCAGGACATAAATCAAGGAAAAATTTACATTGATGAAAGGGAAATTAAGACCTGGTCATCAAGGGACTTGTCAAAGAGGCTTGCGATTTTAAAGCAGTCAAATAGCTATAACCTAAAGATTTCAGTCAGAGATTTAGTATCATTTGGCCGCTACCCTCACAGCAAGGGAAGGCTGACTGCAGAAGATAAGCAGGTTATTGACCATGTTTTAAAAAAAATGAACCTTTGGGATTTGGCCCAGGACAAGATTGATGAGCTGTCAGGTGGTCAACTGCAGCGGGTTTATATTGCCATGATTTTGGCTCAAGATAGTAGCTACATGCTTTTTGACGAACCTCTTAATAATCTTGATATGAATCATGCCCAGCAGATCATGAAGGAATTAAGAGAACTTGTTGATAAGGATGATAAGACAGTATTTATTGTTTTACACGACATTAATTTTGCGGCTGTTTATGCCGACTACATTGTTGCCATGAAAGACGGGCAAATCTTTAAAAGGGGACAAACAGAGGATATTATCAAAGAAGATGTTTTAAGTGACCTCTATGATATGGACGTCCATGTCCATCAAATAAAGGGCAAACCATTTTGCCTGTACTTTAATTAATAAATTTACGGAGAATAAATTATGAAAAAAATGCTATCAGCGCTTGTTGTTTTGGTGACTCTTATAGGTCTTGCAGCCTGTGGAAGTAAGGGGTCAAGTGATACAGCTACAAGTTCAAGTACCCAATCAGAGGCAAGTAGCCAGAAGACCATTAAAATTAAAGATTCTAATGGAGAAAAGGAAGTTCCTTATAATCCGGAAAAGGTTGTTGTTTTTGATTACAGCTCACTTGACACCATGGATTCACTTGGTCTTAAAGACCGTGTAACAGGTCTTCCAACAAGCTCTCTACCAAGCTACCTGGATCAATACAAGGACATTGCATCAGTTGGTGGAGTTAAGGAGCCTGATCTTGAAAAAATTAATCAGCTAAAACCTGATTTGATTGTTATTGCAGGTCGTCAAAAGGACTACGAGGAACAACTATCTAAGATAGCACCGACTGTCTTCTTCTCAACAGATGCAAACTCTCCTTGGGCTTCAACTCAAGAAAATATTAAAGAACTTGCCAAAGTCTTTGGTAAAGAAAAAGAAGCTGATGAAAAGATTGCAAAAATCCAAAAATCAATGGATAAAATGAAAGAAGCCAATGAAAAATCAGATAAGAAGGCTATGATTATTATGGCAAGTGAGGGTAACCTATCAACTTATGGTAAGGGTTCACGCTTTGGAATTGTCTTTGATTCATACGGCTTCAAACCAGCTGATGAAGATGTTAAGGCAAGTACCCACGGACAAAATGTTTCTTATGAGTACATTGCTGAAAAGAATCCAGATATTATCTTTGTAATTGACCGTACTAAGGCCATTGGTGGAGATGATTCAAAAAATGATCTAGCTTCAAATGATTTAGTTAAGGAAACTAAGGCTGGTAAAAATAACCAGGTTATAAGTCTAGATCCACAAGTTTGGTACCTTGCAGGTTCAGGTCTTGAATCTCTTGATGTAATGACAAGCGATCTTGATAAGGCTGAAAAATAAAAAAACAAAAAAATCTCCAATTTATGGAGATTTTTTGTTTTTAAGCCTTTCTTCTCTTTCTAGTAACTCTAAGAAGGATAAGGGCTAGGAAAACAACTAAAATAGTGATTCCCAGAACAAGTAGAAGGCTGATTTTTGAAAGTTTAAACAAGGAGCTATCTTTTAATGAAGATCCTGAACCAGTATTTTTTGTTGTATTTTTAGATGCCGTGGTGGTAGGACTTGATTTAGTCTCCGTATAGTTGACAGCAAGGGGTGAAAAAGTCTTACTGACTAGCGGAAGGGCACTTGTGAGAACAAGTTGATTATTTTCCAAGCTAAAACTTGCTTCTGTCCCCTTTTTAGTGACCGCCTTTAATTCCTGGTCAACTGTGATTTTTTGATTATTGACAGTCTGCTCTCCACTAGCTAAAAGGGTATTCATACTGTAGTCAGCATAAATTTTATCAAGAAGGGCATTTCCAAAGAGATGTCTGATAAATTCGCTGGGCTCGTCGTCCCAATCACCAACTCCCATAATGACCTCAATAACCCTCATTCCGTTTTTATTGCAGGTAACAGTATAGTTGTAAGCTCCTTCAGGACTTGATCCAGTTTTTAAGCCGTCAACTCCTTCGTATCCGTAAGCCGCTCCAGTCACAGTACCTGGTAGAGAATAGTTATAGTTCTCAAAACTTTCCTCGTAAGGGGTGCCTTTCATGGTAGTTGCTGTGGCCTGGCTGGTAAATTCAAGAATTTGTGGGTATTCATTTAAAATATGGTAGGCTAAAATGGCAAAATCCCTAGCAGTAGTTGAATTTCCCTTGTTAGGATCATAGCCTGCTGGATTGTAAAGTCCACTAAAGGCTACAGCCTCAGCTCCCCCAGCATTGTTGAAATGGGTGTTGGTCATCCCGATTTCCTGGGCCTTGGCATTCATCATATCAACAAATTTACCAGTATCTCCGTCTGCAACAAGATTTCCAAGCATGATTGTTGAAACATTTGATGAAGGTACTAGGGTCATAGTTATAAGCTCTTTAACCGGATAATCAACACCAGCATGGATGCTACTGTTACTTACGGCATAAAGGCAGCTTATTTCCTGGTCAAGCTCGCTGGCTGTGACCTGGCTATCCATGGCAAATGTCCCTTCCTTCATGGCTTCAAAGACCAGATACATGGTCATAAGTTTTGACATGCTGGCGGGATTTCTAATCTCATCTGGATTGTCCTGCCAGAGGATTTGACCGTCTTTGGCATCAATTACAATTGATGATTTAGGTTTGTAGTCCTCTGTGACCTTGTAGCCCAAATCTTGGGCAATTTTTACAAGATCTCCACTAGGTCCTAGAGAATCATCAGCTAGGATTTTAGCTGGATAAATAAAAAATAGGCAAGTTAACAAGAATAAAAAAATAGATTTTTTCAAAACATCTCCTTTAATATATTTTGGGGCATATGAAATAATTCTAGCATAGATTGGCTTTCATTTAATAATAAATTTACCCAAACAAGCTGAAAATCGCCTAAATAAAGAAAAAGCACTGATAAAATGTTAAAATATGACCAGAATAACAAAGGAAATGGAAGTAGAAATATAAATGCGTTTAGACAAGTTTTTAGCTAATATGAATCTGGGTTCCCGGACAGAGGTCAAAAAGGACATAAAAAAAGGCCAAGTAACAGTAAATGGCCAGGTGATAAAGTCAGACAAGCATCAAATTAATGAAGAAGCCGATCAAATTACTTTCAGAGGACAGCTAGTAAACTATCAAAAATATTTTTACTATCTTCTTAATAAGCCAGCGGGCTACCTTTCAGCCAAGACCGATACTCGTGACAAGACAATCATGGATTTATTTAAGGCTTCTGATAGAAGGGATGACCTTTTTCCTGTTGGTAGACTTGACAAGGATACAGAAGGGCTTTTACTAGTGACCAACGACGGCGACTTGGCGCACAGACTCCTTTCTCCCAAAAAACACGTTCCAAAACTATACCAGGCAGAAATCTCTGGCATCATGACTGGGGACGATATCAAGCTCTTTGCAGAAGGACTTACGATTGACGGAGGAGAATTGTGCCTACCTGCAGAACTGGAACTTGTATCAGTAAATCCGCAAGAAGACACCTCCCTTATAAGGCTAACCCTTCATGAAGGAAAATTCCACCAAGTTAAGCGAATGGTCAAGGCTGTTGGAAAAAAAGTGACCTATTTGGAAAGGCTTGGCATGGGAAATCTAATGCTTGATGATAACCTAAAGCGCGGAGCCTATAGGCCGTTATCAGATAAGGATTTAGAAAAGCTAGACCTAAACAACTAGCAAGCCTTGCTTGCTAGTTTAGTCCCAGTGATTAGATGCTTCCAAGATATAAATTACTCAAGCATAGTTGCCACAGGTAATAGGCAAGAAGGATAAATAAGACCTCTAAAATGAAGGTGTAAATTTCCTTGATGGGGAATTTTTTTGATCTAAACCAAGCATTAATTCCAAGAATATAAGGCAGAAAACTCAGGGGAATCATAATTTTAACTAAGTTAACAACCTGAAAGATATTATCATTACTTAATTTTTTATAAAATTTTAGATTATAGTAGCTGATAAAGGCAAAAAACACTAAAGAGGCTACAATAACTAAAGGTTTTCTGTAGCTGAGGGGCTTTGTAATAAAGTAAAGGCCAAGAATATAAAAGACCAGGCAAATGAGACTTACTAAAAGACTCGATTGGGCGAGTGGCATAAATTTCTCCTTTTTGATTTTTATTTTTATTATAGCAAAATTTTCTTTATCTAATGGAATGAGACAGGGTAAAAAGGGGTTGATTTCAGCCTTTTAAAATGGTAACTTTAAAGGTAGTTTGTGAATAAAATATATTAAAAGGAAATAAACATGGTAGAAGTAGTAGTAGAATTTTTTAAGCAGTATTTAGGACCAAAGATGATGGTTTTTATAATTTCAATCCTTCCAGTTCTAGAGCTTAGGGGAGGTCTTGTAGCAGCAAGACTTTTAGACTTACCCTGGTATCAAGCAGGACCAATTGCAGTTTTAGGAACCATGTTACCAGTACCTTTTATCATCTTCTTTATTGAAAAAATCCTAGATTTCTTAAGCCTACATGGTCCAATTAAAGGACTGGCTAAAAAAATCGTTAAAGAAGGACGTGAAGGCGGAGAAAAACTTAAGAAAAAGTATCCTAATAGCTTAAATATTGGTCTACTTTTATTTGCGGCCATTCCTTTCCCAGGTTTTGGTGCTTGGACAGGAGCTTTAATTGCAGCCCTACTTGGAATGTCACCTAAAAAGTCTCTTCCGGCTATCTTTGCTGGTACAGTCATCGCAGCAGCTCTTATGCTTATTCTGGCCTATCTTATGCCTGGACTCCTTATAAAATAATCTTTTAAATAAGAAGATAAACACACTATTAAAAGTGTGTTTATTTATTTTTTAAAATCGAAGGTATAAATTTTTGCAAAAAAAGTTGAAAAGGAATACAATGACCTTGTTAGGAAATAAGCAATCGCTTATTCGACATTATTAAAATTTGGAGGGTCTCAAAATGGCAGATTATACTGAAAAACAAGAAAAAGTTTTGGATAAAATTTCACGTGTTCTTACTAAATTAGATGAAACTGTTGATAAATACAGCGAATTAGAAGAAGACGGAAAATCACATCGCATCAGAGAATGGATTGAAGAGAAAAAAGCCATCCATGAAATCAAAAAAATCTTAAAAGAAGTTGATAAATATTCTGACAATGCAGACCATGAATATGATAAAGAACTTGCTCAAGTTCAAGAGTATGTTGAATCAATTGAAGATCAAATTGGTTAAATTTATTTAGAAATAATCTTAAATAGACAAGGGCAGGGATAGCTTCATCCTTGTCCTTTGTTGTTAATATATTGCTTTACTAAAAGAAAATTAATTACTATAATCTATTTGTAGACCAACAAGCGTTTTCATTTGAGGTCCAGTAATTGATTTAAATAATGTTTTACTTCTACACCAAGAAGGAGAGTGTACATGAACATTGAGAAAATGACCACTACTATGCAAGATGCCCTGGGTGAAGCCCAAGGAATAGCTGTAACTAGACACAATCAAGATATTGATACAGCTCATCTTTGGAAAATTTTTGTTCAACCCAATCATTTTGCAAGGAATTTTTATACTGATTTAGGAATTGACCTTGAAGGCTTTGAGGGGGTAATTGACAAGCAAATTGACAGCCTGCCAAGTATCTCAGGATCAAATGTCCAATATGGTCAAAGTATCAGCCAGGATTTATTTAATATTTTTAATGAAGCTGATAAGCTAAGAGAAGAATTTAAGGATGAATATCTATCAACTGAAATTGTTCTCCTAGCCCTAATGAAGGTTAAAAATAATAAGTTAACCAACTACCTTTTGAGCCAAGGGCTTACAGAAGGTGAAATGAAAAAAGCAATTGAGGAGTTAAGAGGGGGAGAAAGAGTGACTTCACAAAATCAAGAAGAGCAATATGAGGCCCTTGAAAAATATGCCACTGACCTGATTGAAGATGTTAAAAGTGGTAAGATGGATCCAGTTATTGGGCGTGATGAGGAGATTCGAGATGTTATTCGTATCCTGTCACGTAAGACTAAAAACAATCCCGTTTTAATCGGGGAACCTGGGGTTGGTAAAACAGCCATTGTTGAAGGTTTAGCCCAACGTATCGTTAGAAAAGACGTACCAGAGAATCTTAAAAATAAGAAAATTTACTCATTAGATATGGGGGCTCTTATTGCCGGAGCTAAATTCCGTGGTGAGTTTGAAGAAAGACTAAAGGCTGTCCTTAAAGAGGTTGAGAAGTCTGAAGGACAAATCATCCTTTTCATTGATGAAATCCACAATATTGTCGGAGCTGGTAAAACAGAAGGTAGTATGGATGCCGGAAATCTGTTGAAACCTATGCTTGCCCGCGGTGAACTTAATGTGGTCGGGGCAACAACTCTTGATGAATACCGCCAGTACATGGAAAAAGACAAGGCCCTTGAACGCCGCTTCCAAAAGGTTCTGGTAAAAGAACCAACTGTTGATGATGCCATTTCAATCCTTCGTGGTCTTAAAGAGCGTTTTGAAATCCACCACGGAGTTAACATCCATGACAATGCTCTTGTTGCGGCAGCTCAATTATCTGATCGCTACATTACAGACCGTTACCTTCCTGACAAGGCTATTGACCTAGTCGATGAAGCCTGTGCAAGTATTAGGGTTGAGATGAACTCAATGCCAACTGAACTTGACCAGGTAACCCGCCGTCTCCTTCAACTTGAAATTGAAGAGTCAGCCCTTAAAAAAGAAAGTGACGATGCTTCTAAAAAACGTCTAGATGCCCTTCGCGGTGAACTTGCTGACCTACGTGAGGAAGCAAACACCCTTAAGATGAAGTGGGAGACTGAAAAAGAAGAAGTTAATGCCGTTTCAAACAAAAGATCTGAAATTGATAAGGCCAAACATGAACTTGAAGATGCTGAAAACAATTATGACCTTGAACGAGCAGCTGTCCTCCGTCATGGTACAATCCCAGAACTTGAAAAAGAACTGGCAAAATTAGAGCAAAAAGCAACTAACGATAACAGTGATAAACTGGTTCAAGAGTCTGTAACTGAAGATTCGATTGCAGAAGTTGTCGGTCGTTTGACAGGTATTCCGGTTAAAAAACTTGTTGAAAGTGACCGTGAAAAACTAATGACCCTCAACCAAACCCTTCACAAACGTGTAATCGGACAAGATGAAGCGGTTGATGCCGTGTCTGATGCAGTAATTAGATCTCGGGCAGGACTACAAGATCCAAACCGTCCAATTGGATCCTTCCTCTTCCTAGGACCTACTGGGGTCGGGAAGACAGAACTTGCCAAGGCCTTAGCTGAAAGTCTCTTTGATTCAGAAGATAACATGGTCAGAATTGACATGAGTGAGTACATGGAAAAACACGCTGTATCTCGTTTGGTCGGAGCGCCTCCAGGATATATTGGATATGAAGAAGGTGGGCAACTTACTGAGGCAGTCCGTCGTAATCCATATACCATTGTTCTCCTTGATGAGATTGAAAAAGCTCATCCGGATGTCTTCAATATCCTCCTTCAAGTTCTTGATGATGGCCGTTTAACTGACTCTAAAGGTCGTGTTGTTGATTTCAAAAATACAGTTATGATTATGACAAGTAATATCGGTTCACAACTTCTTCTTGAAGGGGTAAATTCTGATGGTGAGATTTCTGAGGAGACTGAAGAGCAGGTTCTTGAAATCCTCCGTGGAAACTTTAAACCAGAATTTCTTAATAGGATTGACGATACCATCCTCTTCACACCACTTAGCCTAAATGATGTTAAGGGAATTGTTGATAAGATGGTGGCATCTGTTGCCAAACGTTTGGAACACCAAGACATTAGCCTTAAAATAAGTGATGATGCAAAAACCTTTATTGCTGAAAATGCCTATGAACCAGCTTATGGTGCCCGTCCGCTTCGTCGTTACATTACCCGTGAAGTTGAAACTCCTCTTGCCAAAGAGATTGTTTCAGGCAAAGTCACTGGAAAATCTGATGTTGTAATCGATATTTTAGCTGACAAACTTAACTTTAAGTCTGAGAAAAAAGCAGAAGTTTAATAACTATAATAAATTAAAGAGAATTCCTTGTGGGATTCTCTTTTTTATATGTCCCCAGTTAACCTAGTTAATTTTTGACAAAATGAATGCGTTTTCATAAGATAAATATAAGGGTTATCTTTAATCAAAGGAGGATTTAAATGAAGAAGAAAATTTCACTGGGGATGCTTTTGGTCTTTTTACTGGTTCTTGTCGGATGTGGTAAAAATAGTAGCAGCAAGGTTGATTCAAGTACCAGTAAAGATGCTAACGAAGTTGTCTTATATGTTACCCGTCACGGGAAGACCATGTTTAATAGCGTTCACAGGGCCCAGGGGTGGTCAGATACTCCCCTAACAGCTCCAGGAGTTGAAGTGGCTGAGCAGTTGGGACGTGGTTTTAAAAAGGACAATATTGAATTTGTTTCTGCCTATTCGAGTGACCTAGGACGTGCCCGTCAGACTGCTCATTATGCCTTGGTAAACAATAACCAGGAAGATCTTAATGTTCAAGAAAGTGAAAAATTAAGAGAGGTTTGCTTTGGTTCCTATGAGGGCGAAACTGATGAGGTGATGTGGGGTGAGACTGGTAAGGATTTGGGCTATGACTCCTATGACGATTTCATGTCAGCTGTAATAGGTGGTGAGTCTTCTATTGCTGACATGCTAACCTCCCTTAAAAAACTTGACACATCAAACATGTCTGAGGATTGGGACGGTGTTGGAAACCGAATGAGAGAAGAACTTACTGAAATTGCTAAAAAAACTGAAGAAGCAGGTGGTGGTAATGTTCTTGTCGTAGCACACGGTATGTCAATACTTGCTATGATTTCTGAGATGACAGATCAAAAACCTGCAGGTGGCCAACTACCCAACGCCAGTGTGACAAAGATTGTCTATAAGGACGGAAAATTTGATGTTCAAGAGGTCGGAAACCTTGAGTACGTTGAAAAAGGAGCAGCATAAGAATACCCTAAATAAAAAAGACTAGCCTTAAAGGCTAATCTTTTTTTGTTTTTTATTAAAGTGATTCATACTATTAAAGAAAATAGCTACCAAACAAAAGACACTAGCTATTAAAAATGAAGAATGCATGGCACTTACAAAGTAAGTCGGATTTATAGCGATATCACTAACATGGTGGCCTGCTTGATGTTCAACCAAAAGGTTCATGCTAAGGGTTGAAACGGCAACTCCAACAACCATCCCAAGATTTCGAGCCAGGGCATTTAGGGCACCTGCAATCCCTAAATCATTTGCCTTAACTGAGCTCATAACAATGGTATTGTTAGGTGCTTGGAAGAGGGCATTTCCAAGGGCTGTAATAGCAATGGAAAGAACAATAATCTTAATATCTGTATCAATCTTCCAAAAGCTGTAGGTAAAGATTCCGCCAGCTAGAAGAATTAGACCTATCAAGGTAAGTTTTTGGCGGTCGTATTTGTCAGCAAGGATTCCAGCTATAGGAGAAAATACTATCTGTACAAGGGGCATAACCATCATAATCATTCCAGCTTGACTTGGATTTAGTCCCTTAACTTCTTGAAGATAGAAGGGCATAATCATAGTATAGAAGAAAGCTGCAATAAAGATAAAAAGAGCACTTAATAGACTTCCTGAAAAAAGCTTATTTTTAAATATCTTTAAATCAACCAAAGGATTTTCAATATTTTTTTCAAGTTTAATAAAGAGGTAGAAGGTTGCAAGGGTTACAAGAAGGAAGACAAGCGTTAGTGGATTGACTAGTCCTTCGTCCTGAACAGAAGTGATGAAGGCATAGAAGCTTAGGATTAGGACTGAAAGGATGATACCTCCTTTGTAGTCAATTTTAGAAGCAGATTTTTTCTTCTTATTTTTAAGAATAAGTTGGCTACTTAGTATTCCAACAAGACCAATTGGAATATTGATTAGGAAGATGTAGTGCCAGGATAAATGATTTAAGATAAAACCACCAAGTCCAGGTCCTGCGATAGCTCCGATTGATACAAAGGCTGCTACACTTCCAAGGGCACGCCCCCTTGTTTCTTGGGAGAAGGTTTCTGTGATGATACCACTGTTAGTACTCATAGTCATACCAGATCCAATAGCCTGAATAACACGGGCTACAATCAGCATGAAAAGGCTGCTACTGATACCACAGAGGAGAGAGCCGATAACAAAGACGATTCCTCCTATTTTAAAGACCCTAGATTTTCCGTATATATCACCTAATTTACCAAAGGGAAGAAGGCTACAGCAAATGACTAGTAGATAGCTTGATACGATTAGGCTTCCCTTATCTTGACCGATATTTAATTCCCTACAAATAGTTGGTAGGGCGATATTTACGATACTTGAGTCCAGGGTTGACATGAGGGTAAAGACGCAGACAGTTACGAGAATTACAATCTCTTTTAAATTGGATTTTTTCTGCAATTTAAATCTCCTTAATTTATTTATTTTTATTTTTTCTTCTGTTTTAGAATCGACTTGACCAAAAATTCCAGCAAGAACAATCTTAACAGACCTAGAGAGCAGATTCAAGGTAATTTTAAAAAATTAAACATTTGTGAAAAACATAATTTATTTTTGTTATTTTAAATATTATGAATATATAATATGTGAACAAAAAGATTGTAAAAGCCTTTTCTTTCTTGTATAATAAAGTAGAGTATAGTACACATTAGGAGGACGTTAAACATTGACTAATAACAAGAGAATAAAAAAATATATATCATCCACAAGTTTAGCCCTGCTTCTTTTTTCACAGGCGGCTCCCGTTCTTGCGGCAGCTAATTCTGTGAGTGAAAGTAAACAGGAAAATACAAAGGATAAGGATACGTCTACAGAAAATCAGACTTCAAGTTCTTCAGTTTCTATAAATGTTGAAGTGCCCGTTACTTCAAGTGAAGTTGCACCAGCAGTCTCAGAGGTTGCACCTACTGAATCAACAACTACTGAAGTACCTGTGACACCAAGTGAGAACACTAGTGAACTTCCAGGCACAGGTTCAAGTGATTCGACAAGTGAATCTTCAACCTCATCAAGTTCAGAAGCAACCACATCAGAGTCATCAACAGGTGAATCAACTTCGGAATCTTCAACAAGTACTTCATCTTCAGCAGGAGAAACCGGCACTTCATCTTCCACAAGTGAAGTACCAGCTTCAAGTGAAAAACCTAGTGACAGTGGTCAAACAAGTGGAAATCAAGGGACTTCAACTACAAAACCATCAACTGGAGCGGATCAGGTTCTTCCAAGTCCTTCAGCTGATACTAGTACCATTGTAACAGAGGTCACTCCTCACATTATTGGACCTGTTAAAGATAGTAATATTTCACAGGATCTTTTAGTTGATAGCATTACTAAATCGACCCTAAATGGATATGAACTACCTTTACTATCTAGCTTAGATAATAAAGATCAGGCAGCCATTATTGTTGAGGCCCTCAAACAATTAAACAAACCTTATGCAGATGATGCCAAGGATGATGAAAGTTTCAACAATCTTCATTTGGTAAATTATGTCTATGAAAAGGTTTTTGCAAGTAAATTAGGTGATAATTTTGACCAAGTTTCTAAATCAGGTGAACAAGTTGAGGTTTCTAAAGCTCAGGTTGGAGATATCTTGGTTTGGAAGGACAGCCAAAAGGTTGCCATCTATCTTGGGAACAACAAATTTATCATGGCTGATAATTTCCCAGCTGATGCTACTAAAACTACTGAAGACGAGGCTAAGAGCGAAGAGCAAAAGGCTGAAGAAAGTAAGCTATCTGCAGTTAAGGTTTTCACTCTAAATTCTAAAAAGACTGAGTCAAAAGACAAGGATACTGACCTTAAATATGACAATTTACCAACTGCTGACTATGCAATTAAGGCCTCAGTTGGTAAGACCTTAACTTCTTATGGTCAAGATCTAGTTAAAAATTATGCTGCATCAATGGATGTGAAACCAGTCCAAGCTACTAAAGATTTCATTGAAAGTATTGGTGATAGTGCTCGTGATTTAGGTCAAAAATATGATGTTTTTGCCTCAGTTATGATTGCTCAAGCCATCCTGGAAAGTGGATCAGGTTCTAGCGGACTCTCTCGTGTCCCTTACAATAACCTTTTCGGAATTAAGGGTGGATCTGGTGTTGCTTCAGTTGTCTTTGCTACCCAGGAAGATGCTGGAAATGGGCAACTATATTCAATCCAAGCACCATTTAGGGTTTATAGCAGTTCAGCTCAATCACTTGAAGATTATGTGACCCTAATTCGTAATGGAATCAGTGGAAATAGCAGTATCTACAAGGGAGTTTGGCGCTCTGAAGCTAAAAATTATCTGCAAGCAACTGACTACCTAACTGGTCGTTATGCTACTGATACTCAATACAGCAATAAGCTTAATTCAATTATCGCAGCCTATAATTTAACACGTTTTGATGAACCAAAAGCTGATCCAGGTGTTATTATTCAAGATGTTAAAAATATTCCTAGTGAATACAAGGATGCTATGGAGTTTGCTTCATACAACGGATTTAACTATAATCTGAGTGGTTCTTATCAGGTGGGTCAATGTACCTGGTATGCCTATAACCGTATCAAGCAGCTAGGTGGAAACATCGGTGATTACATGGGTAACGGTGGTGATTGGGGTATCAATGCTATGCGCCTTGGTTACAAAACATCAACAACACCACAAGCAGGTTATGCTATAAGCTTTAAGCCAGGAGTTGCTGGGGCTGACGGTACTTATGGTCACGTGGCCTTTGTTGAAGCTGTGACAGCAGACGGAATTCTGGTTTCAGAAAGTAATGTTGTTAACCAACAGACAGTATCATACAGGATTATTCCAAATGATGTAGCTCTATCTAGTGGAGTTATGTACATCGCACCAAAATAAAAGAAATATAAAAAAGCCGCATCCTAGGGAGCGGCTTTTTTGTTGGCTTTAGTTCATAATGTAGGCCATAACTAAATCATAGGTATTTTTAAGAGCATCAATATGGGTTCTTTCCATACCGTGGCTACTTGCAACACCAGGACCAATTAAGGCTGCTCTGATATTTGCTCCACCACTTAAGGCAGCTGAAGCATCACTTCCATACATTGGGTAGATATCAACAGCATAGCTAAGTTTATTTTCTTGTGCTAGGTTGATTAGTCTGCTGGTTAACTCATAGTCATATGGACCTGATGAATCTTTGGCACAGATTGAAACATCATATTCGGTACAAGCTAAATCAAGACCGATACATCCCATATCAACGGCTAGAAGTTCTGTGATATCTTCTGGAATCCATGAAGCCCCATGGCCAACCTCTTCGTAGGTTGAAAAGATAAAGGTTAAGTTTGTTTTTGGTTTAAGATTATTTTCCTTAAGTTCTTTTAAGAGGCTAAAAAGAATGGCAACTGAAGCCTTGTCGTCAAGGAAACGTGACTTAACAAAACCAGATTCTGTAACCTGAACCTTAGTATCATAGGCTACAATATCACCATTTTGGATGCCAAGCTTCTTAACATCATTCTTTGATTTTACTCGCTCGTCAATTTTTACAACCAGGCTATCAATATCACGTTCTTTAGTCGAAGCATCAGGGAAAACATGAATTGATGGAGTTTTTGAAAGAACTGTCCCTGTATAAACCTTACCTGAACGGGTAATGATATTACAATATTCTCCGTCAAGAGTTGGAGTTAGTGGCCCCCCAAGTTTTGTAAGTGAAAGAGTTCCGTCGTCATTGATTGATCTAACCATAAGACCTAAGGTATCAACGTGGGCACTTAGACCACGTGTTTGGCTAGTGTCTTCCCCCTCAAGGTGAACTAAAAGATTTCCTTTAGGAGTTATCATAGGTTCATAACCTAAATCATTAAGACTTTGGCCCAGAAAATCAATGGCATTTCTGGTATAACCGCTTGGGCTATCGATTGAAAGTAGGTCGACTAGGAAGGGAATGGTTTCGTCTTTTTTAAACATATAAATTTTGTAAGTAAATTTCTTACATCCTTTCTAAATTATTCTTCTGTAAATTATAACATGAAAACTATCAATAAAAAATAGAAGAAAATTTTTTAATGCAGCCTAATTTTTAATTCCAATATTTGTGAAATATTTTACAATAAATTAACTTTCTTATATAATTTGATTAGAGAAAAGGAGATTATATGGAAGTAAAGGAATTATTTTTGATGCGCCACGGGCAAACTCTTTTTAATGAACTGAAGAGGATTCAAGGTTCGAGTGATTCGCCCTTAACTGACAAGGGGATTGCTGATGCGGTTGAGGTGGGGGATTATTTTAGGAATCAAGGAATTTTTTGATTTTGCCTATTCGTCAACCCATGAGAGGGCGAGTGACACCTTGGAGTGCATTACTCTCATGCCTTACGAGCGAATGGAGGGACTTAAAGAATGGAATTTTGGGCGTTTTGAGGGGCAAAGTGAGGAGCTTAACCCGCCTCATAAACCAGGTGAAACTTCTTATGGCGATTTTTTTGTGCAGTATGGGGGTGAGTCTAGTAAAGAGGTGCAGGAGAGGATGAATGATTGCTTGAGCCAGATTATGGAAAGAGAAGGCTACGGGCGGGTTCTTGTAGTAAGTCACGGGGGTGCCTGCTATATGTTTCTGCAAAAATGGCTCTCTTTTCCTGAAATTAAAAAACGAGTTACAGATTTTCATAACTGTTGCATCCTAAAATTCACTTATATAGACGGTAAATTCGAATTTATTGAAGTGGTAAATGTAAAAGAGTTAGTATCTACTAGTGGAAATGGTTGATACTTATATTAGTATGTTGATATAGTATGTTTATGGTTTTTAATTGGTACAATGCATAAGGAAGTTAGGTTTACTGTGATTGTAGTAGATGATAGAAAATTGATTTTCAATATTTTAGTCAAAGCCCTGTAAATTCATTCTATTCTGTGATAAGATTAGAATAGTTATTAAATATTAGGAGGACTAGACTTGACTACAAACTTGAGCATTGCTGATGCTATGCAAAAGATTATCGTATTAGATTACGGTAGCCAATATAACCAATTAATTACCCGCCGTATCCGTGAATTTGGTGTGTTTTCTGAGCTTTTAAGCCACAAGGTTACTGCTCGTGAAATCCGTGAAATTGATCCAATTGGTATCATTTTATCAGGTGGACCTAACTCTGTTTATGACGAGGGAGCATTTGGAATTGACCAAGAAATTTTTGAACTTGGTATTCCAATTCTTGGTATTTGTTACGGAATGCAGTTAATTACTGACCGCCTTGGTGGTAAGGTTGAATCTGCAGATAACAGTGAGTACGGGAAAGCCATCCTTAAACATGCTGATGAGGCTGTTCTTTTTGCAAGCACTCCAAGTGAGCAACAAGTTTGGATGAGTCATGGGGATTTAGTTACTAAACTTCCAGAAGACTTTGAAACTGTAGCGACAAGTTCAGACTGTCCGATTGCTGCCATCCAAAACACAGTAACAAATGTTTACGGAGTACAGTTCCACCCAGAGGTTACTAACTCAATCTACGGGAATGACCTTCTAAAACACTTTGCCTTTGACGTATGTAAGGCGCGCGGTGACTGGTCAATGGATAACTTCATCGAGATGGAAGTACAAAAAATCCGTGAAAAAGTTGGCGACAAGAAAGTTCTTCTAGGTCTTTCAGGTGGTGTTGACTCATCAGTTGTAGGTGTTCTTTTACAACGCGCCATTGGAGATCAATTAACTTCAATCTTCGTTGACCACGGGCTTCTTCGTAAGGGTGAAGCTGAGCAAGTTATGGATACCCTTGGTGGAAAATTCGGACTTAATATCATCAAAGTTGATGCAAAAGACCGTTTCATGGACAAACTTGCTGGTGTTGATGATCCTGAGAAAAAACGTAAAATCATTGGTAATGAATTTGTTTATGTTTTTGATGATGAAGCAACAAAACTTAAGGGAGTTGACTTCCTAGCTCAAGGAACTCTGTATACTGACGTAATCGAATCAGGTACAGAAACTGCTCAAACAATCAAGAGCCACCACAATGTGGGAGGACTTCCTGAAGACATGCAGTTTGAACTAATCGAGCCTTTAAATACTCTATTCAAGGATGAAGTACGTGCTCTAGGTATCCAACTTGGTATGCCTGAAGAAATCGTTTGGCGTCAACCTTTCCCAGGACCAGGTCTTGCTATCCGTGTCATGGGTGCTATCACTGAAGACAAGCTTGAAATCGTTCGTGAGTCAGACGCTATCCTTCGTGAAGAGATTGTAAAAGCAGGTCTTGACCGTGAAATCTGGCAGTATTTCACAGTAAATACTGGAGTTAAATCAGTAGGTGTTATGGGTGACGGTCGTACTTATGACTACACAGTAGCCATTCGTGCCATTACCTCAATTGACGGAATGACAGCAGACTTTGCTCAAATTCCTTGGGATATCCTACAAAAAATCTCAGTTCGTATCGTAAATGAAGTTGACCACGTCAACCGCATAGTCTACGACATTACGAGCAAACCACCAGCAACTGTTGAGTGGGAATAAAATAAAAAACCTCCTAGGAGGTTTTTTTGTTTGCTGGTACATACGAACATTAGCAGCAAATCATTACCTATTTACACAGATATGATTTACAACTCTTTTCTAGACTGGTATGCTAGAATAGATGTTTATGATTTAATAATCTTTTTAAATCACCCATATTTTAATTATTATAGATTGGGTAAAGATATGTTTCAAACTAGCACAGTTATTATTCTCCTAGCCACGCTTTCAGCTTTTTCTAGGGGTATTATTAGTGTCATAGATCGTTATCAAATTGGCATTAAAAAGAATTCAGTTATTGAAGTAAATTTTTTCAATAATTTATTCACCTTATTTTTTGTAATTCTTTTGGCGAAAAAATTTTACTTTCTTCCATATCTTCTTGATTGGCGAGTATTAATGTATAGCCTTTTAGTGCAATTAGTAGCTGTAGGTTATTCTGTCCTCTTTAGGAAAATGACAATTCTTGAATCCATTATGTCAGCTAAGATGGCTGATTTGTTTATTCCTCTAGCGGTCTATCTTTCAACAGGCACCTTTAACCTTAAAACTTATATTCTAGCTATTATTACAACCTTGCTAGTTTTATTTTGGTTTAGGGATGGCAAAAGTAATAAGGGTGACTTTGTTCGAGGGATTTTCATTATTGTTCCTCTTTTAGTTATTCAAGCCTACCTTTCGCCTATTCTCGTGGGAAATTATAAAAATAGCTTGGAACAGATTATATCGTTTACTCTTGCAACTTTAGTTCTTAGGTTTATTATCTGCATGTTTCCCTTGTTTACTAGAAGAAGAATTAAGGGGAATTTTAATTTGAATGGGAATAGCTTGGTCCTATATTCCGTTAGGTCAATCCTTACAGTTTTAGCACAATTTACTTTTACAATAGTAACCTCAAGCCCTCTAGCTGCGGTGGGTTGGATTTTCCTAAATATGAGCTCCCTTTATGGCCTTATTGCATCAAGTTTAATTATTAAGGAGAAAAATACAGGTAGAGAAGTACTGTTAATTTTTATCATAACTTTTATTATGATTTTGGAAAAATTTATTTAGATTATTGGAGATAATAAGCATATGATTCACGTTTTTGACCTTGATGGAACTTTAGTTTTTAATGGGGTAAGTTTTAGAGATGACATAAAAGATGCCCTAAATCGGCTGATTGATAAGGGACAGGAGGTAATTTTTGCCTCAGCTCGTCCAATCAGGGACATGCTACCGCTTTTGGAAGACTTTTCAAGTGCCCATTTTATTGGTGGCAATGGCTCAATAATTAAGGATAAAAAAGGGAACATTGAGGTTCTTGCGGCTATTAATGAGGAAGCAGCTCAAAGGATAGAAGAGATTATTAGTAAATATCAAGTAAGTTATCTAATTGATGGAAGTTTTGACTATGCAGCAAGTATTCCTGATAGTCATCCCATAAAAAAGCAAGTTGATCCTGGGAATTTGGCCCAAAAGGTGGAGAGAAAAAAGATATCACCTGCAATTAAGATACTTTTACTTGATTTAAAAGATGATATTTATGAGGCAGTGTACCGGGAGCTTACGGATAATTTTGAAGGGGAGCTTGAAATTTATAGACACAGGGCTGAAGGAGGCATAGATATAAGTGCGGTAGGTGTTAATAAGTATTCAAGCCTTAAAAGATACCTGCCAGAGGGTGCCGCATACACCGCTTGGGGAAATGATGCCAATGATATTAAGCTTATTAACAATGCCAGTAAGGCCTACTTGGTCAACCCCGCAGAGGAAGTGATAAAAGAATGCCAGCACCATGAAAACTTAACCATTATTTCTGGCCAAGATTATGTGGCTGAGAGTATTTTGGAATATTGTAAATAAAAACCTCCATTGGAGGTTTTTTAATTGATGAAATTTTGATTTAATCCTTTATAATTTGAAAAGCATTCAGAAAACGATTACAATAAGTTTGTAAATTAATTAACTTAAAATTATGGGGGTTTGATTATGAAAGCAGTCGTTGTGAGAAATTCTAGTGATGGTTATACTGATGTTGTTGAAAAAGAACTTCGTCCTATTAGGTCAAATGAGGCTCTGGTTGATGTTGAGTATTGCGGAGTATGTCATACTGACCTTCATGTAGCAGCTGGTGATTACGGGGAAAAACCTGGTCGAGTTCTTGGACATGAAGGGATTGGGATTGTCCGTGAAATTGGAAGTGAGGTTACTTCTCTTGAAATTGGTGATAGGGTCTCAATTGCTTGGTTCTTTGAAGGTTGCGGACGTTGTGAGTACTGTGTAAGTGGTAATGAAACATTCTGTCGTAAGGTTAAGAATGCAGGTTATACAGTTGATGGAGGTATGGCTGAACAAGCTATTGTCACCGCTGACTATGCAGTAAAGGTGCCAGCTAATCTTGATCCAGTTGAGGCAAGTTCTATTACCTGTGCAGGTGTAACTACTTATAAGGCCATTAAGGTATCAGACATTAAACCTGGTCAATTTTTAGCCGTTTACGGGGCAGGAGGTCTAGGGAATCTGGCCATTCAATATGCAGTAAATGTCTTTGGAGCACGTGTTATTGCAGTTGACATTAACGAGGACAAATTAAGGCTTGCCCGTGAGTTGGGAGCTGAATTTACCTTTAATTCTCTTGAGGTTGATGCAGCCCTTGAGATTCAAAAATTAGGAGGAGCTCAAGCAGCTATTGTCACCGCTGTTCAAAAGGCTGCCTTTAATTCAGCAATTGCTGCTATGAAACCAATGGGAGTAGTTGTTGCTGTGGGACTTCCTGTTGAAACTATGGATCTTTCAATTCCAAGGACTGTGCTTGATGGTATTAAAGTTGTGGGTTCACTTGTAGGTACTCGTGAGGATCTTAAAGAAGCCTTTGATTTTGGAGCTCGTGGTCTTGTTAAACCAATAGTCAACACGCGCCCCATGGAAGACATCAACCAAATCATTGATGAAATGAAAGCAGGTAAAATTGAAGGTCGCATGGTTATTGACATGCAGGCGGGACATTCTTGTAGTTGTGAACGCAAGGAACAAATCGAGCAGATTAAGCTTTAAAAGTAGAAAACAAAAAAACCAGCTCATTGAGTTGGTTTTTTTATTACAAATGTACATACCTGTAAATTTGAAAAAGAATAAGTAGGATTAGAAGGATTAGAAAGACCAGATCAAGGGCATAGTTCTTGAAAATCAAAAAGATTATGTCTGGTTTGTTCTTAAGATGTCCTTTGAGAATCCTGTAGCGGTAATTTCTTAGGGGGATTCCTATTTGCCTACAGTTTCTATCATATCTGGTTGAAAACTGCTGGGAAAAATTGAGCCATTCCTTCTGGTAGTTGTCAGCTGTTGCATCAATCAAGTTATGGGCATAGACCTTGATGAAAGGATGGTAGTAGTTATCGGCCTTTTCGCAAATAGCTAGAATTTTTTTCCCGAGCTCCTGGGTTTCCTCAAGGGTTAAATCCTCATAAAACAAAAGGTCTTCCACCAGGGTATAGATCTTTGAATAGCAGGACTCAAAAATCCTTCTTTCTGTCACCTGCTTTTGCGGCTTGCCCGTATAGTAGACCGCAGCAGTCGCTGATATAATGGCTACAAGGATTGTTATGATTGAGTCAATATAGGCCAAAATATCATCCAAAGACAGACTTGAACTTGTGAGGAAGTAAAAAATATTCATAAAATCACCCTTTCTTTTTCTTTATAAATCATTATAGCAAGAATACCCGTAGATTCCTAAGAAGTCAAATCTTATAAGCATAGGGATGAAGCCAAACATGGTAAAATAAAAGAAGACTACAAAGACAAGGAGAAAAAATGAATAATTTTTTTGTTTGCCCGGTAATTATTAGCGAGGAAAAAGGTGAGCTGAAGCCCTACCTAACCTATATACCAGCCATTGATACCTATATTCAGGCCAAGTCAGTGGCCGAATCAATGGAGCTTGCTAGGGATACTTTGGGCGAGTACAGTTTAAAAAATGATCTACCAGCGTCAAGCTATGAGCTACCAGAAGAAGCAAGCAGTCATATTAGTGTCAGTAGTGATAATAATGACCTAATAACTTTAATTGATGTTGATGTAAGCTCTTATAAGGCAAAATATGATACCAGGCCAGTTAAAAAGACAGTAAATATCCCCAAATATTTGAATGATCTAGGAGTGGAGAAGAAGATTAACTTTTCAGATCTTCTAAAAAGAGCATTGATTGATGAACTGAAAATCTAGAAAGGTATAAAGGTATGTAATGGTATGAAAAAGTTTTTGCTTCCTCTTCTAGTAAGTTGTCTGCTTATTTTGCTGGCTTATGTAGGATACTTTCATTATAAGAAATCGTCCTATGTCTATGATCCAGTGCCCACCTTTTATTTTCATGGCTACAGTGGGACTGCAAACTCAACTTCAAGCATGATTAGTTATGCCAAAAAAAACTACGGGGCCCACAAGGTGCTTACAGCTACTGTCTCTAGTAGCGGAAGTGTCAAGCTTAGTGGTTCCTGGGACGAGGGTACAGACAAGCCTCTTATCCAGGTGATTGTGGAAGATAATATAAGTACGGATATGGATATGCTTGCCATCTGGTATTCAAATGTCATTGAGAAGGTAAAGTCAGAGCATGATTTTGAAAGCTACAATACGGTCGCGCACTCCATGGGAAATTCAGGCATCCAGTACCTTCTGATTAGGGAGGCTACAAATGCGGACTTTCCTAAGCTTAATAGGGAGGTTGTCCTAGCTGCTCCGATTAATGGGGATATTAGTTTGGATGACCATGAAAATGCAAATTCCCTGGGTGAGGACGGCTATCCCAAGATTGTCAATAAAAACTATGAGTACTATATAGCCAACATAGATAGCTTCCCTAAAAATCAAATTGATATTTTAAATATTTACGGAAATCTTGAGGACGGGAGTGATTCTGATGGTAGTGTTACAACAGTAGCAGCAAAATCCCTCAAATATTTGGCTAATAAATATGCCAAATCCTATGAAGAGGTCGAAATCAAAGGAGAAGATGCCCAGCACAGTAAACTTCATGAAAATAGCCAGGTTGATAAGTTGATTGGTGACTTCCTCTGGCAGAAAAAGAGTGAATAAAAATTTTTATATTTATATGAGTATAAAAATATGATAAAATAATAGTAAGTATCGGGGCGAATGCCCCATCCCTTACTTACTGAACAATTTTAGAAGAATGTCGACGACTTTATCGAGTATTTCCAGTACAAGCGATATTATAGTTAACTAAAGAGTTAGCTCTTTTCTCTTCTTTGATTGTTCTTTTTTTATGAAAAAATTAGAGTTTTGGATAATCTAAAAATTTACTTCATAAGCATATATATTGCTTAATATTATATCTAAAATTAAAACAATTGAATTTAAAGTATAAAAAATGTACAATAGTGTAACTAAATATAATAATAGAGGTGTAATATGGCTATAAAAGGTATAAAAATGTTGCCACCATCAGTATCAGATCGTCAGGCAAAGGACATTTATGCTTCTCTAGCAAATGTCAAACAAAAAATTGGTAAATTAACTGCTGAAATTAAATACTCACTCGTAAGTGAAAATCTTGTAAATTTACTATCCCTTCAAGAGTCTGTAGAATCGACAAGGATTGAAGGAACTCAGGTAACTTTTTCTAATGCTATTGAAAATATTGATTCTGCAAAAAAAAGTACAGAGCAAAGAGAAGTTGAAAACTATCAAAGGGCTCTTCTAAGAGGATCAGAATTAGTTCGTAATGGATATCCTATTGCTACTAGGTTACTGCAAGAACTCCATGAAATTTTGATGAATGGTTCTAGGGGGACATCCAGTGGTGCTGGTAAGTTTAGAAAGATTCAAAATTTCATAGGTCCTACTAATAAAATAGAAGATGCAGTATACATTCCAATAGGTGCTAATGAGATTAGTAGCTATATGGAAAATTTGGAACACTATATAAATTCTCAAAGCCATCGTTCTTTTGTTAAACACTCTGGAGAAGGTGAAATTTTTGATGAAACTGTTGACCCTTTAATAAAAACAGCAATTATGCACGCCCAATTTGAATCAATCCATCCTTTCTTAGATGGTAATGGTCGCTTAGGAAGAATAATGATTGTTTTAAATATGTTAAATGATAAATTAATTGAATATCCTGTATTTTTTGTCAGCGAAGAGCTGGAAAAAGAAAAGGCCAGATATTATGATTTACTAAATGGTGTTAGAGGGGATAATCCTGATTGGTATTCTTGGATTAAATTTTTTATTGATTCTTGTGATCGAATGGCTGATAATCTACTGAAAAAGCTGAATTTAGCTCAAGATTTGGCATTAAATGGTAATAAAAATTTAAAAACTCCTTCTCTTAAACAAGTATGGCTAGCAACATTTAGAATCCCTGTTGCTACTGTGGCACAAATTAAGGAGATTACTGGACTAAGTGCGGCTACTGTTCGAAAAAATTTAGAGATACTAGTAGATGAAGGCCTTCTTTATGTAAGTAAGCAGGAAAAACGCAATAAAAAGTATAGAAATTATAGTCTTATGAGAATATTAGAGGGCTAATGTGGTATGAAATTAACAAAAAAACCTGAATAAATCAGGTTTTTTATTTTTGATAATCTTTTTTAAGGATGCGAACGGTGTTTAGGACTGCAATGACTGTGACACCTACGTCTGCAAATACTGCCTCCCACATGCTTGCAACCCCAAAGGTTCCTAGGATGATGAAAAGTAGTTTTACAATCAAGGCAAAGGCAATGTTCTGGATGACAATCTTGCGCGTGAAGGCTGCAATTTTAATGGTTGTAGCAATCTTAGAAGGTTGATCTTTCATGATAACAATATCAGATGCTTCAACAGCCGCATCACTTCCGACCCCGCCCATTGATATTCCGATATCAGCAAGAGTCAAGGCTGGGGCATCGTTGACACCATCACCTGTGAAGATTGTTTTTTTATTGCGGGCGTGAGATTTTTCCTTTAAGTCTTCTAAAATATTAACCTTGTCCTCAGGTAGGAGTCCTGCATAGACTTGGCTTAATCCCAGTTGGCCAGCAATATCTTTTGCTACCTTCTCATTGTCCCCTGTAAGCATGACAAGATTTGTAATTCCAAGTTTTTTAAGGTTTCCGATGGCAACTTTTGCATCAGCCTTAATCTTATCAGATACTGTTATAACACCTAAGTAGTTGCCGTCAAGGGCCACATAGATAAGGGTACCACTTCTTTTACTTGCTGTAATTTTTAAGCCAAGATTTTCCATGGCCTTCATATTACCTACAACAAGCTCTTGCCCGTTAATAAATCCTTTAAGTCCGTGACCTGGGATTTCTTCAATTCCTTTGGTCTCATAGGCAGCTAAATCTATCTTATTATAGGCTAAAACTGACTTTGCGATGGGGTGATTTGATTCTTTTTCAAGGGCTGCCACAAGGGCTATCAGGTCTTGGTCAGATAGCTTGCTGTGGTTTTCAATATTTGTTACTTCAAAAACCCCTTCAGTAAGTGTCCCTGTTTTGTCAAAAACAACTGTATCAACGTCATTTAGGGCTTCAAGGAAGTTACTTCCCTTTACTAGAACCCCGTGCTTAGAGGCGGCACCGATACCTGCAAAGAAGCTTAGTGGAACAGAGATAACAAGGGCACAAGGGCACGAAATAACAAGGAAGACAAGAGATCTTCTAAACCAGACTGTCCAGTCGCCACCTGCTAAAAGGGGCGGAAGGACGGCAATTAAGATAGCAGCTAGGACAACTAGGGGAGTGTAGTAGCGAGCGAACTTGCTGATGAATTTTTCAGTCGGTGCCTTGGAGTCACTTGCATTTTCAACAAGATCAAGGATTTTAGCAACGGCTGAGTCCTGATAGACTTTACTTGCCCTAAGAGTGATTAGCCCTTCTTGATTGATAGAACCGCTTAAAACTGTGTCTCCTTTGTCTACTGATACGGGAAGAGATTCTCCGGTGAGGGCTGCGGTATTAACGCTTGATTTACCGTCAATTACTAGCCCATCAACTGGTACCTTTTCTCCTGGTTTTACAAGGAAAATGTCTCCGACCTTTAAAAGGGTAGGATCTACGGTTTCAACTCCCTTATCAGTTTTTAGGTGGGCAAATTCTGGTTTTGCTTCTAAAAGACCTGAGATAGAACGTTTTGACCGGTCAACAGCCATGTCTTCGATGATATCTCCAATTTCATAAAGGACCATTACAGCAACTGCTTCAGGATATTCACCGATTAAAAGGGCCCCGATAGTTGCAATGGACATGAGCATATTTTCGCTGAAAAAATCTCCTGCCATGATATTTTTAACCGTTTTTCTTAACACCCCTTGGGCCGCAATTAGATAGGCAAGAAGGAAAATTCCTGTGCTTAGGGCTTGGTTGCTTGACTTAAAGTAGATTCCAAGGATACAAAAGGCAATACTTGTAAGGATTAAAGATCCCTTTTCCTTTGCTTCCTTATCCAGTCTTAGGTTGAAAGTTTTCATAATAATTTCTCCATACATGATATTTATTTCATATGTAAATTTTATCATACGAATGATAAAAGTCAAATAATAAGTAAGAAAAAAGACAGGATTTGTGCCCTGTCTTTTTATTACTATTTGGTTATTGGATTACTTGATTATTACTTGTGGGTGTAAATATCTTTATGTAGGCTACATTTTGGATTAAAGGCTGACTGACATGACTGACATTTTACAAGTTTACTGTATTCCTTGTAGCTATATGTTTGGCCACAAAGGCAGCACATGACAGAAAGTGTTTGATCCTCATAGGGAAAGCCTTTGAATTTATGATTTTCTAAGGAATCATGGCAAAGGTAGCAGGCATAGAGTTTCTTACATTCATTACACCTGTTAGCAATGATATCTAGATCACTATTATAATGAATGCAGCCGCCATTTGCTTGAAGCTTAAGTCCGTAAACAGTTTCCACTTTTAGTTTCTACCAGTGATGTTTTTTGGTAGAAGAACATAGATTAGGCTTGCAACAAGGGCCTTAATTGTATCTCCTGGGATAAAGGTAACTTGAAGGTAAAGGGCCTTTAAGAAAGGCATCTTGCTGGCCGGTGAAAGGTGAAGACCTAGGGCGCCTAAGAAATCAAGAAGGAGAACTCCGATTAAGAAGGAAATGACAAAGGCTTTGATAAAGTTAATAGGCTTTGGACATTTTTCGATTAGGTAAGAAATAAGGAAGGCACATACAGGATATGCAAAGAGGTAACCTGCAGTAGGTCCTACAAATGATGCCGCATTTCCCTTACCACCTGCAAGAAGAGGAAGACCGATTGCGACCATTAAAAGAAAGACTGATACAACGGTGAAAGATTCAGCCTTACGAAGTAAAAGACCAGTAAGGATAATACCCATGTTTTGGATAACTATAGGAACAGGAATGAAGCCCAGAGGGATACCTGGGAAAAATCCTAAGACAATGATAATTGCAAGCATCATGGCAGAAAGTGTAAGTCTTTGTGTTTTCAAAATAAAATCTCCTAAAATATTTGTTAACTATTACAATAAATATAGGGTAACAAAAAGAAAATGATTTGGCAAGACAATTTTTTTCTGAAATGTTGTGAAAGTAAAATTAGTAGTTTTTGTATCTATCCTTCACGCCTTGAAACTAATACAATATATGGGAGGCTTTCTGTAGATGCCCAGCGTTCTTCTTGGTTCCCTTTTCAAAAATCTAACGAGATGCGGGAGGCTTATGCCTTACAAATTTGTAAATTTTCAACCGCTATGGATATTGAAAGAATTAGATATGTTGGTTATCAGTTTTTAACTTATGAACCTGTAAGTGATTCCGTGTTGTCCGATAAAGTTGAATCTATTGATATAATTGAAAAGAAATGGAAATATACATCCTTAGCTAAAAAATTTAAGATATTAGATTATGTTTATGCTAAATTAAAAGAAGCAGAACAAGCAGAAAAACAAGGAAAAATAGCAAAAGGTACTAAATGGCAATGGATTAGATATGAATTAGGAAAGGACGGCTTTTATTAATAGCATTACTTGAATTCAAGAGTAATAATTAGTGGAGAATTTCTTAGAAATATTATTAGTTGGTTTGAACTTTTGCATTTTTATGATAATTATGAGCTCGCAAAAGAAGGACTTGCTAATATGAGAAGGGATATTAATAAAGCAATTGATACTAATACGCCTTTAGAGACAATCCCAGAAGACATCTATAATAAGATTATTTTTTAAGTATCTAGTAGCCCACACGGGCTTTTTTTATTCAATGAATAACAAAAGAAAAACACAAGGAAACAGGAAGAATTTGGATGACGTGGGTTAGGTGATTAAGCAGTATTTAGTTCTTGTATTACTGAAGAATATTGAATATGCAAGATAAGATTTATAAACAAATACCAAAAACACTCACCAACCGCGCGTGATTTTGTTTAACTTTTTGGTCTATAAGCATTTATCCTTTAAAAGAGGGTTACATGTTGAAAAATATGGTAGAATTAGATGAAAGCAGTTTATTAGAAGATTTGTTAGCGTATTTGCTAGCTGGTAGTAATTATATTTGCAGTTATTACCTGTCTTTTAGTAATTGGCTAAGATATAGAAAGAGGTTGAAGTAATTGGCTAAAATGTACTTTGATGAAAATCCAGATGCCAAGCATGACATTCATGAGTTAAAGGTTAAATTGCTGGATATCCCTATGTCATTTTTGACTGATAGCGGGGTTTTTAGTAAAACTCAAATTGACTTTGGAAGTCGTGTTCTTCTCGATAATACCCACATGGAAGAGGGAGAAAGCCTACTTGACGTTGGATGTGGTTACGGTCCTATGGGACTAACCCTTGCCAAAAAATACGGTGTTCATCCAACTTTAATTGACGTTAATGAACGTGCGTTGGGCCTTGCGGAACAAAATGCCCAAGCAAACCATGTTGATGCTCGTATCTTCAAGTCTGACGTTTACTCAGCTCTTGGGGACGAAAAATTTGATCATATCGTGAGTAATCCGCCCATTCGTGCTGGGAAGACTGTCGTTCATTCTGTTCTTACGGGAGCTTATGATCACTTGAATCCGGGTGGGGATTTAGTGATTGTTATCCAGAAGAAACAAGGGGCACCGTCGGCTCAGAAAAAAATGGAGGAAACCTTCGGTAATGTAAGTGTTGTAGCCAAGGAGAAGGGGTATTTTATTCTAAGGAGTGTGAAAGAATGACTTACAGGATGATTGATCTTATTCAGAAAAAAAGAGACGGTCTTGAGCTTAAGGAAGAAGAAATTTACTGGCTGGTAAATAACTATGCAGAAGGTACAGTTCCTGACTATCAAATGTCAGCTCTTGCCATGGCCATTTACTTTCAGGGGATGACAACAGAGGAAACTCGTCATTTAACCATGGCCATGGTTGGAACTGGTAAACAGATTGATCTTTCTTCGATTGAAGGAATTAAGGTTGATAAACATTCAACTGGTGGCGTGGGAGACAAGGTAAGTATTATCTTGGGCCCACTTGTGGCAAGTTTTGATGTTCCTGTTGCCAAAATGAGTGGACGAGGTCTTGGTCACACAGGTGGTACTATTGATAAGCTTGAATCAATTACAGGTTTTGAAACAGAGCTTACTGAAGACCGTTTTATGAATCAAGTTCAAGATATCGATCTTGCAATTATTTCCCAATCTGATGATTTGGTTAAGGCAGATAAGCTTCTTTATGCCTTGCGTGATGTTACAGCGACAGTGGATATTATCCCCTTAATCGCATCATCTATCATGTCTAAGAAGATTGCGGCAGGAGCTGATGCTATTCTTTTAGATGTAACAGTCGGAGATGGTGCCTTCATGAAAAATCTGAGTGACGCAGAAACGCTTGCTACTACCATGGTTGATCTTGGAAAAGCAGTGGGACGTGATACTGTGGCGGTACTTACCGACATGCAGCAGCCACTTGGTCTTACAATTGGTAACAAGCTTGAAATCATTGAAGCCATTGAGGTCATGGAAGGACGTGGCAGCAAGGAATTAACTGATTTTATCTGTCAGTTGGCTAAAATCATGCTGTCTCTTGCTGGTCTTGAAAAGACTGATGAAGAAATCAGATACAATCTAACAGAAGGGCCAGCCCTTGATAAATTTGATCAATTTGTTCTAGCCCAAGGTGGTGATTTGGAAAATGCTCGTCATATAACTCCCTGCAAGTACTCTTATGAATTTAAGGCAGATAAGGCAGGTTTCATTGAAGAATTGCCAGCAGATGTTTTAGGTCGTTTGGCCATGAAAGCGGGGGCAGGACGCGCAACCAAGGCTGATTCAATTGATATGGATGCAGGAATTGTCCTTGACAAAAAAATAGGTGATTCAGTAGAAGTGGGTGACAAAATCTTTACTATCTACTATAATAATCATCTGTCTGATTCAGAAATCGAAGAAGTTCGTCCTAAGATTGTAATTGGACCTAACAAAAAAGAAATAAAAGAAATTTTGGAGATTATTAAATAATGACTAAATTAAACAAGTATATCGACCATACGGTTTTAAAGGCCGATACAGCTAGGGAAAAAGTTCAACAAATTATTGATGAAGCTAAAAAATACGACTTTAAGAGTGTTTGTATCAATCCTACTTGGGTGAGCTATGCAACTGACCAACTTAAGGATTCTGATGTTTTAGTATGTACAGTAATTGGCTTTCCTTTGGGAGCAAATACACCAGAAACTAAAGCCTTCGAAACAGCAAATGCTGTTGAAAATGGTGCTGACGAGGTTGACATGGTAATCAATATCGGTGCTTTAAAATCAGGAGATTTAGATCTTCTTTCTCGCGATATTAAGGCAGTAGTTGATGCATCAGGTCAGGCTACAACGAAGGTTATCATCGAAACTTCCCTTCTTACTGACGAAGAAAAAGTTACAGCTTGCAAAATCGCCAAAGAAGCAGGAGCTGACTTTGTTAAGACTTCAACTGGTTTTTCTACAGGTGGAGCAACAGTGGAAGACATCCGCTTGATGCGTCAAACAGTAGGTCCTGACATGGGAGTTAAAGCTAGTGGTGGAATCTACAGTGATGCTGATGCTCAGGCTATGATTGAAGCTGGAGCAACAAGAATTGGTACCAGCGCTGGAGTAGCAATTATGGAGGGTGAGAAAGCAAACGATGGATATTAAGAAGTTACAAGATGCTGCCATTAATGCCAGTAAAAATGCCTATGTTCCTTATTCAGAATTTCCAGTAGGTGCAGCTCTACTTACGATTGATGGAAAGATTTTTGAAGGATGTAATATTGAAAATGCTTCTTTTGGCCTAACAAATTGTGCTGAAAGAACAGCAATTTTTAAGGCAATCAGTGAGGGTGAAGAAAGGGGCGAATTTGTAGCTATGGCTGTTTATGGCGACAAGGCTGCAAAACCAATCTCACCATGCGGAGCCTGTAGGCAGGTAATGGTTGAATTCTTTGACCGTGATTTTCCAGTATATTTAATTTCTAATACCCAAGAAGTCAAAAAAATTATGATAACTGAGCTTTTACCTTATCAATTTGACGAATTAAGCTAATATTTCCTCATATTTACTATTGCAAATGTAAAATAAATGTAATATAATTAATACCTGTAGGCATTTTTTATGCCGTATAGAAACGGAAAAAGGTGGAGTTATTTCATGAACAAAAAATTTTTAGCAGCTAGCCTTGCAACTGGTGCAGTTTTAAGCTTAACAGCGTGTGGTTCACGTGATGGTGGTACTTCTAAATCAGGAGATACTGATCTTAAGGTAGCTATGGTAGCTGATACAGGTGGTATTGATGACCGTTCTTTCAACCAATCAGCCTGGGAAGGTTTACAGGCTTGGGGTAAAGAGCACAGCCTTTCTAAAGATAAAGGTTACACTTACTACAACTCAGGTTCTGAAGCAGACTTTGCAAATAACTTCAGCCAAGCAGTTGCAAGTGGCTATAATCTGATCTACGGTATTGGTTTTAAACTAACTAAAGATTTAGAAGATGCTGCTAAAAATAATACTGATACTAAATTTGTTATTATCGACAATGAAATTGACGGCCTAAACAACGTAGCAAGCGCAACATTTGCTGACCAAGAGGGAGCATACCTTGCTGGTGTTGCTGCTGCTAAAACTACTAAGACCAACAAAGTAGGATTTATCGGTGGAGTTGAAAACGTCGTAATCAAACGTTTTGAAGCAGGTTTCATTGCAGGTGTTAAATCAGTTAATGAAAACATTGATGTAAAAGTTGATTATGCAGCAAGTTTCTCAGATGCTGCTAAAGGAAAATCAATTGCATCAGCTCAATATGCAACTGGTGCAGACGTAATCTATCAAGCTGCCGGTGGTGTAGGAAATGGTGTATTCTCTGCTGCTAAAGATGAGAATGAAAGAAAAGACGAAGCTGATAAAGTTTGGGTAATCGGAGTTGACCGTGACCAAAAAGATGAAGGTTCATACAAGTCTAAAGATGGTAAAGAGTCTAACTTTGTTTTAGGTTCAACAATCAAAGAAGTTGGAAAAGTTATTGAAATCATCAGTGATGAAACAGTCAAAGGAAGTTTCCCAGGTGGAAAACACATTGCCTACGGAATCAAAGATGGATCAGTTGACTTTGCTCAAACTAACCTTTCAGATTCAGCTAAAGAAGCTGTAGAAGCTGCTCGTACTGAAATCAAAGGTGGAAAAATTACAGTTCCAGAAAAATAATAAAAAAGATTAGGAAATTTTCCTAATCTTTTTTTATTTTTTGTTAAATAGTAAACATTTAGAAGGTAAGAAAGAATTTTTTGGTTAATGTTCGTTTTTAAGCCTTTTAGAAAACGTTTTCCTAATATTAATCTTAAGATTATGTTGAAAAATAAAAAATAATATACTATAATTTACTTGAAAGTGATTATTAGATAATCATTGGTTACGAAAGAATAAATTTTTTGGAGGATTAACTTTATTATGAACAAACGTGTTTTAGGTGCTGGTCTTGCGGCTACAGCTCTTTTATCACTAACTGCTTGTGGATCACGTGATGGGAAAGATTCATCATCTACATCTGAGGGTAAAACTGATCTTAAAATCGCAATGATCACTGATACAGGTGGTGTTGACGATAAATCATTTAACCAATCAGCTTGGGAAGGTATGCAAGCTTGGGGTAAAGACCACGGCCTTTCAAAAGACAAAGGATACACATATTTTGTTTCTACAAATGAATCAGACTTCGCTAACAACTTTGACACAGCTGTAGCTGACGGATACGGATTAATCTTTGGAGTAGGTTTCAAACTTCAAAAAGCTGTTGAAGAAGCTGCTGCTAAAAATGAAAATACTAAATTCGTAATCATTGACGATGAAATCACTGGGAAAGACAATGTAGCAAGTGCAACATTTGCTGACCAAGAAGCTGCTTACCTTGCAGGTGTTGCTGCTGCTAAAACTACTAAGACTAACAAAGTAGGATTTATCGGTGGGGTTGAAGGAACTGTAATCACTCGTTTCGAAAAAGGTTTCGTTGCAGGTGTTAAATCAGTTGATAAAAACATTGACGTAAAAGTTGACTACGCTGCTGACTTTGCTGATGCTTCTAAAGGTAGAACAATCGCTGCAGCTCAATACGCAAGTGGAGTTGACGTAATCTACCAAGCTGCTGGTGGAACTGGTGCTGGAGTATTCTCTGCTGCTAAATCAGAAAACGAAAGAAAAAATGAAGCTGATAAAGTTTGGGTAATCGGAGTTGACCGTGACCAAGCTGACGAAGGTTCATACAAATCTAAAGATGGTAAAGAATCTAACTTTGTTCTAGGTTCATCTATTAAAGGTGTTGGTGCCGTTGTTAAAACAATCGCTAACGAAACAGTTGACGGAAAATTCCCAGGTGGAAAACATGAAGTATTTGGTATCAAAGACGGATCAGTTGACTTTGTTGAAACAAACCTTTCTGACGATGCTAAAAAAGCTGTAGAAGCTGCTCGTACTGAAATTAAAGATGGAAAAGTAGAAGTTCCAGAAAATTAATGAAAATACCATGAAAACGAGAATTATTCTCGTTTTTGTGTGCCCAAACTACTTACAAATAATCAAGGTTTTTGGTATAATTATTATCATCTATGCAAATGGAAAACCATGATTATTTCCATGGTAGGAATAAAAAGACGAGGAAAAACTAATGGCTGAAAATGTTATTGAAATGCGTAACGTCAGAAAAGTCTTTGGTAATTTTGTTGCCAATGACAATATCAATCTGACCCTACGTAAGGGAGAAATCCACGCCTTACTTGGTGAAAATGGAGCCGGAAAATCAACTCTCATGAACATGCTTGCTGGACTCTTAGAGCCAACAAGTGGGGAGATTTTGATAAATGGTAAGGTTGAGAAGATTGACTCACCGTCCAAGGCTACAAAACTGGGTATCGGAATGGTCCACCAGCACTTTATGTTGATTGATGCCTTCACAGTAACCGAGAATATCATCTTAGGTGACGAGAAAACATCTGGTATAAAGCTTGATACTAAGGATGCGGCTAAAGAAATTGAAGCCCTGTCTAAAAGATATGGTCTTGAGGTAACGCCTGATGCCTATGTTCGTGATATTGGTGTTGGGCAACAGCAAAGGGTTGAAATCATTAAAACCCTTTACCGTAAGGCTGATATCATTATCTTTGATGAACCGACAGCAGTTTTAACACCTGCTGAAATTGGTGAATTAATGCAAATCATGAAGGAGCTTGCTAAGGAAGGGAAATCAATCATTTTGATTACCCACAAATTAGATGAAATCCGTGAGGTTGCAGACCGTGTAACTGTCATTAGACGTGGTCAAATGATTGATACTGTTGATGTTGAAGGTCGTTCTAACCAAGAACTTGCTGAAATGATGGTTGGTCACAGCGTATCATTTAAGACAGATAAAATTGAGTCAACTCCAGGGGATGTTGTCCTTGAAATTGATTCTCTTGTGGTTAATGAAGGCCGTGGAGTGCCTGCTGTAAATAACTTAAGTCTTTCAGTTCGTGCTGGTGAGATTGTTGGGATTGCAGGTATTGACGGAAACGGTCAAAGTGAGTTAATTCAAGCTATTACAGGTCTTCGTAAGATTGAAAGTGGTCTTGTTAAAATTAAAGGTCAAGATGCAACTAATCTTACACCACGTAAGATTACAGAAATGGCTGTGGGACATGTCCCTGAAGACCGTCACCGTGATGGTTTAGTTCTTGATATGACACTGGCTGAAAACATTGCCCTTCAAACTTACTATAAATCACCTCTAAGCAAGCACGGTTTCCTAAATTACAAGGAAATCAATGCCCACGCAAGAGAATTGATTGAAGAATTTGACGTAAGGACAGCTAATGAACTTGTAGCAGCAAGGTCATTGTCTGGAGGTAACCAACAAAAGGCAATCATCGCAAGAGAGATTGATTTAAATCCTGATTTATTGATTGTCAGCCAGCCAACTCGTGGTCTTGACGTCGGTGCCATTGAATACATCCACAAGCGTTTAATTCAAGCACGTGACGAAGGAAAAGCTGTACTTGTTGTAAGTTTTGAGTTAGATGAAATCCTGAATGTTTCAGATAGAATAGCTGTTATCCATAGTGGTAAGATACAAGGAATCGTTACTCCAAAAGATACTAATAAGCAAGAACTTGGTATCTTAATGGTCGGCGGGAAAGGGGGAGAGACTAAGTAAGATCTCTTCTTCCACTTAGTCTTAATTATTATGAAAACATTTGACTTGAAGAAATTTTTAGTCCCAGTGGTAGCCGTATTATTCGGTTTCCTATTTGGAGCTATCATCATGCTAATCTTTGGCTATAATCCTTTATGGGGATACGAAGATCTTTTAACCTCAGCCTTCGGGACAACAAGAAGTATTGGTGAAATCTTTAGAAGTATGGGACCACTAATCCTTACAGCCTTAAGTTTTGCGGTCGCAAGCCAGGCTGGACTCTTCAATATCGGAATGAGTGGACAGGCCCTGTGTGGATGGATGGCAAGCGTTTGGTTTGCCCTAAGCTTCCCTGACATTCCAAGGCTTGTAATGATTCCTCTTTTAATTATAATCGGTATGCTTGCAGGAGCTCTTGCTGCAGCAATTCCAGGGATTTTAAGAGCCTATCTGGGAACGAGTGAAGTTATTGTAACAATCATGTTAAACTATGTCTTCCTCTTTGTTTCTACATACTTGATTCATTATAAATTTAGCAAAAGCATTCTTGCTGAAAAAGATTCAACCCTTCAGGTTGGAGCTAATGCTACTTTCAGGCAGGAATGGCTGTCATCAATAACTAATAACTCACGTTTAAACATTGGGATCTTTATCGCCCTGATTGTTCTAATCCTTGTTTATATTATGATGACTAAAACAACTCTTGGATTTGAAATCCGCTCAGTTGGACTAAATCCATATGCCAGTGAATATGCTGGTATGTCAAGCAAACGTATCGTTGTAAGTTCAATGCTTATCGCAGGAGCTCTTGCAGGTCTTGGAGGTACAATTGAAGGACTTGGAACCTTCCAAAACTTCTTTGTTCAACCATCTAGTCCATCGATTGGTTTTGATGGAATGGCTGTAGCCCTTCTGGGACAAAATAGTCCACTTGGAATCCTCTTCTCATCATTCCTCTTCTCAATCTTAAAGGTTGGAGCTCCAGGAATGAACAAGACAGGAATTCCACCAGAAATCGTAAGTATTGTTATTGCAAGTATTATCTTCTTTGTGGGGATTAAATATGTAATTGAAAAACTAATCCCAAATTTCAAGGAAAAAGGAGGTAAGGCATAATGGATTTAATAACTATCTTTCAATTATTGATTTCATCAATGCTCATCTACGCAACTCCCTTGATTCTAACAAGTCTTGGAGGAACCTTCTCTGAACGTTCAGGAGTTGTTAATGTGGGTCTTGAAGGTATCATGGTTATGGGAGCTTTCTCAGCCATCGTCTTCAACCTAACTTTTACAAACCAGTTTGGTGCAGCTACTCCTTGGATTGCCTGCCTAGCTGGAGGAGTGGTGGGTCTTATTTTCTCACTAATCCATGCTCTGGCATCAGTATCACTTCGTGCCAACCAAATTATTAGTGGTACAGTAATTAACCTGATGGCGCCAGCCCTAGCTGTTTTCCTAACAAAAATCCTTTACGGAAAAGGTCAAACAGACAATATCAGACAAAGTTTTGGTTACTATGACTTCCCAGTTCTATCAAAAATTCCTGTTATTGGTCCAATCTTCTTTGAAAAAACTTCACTTGTTGGTTATGTGGCAATTCTGATTTCCTTTGTTGCCTGGTATGTTCTCTTTAAAACACGCTTTGGTCTTCGCCTAAGAAGTGTGGGAGAAAACCCTCAAGCGGCTGATACTCTTGGAATTAACGTTTATAAAATGCGTTACCTAGGAGTTATGATTTCAGGTTTTCTTGGAGGAATTGGAGGAGCAATCTTCGCTCAATCAATCTCAGTTAACTTTAGTGGGACAACAATCGCAGGTCAAGGTTTCATCGCCATGGCAGCTATGATCTTTGGTAAGTGGAATCCAATCGGAGCTATGCTTGCAAGTCTCTTCTTTGGATTATCTCAAAGTTTATCAGTAATCGGTGGTCAACTTCCACTCTTTGCTAACGTTCCAATCGTTTACCTACAAATTGCGCCTTACGTTCTTACAATCGTAGTTCTTGCAATCTTCCTAGGTAAGTCAACAGGACCAAAAGCTAACGGTGTTAACTACATCAAATCAAAATAAAAAAAAGAACCAACAAATCCTCAAAAATTTGTTGGTTTTTATTTATATTTACCCACTTAATGGTTATAATAGACTTAAAAATCATTACTGAGGAAAATTTACTAGAAAATTTATTAATAATAGCTAAGGAGGTAGTCAGATGGAAGTTATAAAATTAGAAGATTATAATGATAAAAGGGATTTACTTGTTAAAGATGAGATTAATTCCACGGTCCTTGAAAGTTTCATAAGCTACCTAGATACAAGTCCTAAAACCATTGAGACTTATACTAGAGCTCTCAGACAAATGTTTAAGTATTTTGCCTTAAACAATATTAAAAATCCCCAAAGGGTTGATATTTTAGCTTACAGGGAGGGACTTAAGGATAGTGGGCTTAAGCCGACAACGGTTCAAAATTACATCATGGCAGCCAGGCTTTTCTTCCAGTGGACAGCTCAAGAGGGAATTTATCCTAATATCGCTGATAGGGTTAAAGGAGCAAAGCTTGATAAAAATCATAAAAAGGATTATCTAACAGCTGATCAGGTCAAACACATTATTGAAAGTATTAATCAAGATACTGAAGAAGGACTTAGAAATTATGCCATCTTTTCTTTAATGATTACAGGTGGTTTGAGGACTATTGAAGTTTCAAGGGCTGATATCAAAGATTTAAGAATCCTTGGCCGTAATACTGTGCTTTATGTTCAGGGTAAGGGCCGGGAGGAGAAGACAGAGTATATCAAGATAAGTGCTCCTGTAGAAAAAGCTATAAGAGAGTACTTAGCCAGCCGGGAAGATTTGGAAGAAGACAGTCCACTTTTTGTCTCAACAAGCAATAATAGTAGGGGGAAAAGACTTACTACGAGGTCCGTTTCAGCCATTGCTAAAAAAGTTATGAAGGAAGCAGGCTTTAATAGTGAGCGACTAACAGCCCACAGCCTCAGGCATACGGCTGTAACCCTTGCCCTTCTTGCGGGACATGACATAACAGAGGTTCAGCAGTTTGCAAGGCACTCAAGTCTAAACACAACTATGATCTACAATCACGCCCTCGATCGTGATAAAAATGGCTGCAGCGACGGAATATCGAATTCTATTTTTTGAAGGTTGATAATTTAAATCATAAATCCTATCGATTTTTTATATTTGAAAAGTAAAAAACCCTTATTTATAAGGGTTTTTATTACTGCTCAAACATTGATTGAAGTAAGTTATTTTTTTGATGATCTAATTAGTTAAGCTCAAAAGTGATTTTACTTTTGTTTGAAAACATATTCCCGTTATAGAGAAGTTTGTATTTATCGCCAACCTTTGCTTGACCGATTAGACTACCAGTAACACTTCCATCTTTAGCTAAAGAACCAGAATTAAGAGAATCGTTGACAAATTGCTCCCCAGAATCAGCCATTACAAATTCAGTCAAGTTAGTCTGATTTCCATTGCTGTCTAATTTGAAATCGTATGGATTATAGTCTATTGTGTCATCGCCTTTGTTAGTAATTGTTATATTCACGATAACATATTGATTTCCTTCCTTAGGTTTTGAGTATTTTGTACCTGATGAATATTCAACACTATTAACTTTGAATTGAACGTTGTTATGTTCGACAACATCACCAATCTTGAAAGTAGTCTGCTCAGATTTTTTTTCAGATGATGCAGTTGAAGAACCATCTTCAACTTTTTTCGCTTTAGAAGTTCCTAGAGAACCTCCTATAATGAATATCAGAATAACAACGATCGCCCAAAACCAAACCTTTTTATAAAAAGGTTTTTTCTGAACGTATGTATTTCCATTTTCGTCTGTAATTTTTTTAGCCATAAACAAGCCTCCTATGATATAATATTTTTGTATGCATTACATCCTAGTCTCTGATTGCCATCAGGGGCTTTTTATATTGTTAATTAATCGATACCTTAAGATTTTCGGATTCCTTCAGAGCTTTGATAATACAAATGATTCCTAAAAAAATTAAAATAGCAATGAAAAAGATACGCATACCACTTAATCCTTCGGCAAATGACGAATAGACATTCCCTGCTTGTTGATAATAGCTTTCAGCTATACTGTCCCCGCTCACAGATCTGATTTTACTCATAGTGTCAC
Organism: Streptococcaceae bacterium ESL0687; assembly: GCA_029392475.1. NCBI lineage: Bacteria > Bacillati > Bacillota > Bacilli > Lactobacillales > Streptococcaceae > Streptococcaceae bacterium ESL0687. The sequence goes on from CP113940.1 coordinate 682,174, forward strand.
TTGCATCATGCATGCTATTAGTACTACCAACAATTACAGCGTGGACCCTCCATGCGGTATAGAAAAGCCATAAGCTAGTAGCTGAGTAAAGTATAATAATAATCTTCTTTGCTATAAATTCCTCTTGTTTATTACTACCATTAGTAACATTTTTCTCCATAAAACAAGCCTCCTATGATATAATAATTTTGTAAATACAGTACATCCTAGTCCTTGATTGCCGTCAGGGACTTTTTTGCATTTAGTTTAATTATATCAATAAGAAATTAGGATATGTCATTTTGATCTAAATTAGTACACAAATAGTACCTTCTAGCCATTTTTTTTTAAATTTTTTGATTTTGTTAAAAAATGCAGAGGGAAATAATGGAAGTTTTATTTTTGGGCCCAAATGATCGATTTTTGTTATTTGGCTCATTTTTTAAGAAAATATTTTTTTGCCTTCGACATTTACAAAAATTATAAAATATTTTAATAAATAATTAATATAATTATTATATTTAATTAAATAAAATATATTTATAAAAATAATAAAAAATTAACTAATTTAAATATATTAAAAAATATATTTAATAATTAACATCTACTTCCGCAAATAAGCATTAGCGGAAGTAGGAAATAAATGCAAAATTAAGATATTTACTATATATTTATTTGAATAAACAACTATTTAAAGATACAAAAATAAAATATAAATAAAAGATTTAAATTAAGTAAATAAAATAATAAACACTTACATTAAAATATAAACTTCCATCTTTTTTCTACTTTTCTTAAATAAAGTTAATAAAACAAAAAAATCAATCTGTAAAATGCAGAAAGGAAAGTATTTAGGCAAATCATGACGAAGAAACTCTTAGATTAGGCCCCATGTTTCAAATCGAATGGACTAGCCGGTGTAATTTATGTGGTATCCTTTTCTTATAAGTTTAAGTATCATTTAAGTAGATCATAGAAATGAATAGTAGGCTAAAAGAAGTGCAGCATAAGTGCAATATCTAGCTTTACTTGGTTAAGTATTTCTGATATTATATGCCTGTTCTAAGGGAAATTTAGATGAACGAGCTATATGAAAGCAGGAGTTTTAACTATGAATGAAAGCAAATTAGATTCTAAAATAACTAAGAAAACACTAAACTTCACACATGCAATTTTATTTTTACTTGTAATTATTTCTTGGATTCTTTTCTATAAGATAAATCATGCATGGGGAGTAGTCTTTCTGACATCACTTCTTGTTCTAGCTATGTCGATGTTGTTTCAAATAATTTTTGGGATAGTGGCAACAATAACTTGCAAAAGTGAATAAAAAGCAATCAACTTGATTGCTTTTTTTGTGTCTTCTTAAGGTGCTTAGAGGCTCTATTCAGCTTCTTTGTAAACTGTTTTGTAAATCCTCGGTAGAGGGACAACAAATGTAATAAAAAACCTCCCCGCACAAGGAGGGGAGGTTAGTCATCAAATGACGATTAGTTTTTAGCTGCAGAAGCGAATTCTTCTTTGCTGAAAGCTTCGTTGATGATGTCTTTAAGTTGTTTAGCTGAAGCTTGCATTTTTTGAGTTTCAGCGTCGTTAAGTGGGATGTTAACTGGACGAACGATACCGTGAGCACCAACAACAGCTGGTTGACCGATAAATACGTCTTCAACTCCGTATTGACCTTCTTGGAATACAGAAAGTGGAAGTACTGAGTTTTCATCGTTAAGGATTGCTTGAGTGATACGAGCAAGAGCTACAGCGATACCGTAGAAAGTAGCACCTTTTTTCTCGATGATTGAGTAAGCAGCATCACGTACTGATACGAATAAGTCAACAAGACCTTGCTCATCAATTCCTTCAACGTCTTGTAAGAATTGTTCAAGTTTAACACCAGCAACGTTTGCGTGTGACCAAACTGCAAATTCTGAATCTCCGTGTTCACCCATGATGTATGCGTGGACGCTACGTGCATCAACTCCAACTTTTTCAGCAAGAGCTTGACGGAAACGAGCTGAGTCAAGTGAAGTACCTGATCCGATTACGCGCTCTTTAGGGAATCCTGAGAATTTCCAAGTAGAGTAAGTAAGAACGTCAACTGGGTTAGCAGCAACTAGGAAGATTCCGTCAAATCCGCTTTCAACGATTTTAGTAACAACTTCTTTGTTGATACGTAGGTTTTTCTCAACTAGGTCAAGACGAGTTTCACCTGGTTTTTGAGGAGCACCAGCTGTAAGTACTACTAGGTCAGCATCGTGAGCGTCTGAGTAGTCAGCAGCGTAGATTTTTTTAGGTGAAGTGAAAGCAAGCGCATGGCTAAGGTCTTCAGCATCTCCTACAGTTTTTTCTTTAAAGATATCAACAATTCCAAGTTCTTGGGCGATACCTTGGTTTACAAGTGCAAAAGCGTAAGAAGAACCTACAGCTCCATCACCGACAAGAATTACTTTTTTGTGTTGTTTAACATCAGTCATTTTTAAATCTCCTCTATTAAATTTAGATTAATTTGGATGGTTCTTGAAAAAACCATCAGACAGGTCAATTATACCACTTACTTTATGCTTTGTCATTCGATTAACAAAGATTTTCAACAGATTTTAGATACAGTTTCAAAAAGTTGTTATAAACAATTCACTTTATATTGCAACACAATATATAACAGGAAGATAAAATTAGTTCTCTTCCTTCATTTCTTTGATTCGCTCAAAATCTGGTGTGACCCGGAGGGTTTTTTGACCAGTATAGGTTACAAAACCTGGAGCAGATCCTGCAGGTTTGTTTAATTTTTTGATTTCAATCATATCAACTTGGACCAGGTTTGACATTCTTGCCTTAGAGAAATAGGCAGCAAGCATAGCAGCTTCTGTAACAACCTCATCACTTGGATGGGGATTATCTCTAAGAACAACATGACTTCCTGCAAGGTCCTTAGCATGGAACCAAAGATCATTTTTCCGGGCGATTTTATGGGTCAACTGTTCATTTTGCAGGTTGTTTTTCCCAACTAAGATTAGACTTCCGTCACTTGCGATATATCGTTCAGGATCCTTAAGTTTTTGACGTTTATTGTCCCTTTTTCTTAGTTTAATATAGCCTGTTTGGATTAATTCTTCCTTGATTTCAGCGATTTCAGATAAGTCAGCCTGGGCTAGGGAATTTTCAACACTTTCCAGGTATAAAATAGCCTGTTTGGTTTGTTCAATTTGACTATTAAGATATTTAACTGCCTGTTTTAGTTTTTGGTACTTGTGGAAGTATTTTTGGGCATTTTGATTGGGTGTTAGAGCCTTGTTTAAGGCGATTTCAATCTTTTGACCATCGTAGTAGTTATCAAGAATAACTGAATCCTTATTATTTGGTACCTGGTGCAAGAAGGTCGTAAGAAGTTCACCCTTTTGCCTAAAGGTTTCAGCCTTGTCAGTTGCCTTAAGTTCTTTTTCCTGCTTCTTAAGTTTTTGGCGGTTCTTTTTAAGCTCATTATCAACCTTACGGATAACCTCACTGGCCACCTGGCGGACGCGGTCCCGCTCAGCCTTATCCGAATAGTAGACATCTAGAAGTTCCGATAAACTATCATAGGCCAAATAATCGTCAGCCAGTTTAAGAGCAGAGAAGTTGTCGCTTGAGGGATAAAGGGAAGGACAAAGGTCATTAATGAAATTATGGAAGGATTTTATTTTCTCGTTGGGAAGAATATTTTGTTCCAGAGCAGCAGCTGTATCTCGTCCTAGACCTTGGAATACTCTTTGTAAATTATCCTCAGTATTTAAGATATCAAATAATTTATCATCACTTACGGTAAAGGGATTTATCTTACCGTCACTAGGTGGGGCCAAATAGGTGCTTCCTGGAAGAATGGTCCGGTAGGCATTTTGCGAAAAGCCCACATGTTTAATCGACTCAAGGATTTTATTTGATTTTCGATCGACCAAAAGAATGTTTGAGTGTTTACCCATGATTTCACAGATTAGGGCAATCTCCATGGCATCCCCGATTTCATTCTTGCTAGAAATTTCAAAGACAATCTGCCTGTCGTTTTCAACCTGTTTGATACTGTTGATTAGGGCACCGCTCAAGTATTTCCTTAAAATCATTACAAAGGTTGTAGGAGTTTTTGGGTTCTCAAAAACCGTCTTAGTTAATTGGACCCTGCCAAAACTTGGGTGGGCAGATAAGAGAAGTTTATGATTTTTACCGTTTCCCCTAATTGTAAGGACCAGCTCCTTATCAAAGGGCTGGTTTATTTTTTGAATTCGTCCACCAGTAAGACTTTCCTCTAATTCAGAGGTCATATAGTGGAGAAATATACCATCAAAAGCCATTTTTATTTATTCCTAAAATCTATTATTTCGAAATTGCGGTCAAGACTTTCATAATCACAAGTTAGGAAAAGTCTGAAGTTTTCGAGTGATAGTTTCATTTTATCAGATAGGTAATTCTTTGAATAGCCTTTATAGGGCATAGGACCTAAATCACTATCCATTTGATTATCATAAACAGGATCAGTGAAATCTGGATCGACTAAGAGGATTCTAAAATGGTTGAAAAGTGAACATGATCCCTTGCGTGAAAGCAATCCATTTCCGTCATCCATGTCAAAGATTAATTTGGCTGGTTTATCACCTATCATTTTTTTGATTTTTTCTTGTGCTTCATCAGTAATTTTTAAGTACATATATGTATCCTCCTCACCCCTATTCTATCACTTTGCCCAGGAATTTGCTTGCGGTGCATCTCGCTTTTAGGTATAATTAAGAAATCAATAATTTTCTATATTTTTACTTTTAGAAAGGAGGGGGAGATTTGAGAACTGATGCCAGAAAACTTTCAAGAGATCTTAAACTTTGTTTAGGAATTTTAGTACTTATTTTTCTATTATTAATTCCAACTTTTAGAAAAAATATCCGGGCAGAGCAGCTTGATGCGGTTTTAAATGTTGCTACAAATGATAAAATTGCAGATACATCAACTCAGGATATTAGCAAGGTTTTACAAGGTAATTTAGCTACAACTGTTATTTTCATAGATCCTAAGAATGAGGATTTAAATCAAAAGTTTTACGATTATGTTGATCAAAGTAAGGGAGATACCAAGTTAAATCGTAAAATCTATATTTATGAAGAAGTTTACCCTAATAAGTTGGTGCAGGATTTAAAAATTGATATGAAGGATAGGATAGCTGTTGTTTTCTTTGAGGGAGACAAAAAAACAAAGGTTATCTACTTTGATAGTTCAAGCAATTTTAATAAGGATTTTGCAGACAAACTTAACAAATTGTCAGTACAATAGGAAGAATTTAGGAGAAAATTATGAAAAATAAAAAACTAATGTTTACCCTGCTTGGTCTTGTAGTCCTTGCCCTAGCTGCAATTGTCCTACCTCAGCTTGATAAGAAAAAGGACAGCAAAAGTGATAGCCTTCAAATCGGTGTCTTACAGTTTGTAACTCACCCAGCCCTTGATGAAATCTACAAGGGAGTTAAGGAAGGTTTATCTGAAGAAGGTTATAAGGATATAAAGATTAACTTCCTAAATGGTGAAGGTGATCAAAGTAAGCTTCAAACCATGAGTAAGGAGCTTGTAGCCCAGAAGAATGATGTTCTCGTTGGGATTGCAACACCTGCTGCTCAGAGCCTTGCCAATGCAACAACAAGTATTCCAATTATCATGGGAGCTGTAAGTGATCCTGTGGGTGCTAAACTTATCAGCAATCTTGAAAAACCTGATAAGAATATTACAGGTGTATCTGATAAGTTTCCTGTTGACAAACAACTTGACTTAATGAAAGAAGTTTTACCAGACCTTAAAACTGTCGGTGTCCTTTATTCAAGTAGTGAGGACAATTCTAAGTCACAGGTGGCTGAGTTTAAAAAAGCAGCAGAAGCTTCTGGAATTGAAGTAATTGAGTATGCAGTACCTTCAACAAATGAAATTTCAGCAACCATGGAAGTTGCGACTTCTAAGGTAGATGCCTTTTATACACCAATGGATAATACAGTAGCAAGTGCCTTTCCAACAGTAATTAATATTGCAAACAAGGCTAAAAAACCTGTTTTCCCAAGTGTTGATACCATGGTCGAACAAGGTGGTCTTGCGGCTGTAGCCATTAACCAATATGATCTTGGTAAGGCTACTGGGAAAATGGCTGCCAAGATACTTAAGGGAGAAAAAGTTTCAAATCTTCCTGTTGAAGAGTTTAGCGAGGTTAAACCAGTCGTCAACGAAGAAGCAGCAAAAAAACTTGGAATTACTTTACCAGAAAAATTACTGGCTGAAGCAGACAAGGTAAAATAACAAGTAAAACTCGTGACCTTAATCGCGAGTTTTTCATAACACATCAAATAAGAGGATAATTTATGATTTTATCAACCATCAATCAAGGTTTATTATGGGCCATCTTAGGGCTTGGGATTTACCTAACCTTCAGGATTTTAAACTTTCCTGATATGACCGCAGAGGGTTCATTTCCATTAGGTGGTGCTGTGGCTGTAACCATGATTAGTCATGGCTTTAACCCTGTTGTATCAACCCTTGCAGCCTTTCTGGCAGGAGCTCTAGCAGGCTTTACAACTGGTATTTTATATACCAAAGGACGTGTTCCAACCCTTCTAGCTGGTATTTTGGTCATGACCAGCTGTAACTCAATCATGCTTATGATTATGGGCCGGGCCAACCTAGGACTTTTGGACAACAAGCGCCTGCAGGACTACCTACCCTTTGAAAATCAAGATCTTTCAATCTTAGTTCTTGGCCTTCTAGCAGCCTGCCTAGTAATATCACTTATGATCTTCTTTTTAAATACCAATTTAGGTCAGGCCTTTGTAGCTACTGGAGACAATTCTGATATGGCCCAATCTCTTGGGATTAATACTGATAAGATGGAGCTTTTGGGACTTGTTTTGTCAAATGGTATAATCGGCCTTGCAGGAGGGCTTATAAGTCAAAGTGATGGTTACGCTGATATCAACAAGGGGATTGGAGTTATTGTAATCGGTCTTGCAAGTATTATCATCGGAGAGGTTTTCTTTGCAAATGTAAGTCTTCTTGAGCGTTTAATTGCTATTGTGATTGGAAGTATTTTCTACCAAATCATTATCATGCTAATAATCCGCCTAGGTTTCAATACCAACTACTTAAAATTATTCAGTGCGATTATCCTTGCAATCTGTCTAATTATCCCAACATTAAAGGACAAATTCTTCAAGGGGGTCAAGATAAATGCAGGCAATAATTGAGTTAAAAAACGCAACCAAGGTAGTTGATAATGGTAGTGATGAACAAAAAGTTATCCTGGATCAAGTAAACTTGACCATTAACCAGGGAGATTTCATTACAGTTCTTGGGGGAAATGGAGCAGGTAAATCTACCCTTTTTAATACCATTGCTGGAAATCTTTCCCTTACAAGTGGTCAGGTCTTTATAATGGGTGAGGATATGACTAAAAAATCTCCTGAAGTCCGGGCCAAGTATATTTCAAGAGTCTTCCAGGATCCTAAGATGGGAACGGCTCCCCGAATGACCCTAGCTGAAAATCTAGCTGTAGCCAGGCTTCGAGGTGAAAAAAGACGACTGGTTCCTAGACGGCTTGCAAGCTATAAAAAAGAGTTTACTGAACTGGCCTCAAAAATCGGCAACGGTCTTGAAAAGCATCTGGATACACCAGCAGGAAACCTTTCAGGAGGTCAAAGGCAGGCTCTAAGTCTTCTTATGGCAACCATTAAAAAACCAGACCTTCTCCTGTTAGATGAGCATACGGCAGCCCTTGACCCCAAAACAAGCAAGTCCCTAATGGAACTTACTGATGAGTTGGTTAAAAAAGATCAATTAACCTCACTCATGATTACCCACCATATGGAAGATGCCCTGAAATACGGTAACCGCCTCTTAGTTATGCAGGACGGAAAAATAGCTCAGGACTTAAATAGTCAGGAAAAAGCTAAACTAAGCATCCAAGATTTTTATCAGATATTTGAGTAAAGAATATCAGTTAATGTCGGAAGAAACTCCGACAGGTAAGAAAAACGTTCGTAAATACGAACGTTTTTTGATTGTATTAAGAATAACATCCCTGTATAATTTGCTTTTGATTTAGCTATCTGCTAGGATGATTATGTGAATAAAATAATAAGGGATTGGTGTTAAAAATTGGTTGAAGATATAAGTGAACTTAGAAGCAGGAAAAATTTGATTTTTGACTGGGATAATACCCTATTTGACTATCATGGTTATTGGCTAGCAGCCCATAAAATTTTTTATGAGAACTCCCCAAGGTTGAAAAAACTAGATTCCTTTGATAATTTAATGGAAACTTATTTGTCATATGATAAAAAACTATGGCCAGATGTTTCAGCAGGCAAAATCTCCCTTGATGAACTCAGGTATAAAAGGAATCAGCTAACGGCTCAAAAATACGGGATTGATTTGACCAAAGCTGAAAGCCAGGATATTTTTTCAAAAATTTTTGACATTCTAATTGAACAAATCGTACCCCAAGACGCGCTTCTTGAAAGACTTAAAAAATTAAGGAATAAAAATATCTACATCCTTACTAATGGAAGTGAAGTAGAGCAGACAGCAAAGCTTAAAAAGGCTAATTTTTACCAGGAATTTCCTACCTATATCTCTGAAATAATTGGATATGAAAAACCATCACTACTGGCATTTAAGCATGTTTTCGATGCAAATAACATAAATCCCCTTGATAGCGTAATGATTGGTGACTCTAAGGATAACGATATACTTCCAGCAAATAATCTAGGCTTACTAACAGTTCATATAGGTCCTCGTCCATGTAAGGAGGCAAGATTTAATTTTTCTACTATTGATGAACTTTTAGATGTCCTTGAAAATTAGAATAAAATCATGAAAAACTCCTTTAAAAAGGGAGTTTTTTTAATTTTATATACCCACAATCTCCTGAAAAGCTGCTTAAAATTTGGTATAATAAGGGGGATTTGGTATCACGCAAATAAATAAGAATTTATTAAGAAACAAGGAGTTATAAATATGGCAACAATCCAATGGTTCCCAGGGCACATGTCCAAGGCTCGCCGTCAGGTACAGGAAAATTTAAAATATGTAGACATTGTCTTTGAACTTGTTGATGCAAGGCTTCCTATGTCATCAAGAAATCCCATGTTGGGAAAAATTATTGGTGATAAACCTCGCCTGTTAATTTTAAATAAGAAGGACTTGGCCGATGAAAAACTATCAATCGAATGGCAAAACTATTTTAGAAAAGAAGGACTAAATAGCCTATTAATTGACTCTAAAGAGCAGGCAACAGTCAAAAAGGTAACAGCTGCTGCCAAGAATGTTCTTGCTGAAAAAATCGCTCGAGATAAGGCTCGTGGAATCCAGGAGCGTGCCATTAGAGTTATGGTTATAGGTATTCCAAACGTTGGTAAATCAACAATCCTTAACCGCCTAGCCGGGAAAAAAGCAGCCCAGGTTGGAAATCGTCCGGGAGTTACTAAAGGTCAACAGTGGATCCGCAGCAATAAAGACCTTGAAATCTTAGACACACCAGGGATTTTATGGCCAAAATTTGAAGATCAACTAGTAGGACTTAAGCTTGCTCTTACGGGGGCAATCAAAGATGACCTGATTCCAAAGGATGAGATTACAATCTTTGGGATGGAGTACTTCCTTGAAAATTACCAGGATGATTTGGTTAAAAGATATAAATTAAGTACCCAAGATTTAGAGCTAAGTCCAGTTGATTTAATTATCTACCTGACTAAAAAGCTTGGCTTTAAAGAAGATTATGACCGCTTTTATGACCTTTTTATCAAGGATATAAGGGACGGAAAATTAGGAAAATTTACACTTGACCGGGTTGAAGATTTCACCTTAGAATTAGAAGACGAAGAAGACTAGAAGTGACCAAGAAAAAGACAATTAAAGATATCAAGGAAGAACTGGCTCTGGTTACTCGTCTAGATGACCTGGCTTTTGAAAAATACGAAGAGGACCCACGGGCTGGCGTTCAAAGTGCCTTGAAAAAAAGAAGACGAGAACTTGAGGTCGCAGCCCAGGAGGAAGCTCGCCTGGAAGGCCTACTGGAGTTTGAAAAAGCCTTAAACAATCAGGGAATTGAGCTAATCGCTGGGATTGATGAGGTTGGGCGTGGTCCCCTAGCAGGGCCAGTCGTGGCTGCAGCTGTAATCTTGCCCAAGGGGGCTAAAATTCCAGCCTTAAATGACAGCAAGCAAATTCCCAAGGCAAAACACGAGGAAGTTTACCAGGGGGTGCTTGATACAGCCTTGGATATTGGTGTTGGGATTATTGATAGTCAGACCATAGATCAGGTTAATATTTACGAGGCAACTAAGCTTGCCATGCTTGAAGCCCTAAAAAGCTTGGAGTTAGTCCCTGAACATCTTTTAATTGATGCCATGAAGCTCGATCTTCCGGTCTCTCAAACAAGTATTATCAAGGGTGATTCAAGAAGCATGTCCATTGCTGCAGCGAGTATTGTAGCCAAGGTAACCAGGGATAAAATGATGGCTGATTATGATGAAATCTACCAGGGATATGACTTTATTCATAATGCAGGTTACGGGACTAAAAATCACCTGGAAGGTCTGAAAAAACTAGGGATCACTCCCATCCACCGTAAATCCTTTGAGCCCATTAAAAGTATGATTAAATAAAAAAGCACCCTTGGTGCTTTTTTGTTTGGTATCTTTCTCTAAAAACTTCGTATTTTATAGAAAGGAGGCTACCAGGCTATGAGATTAACAAATGGTTTTGACATCTATAAATTAAAACGGGCAGGAATGACCAATCTTGGTATTTTAAAACTGACCTCAATTGATTACAATATTTCCCTGAGGCAGGCAGCTAAAATAGCAGGAGTTAAACATCCTGAAATTTTCTTAGATAGGTATAAATCATTGGATATAAAGGAAGAAAGGGAAAAGTATTTGGAATATCCTTCCCTTTCTATTTTTGATGACAAGTATCCTGCAAGGCTTAGGGAAATCTATAATCCGCCTGCCTTAATCTTTTATTCAGGTGATGTAGACCTTCTTGAAAGGCCTATTTTATCCTTTGTTGGAAGTAGGCAGGCAAGTGAATTAGGACTTAAGGCGACCTACAAGTTAATTCGAGAACTTGGCAATAAATTTGTTATCGCATCAGGCCTTGCCCGAGGGATTGACACAGCAAGTCATATGTCAATCCTTAAAAACGGGGGTCAAACAATAGCAGTTATAGGTACAGGTCTCAGCAAGTACTACCCTAAGGAAAACAAAAAACTCCAAGATTTTATTGCAGGGAATCATCTTCTAATCTCAGAATACCTTCCAGATGAGGAGGCAAAGAAGTTTCACTTTCCAGAACGCAATAGGATTCTAGCTGGTCTTTGTTTGGGTCTCGTAGTAGTTGAAGCAAAAGTTAGAAGTGGCAGTCTTATAAGTTCTATGCGAGCCACAGAAGAAGGACGAGACGTTTTTGCTGTCCCCGGATCCATTATAGAGGGTAATTTTAGTGGCTGTAATAAGTTAATTCAGGACGGAGCTAAGCTTGTAACATGTGGCCAGGATATTCTAGAAGAGTATCTTATTTAATTTTTTCATTTGACTTAGAAAATCTCCTTAATCCCTTATATATAAATGATTTTCAAGGTTTTTTCTGAAAAATAAAATTCACTTTCTCCTATAAGAAAAACAATATTTGTTGACAAGTAGTAAAAAAGCTATTATCATTAGTTGAAATCTTTTAGAAAATATTTTTTACTAAAGAAAGAAGAATAATGGTAACTAAAACTACAAGTAAAACACCTAAGAAAAAGGTGGCTAAAAAAAGAGGAAAAATTAAGAAAAACCTCGTTATTGTCGAATCACCAGCAAAGGCCAAGACCATTGAAAAGTATCTTGGACGTAACTACAAGGTAGTGGCAAGTGTTGGTCATGTGCGAGACCTTAAAAAGTCAGCCATGTCAGTCGATATTGAAAATAATTATGAACCTGAATATATAAATATAAGGGGGAAAGGTCCCCTTATTAAAGAACTGAAAAAAGAAGCGAAGAATGCTAAAAAAGTCTATCTGGCAAGTGACCCGGATAGGGAAGGAGAGGCTATTGCCTGGCATTTAGCCCATATTCTAGGACTTGATCTTGAAGATGACAATAGGGTTGTTTTCAATGAAATTACAAAAGATGCGGTCAAAGAGGCCTTTAACCATCCTAGAAAGATTGATATTGATCTAGTTGATGCCCAGCAGGCTCGGAGGATTCTTGACCGCCTGGTCGGTTATTCAATTAGCCCCATTCTTTGGAAGAAGGTCAAGAAGGGACTTTCTGCTGGACGTGTCCAGTCGATTGCCTTAAAGCTTATTATTGACCGCGAGCAGGAAATCAATGCTTTTATTCCTGAAGAGTACTGGACAATTGACGGTAACTTTAAAAAAGGTGCCAAGAAATTTCCAGCTGCCTTTTACGGGGTAGACGGGAAAAAGAAAAAACTTCATAATAATGAAGATGTTTTGGAAGTTATGGACCGCTTGGACGGAAAAGATTTCACGGTTGATAAGGTTGAAAAAAGAGAACGTAAGCGTAATGCACCGCTTCCTTATACAACTAGTAGCCTCCAGCAGGATGCTGCTAATAAAATCAATTTCAGAACCCGTAAGACCATGATGGTGGCCCAACAGCTCTATGAAGGGATTACTCTAGGAACTCAAGGTCAGCAAGGTCTTATTACCTACATGCGTACTGACTCAACCAGGATAAGTCCGGTAGCCCAAAATGCAGCTGCAGCCTATATTACTGATAATTTTGGGCCTGAATACAGTAAACATGATAGCCAGGTCAAAAATTCAACAGGGGCTCAAGATGCCCATGAGGCCGTTCGTCCTTCTAATGTTCAAAATACTCCGGAGGCTATTGCCAAGTATCTGGATAAGGATCAGCTTAAGCTTTATACCTTGATTTGGAACCGGTTTGTAGCCAGCCAGATGACACCTGCGGTTTTTGATACCATGAAGGTTAACCTGTCACAAAACGGAGTTATGTTTGTGGCTAATGGGAGCCAGGTCAAATTCAATGGATACATGGCCGTCTATAATGATGCTGACAAGAATAAGATGCTTCCTGACATGGTTGAAGGCGATACTGTGGTCAAAGACAGCCTTAAACCTGAGCAGCACTTCACACAACCTCCAGCCCGCTACAGTGAGGCAACTCTAATCAAAACCATGGAAGAAAATGGTATTGGACGTCCCTCAACCTATGCACCAACCCTTGAGACCATTCAAAGGCGTTATTATGTAAAACTCAATGCCAAACGTTTCGAACCGACTGAGCTCGGTGAGATTGTTAACACCCTAATCGTTGATTTCTTCCCTAATATTGTAAATGCTAAATTTACAGCTGAGATGGAAGATAATCTTGATAAGATTGAAGAGGGTCAAAGGAAATGGGTTGAAGTAGTAGATCAATTTTATAAACCTTTTTCAACAGAACTTGAAACAGCTGAAGACCAAATGGAAAAAATCCAAATCAAGGATGAACCGGCTGGATTTGACTGTGATGTTTGTGGTCATCCCATGGTTATTAAACTTGGTAAATATGGTAAATTTTACGCTTGTAGCAATTTCCCTGACTGCCATAATACCAAGGCTATCGTCAAGGAAATTGGTGTGACCTGTCCCCTATGTAAGGAAGGTCAAGTTATTGAACGTAAGACTAAGAAAAATCGTCTTTTCTACGGATGTAATAGGTATCCTGACTGCGAATTTACCAGCTGGGATAAGCCAATTGGACGCGATTGTCCTAAATGTGGCCACTATCTAGTAGAGAAAAAAGTTCGTGGTGGGGGCAAACAAGTTGTTTGTAGCCAGGGCGACTATGAAGAAAATGTGGTAAAATAGAAATTACGGGTGAAAAAGCATGATCATTCATGTTTTTTCTATTCCAGAATAAAAAAGTATAGGATTTAAAATGAAAGATTATATTAATGTTATAGGAGCTGGTCTTGCTGGTTCTGAAGCAGCCTATCAGATTGCTAAACGTGGCATTCCGGTAAAACTATATGAAATGCGTGGAGTTAAGGCAACTCCTCAACATAAAACAGATAATTTCGCTGAGCTTGTTTGTTCAAATTCCCTTCGTGGTGATTCGATTACCAATGCTGTGGGTCTTTTGAAGGAAGAGATGCGTCAGATGGATAGTCTTATTATTAATTCAGCCGATGAAACTCGTGTTCCTGCTGGTGGGGCTCTTGCTGTTGACCGTGAGGGATTTTCACAACTTGTAACAGATAAGATCTACAATAACCCATTAATCGAGGTTATTCGTGATGAGATTACAGAACTTCCAACAGATGCAATTACAATTGTTGCAACAGGTCCTCTAACAAGTGATGCACTTGCTGAAAAGATTCACGCCCTTAATGATGGTGATGGTTTTTATTTCTACGATGCAGCAGCTCCAATTGTCGATATTTCAACAGTTGACATGGACAAAGTTTATTTGAAGAGCCGCTACGATAAGGGTGAAGCAGCCTACTTGAACTGTCCAATGACCAAGGAAGAGTTTGTTGCCTTCCAGGAAGCCCTAATCAATGCTGAGGTTGCCAAACTTTCTGAGTTTGAAAAGGAAAAATACTTTGAAGGATGTATGCCCATTGAGGTTATGGCAGCTCGTGGCTTTAAAACCATGCTCTACGGACCAATGAAACCTGTTGGTCTTGAGTATCCAGATGATTATACAGGAAAACGTGACGGCGACTTCAAAACTCCTTATGCAGTTGTTCAACTCCGTCAGGATGATGCAGCAGCCAGTCTTTATAACATCGTAGGATTCCAAACCCACCTAAAATGGGGTGAGCAAAAACGTGTCTTCCAAATGATTCCAGGTCTTGAAAATGCTGAATTCGTCCGTTACGGGGTAATGCACCGTAATTCATATATGGATTCACCAAATCTTCTTACTCAAAGCTTCCGTTCGAAAAAACAAGACAACCTTTACTTTGCTGGTCAAATGACTGGGGTTGAAGGTTATGTTGAGTCAGCAGCAAGTGGGCTTGTAGCAGGGATTAATGCAGCTCGTCTCTTTAAGGGAGAAGAAGAGGTCATCCTACCGCAAACTACAGCACTTGGAGCCCTTCCTTACTATATTACACATGCCAATAGCAAAAACTTCCAACCAATGAATGTAAACTTTGGAATTATTGAAGAATGGCCTGAACGCATTCGTGATAAGAAAGAGCGCTATACAAATATTGCTAATAGGGCTCTAGAAGCTCTACAAGACTACACAGATTTATAAGAAAAAGAAGCTGCGGCTTCTTTTTTTGTCAAAAATTTTTATGGTACCAGGTCTTATAAAATTTTTGACAATGGGCCTAACTCCCTATAAAATAAGGCATATAGATTAACGATTAATGAAAGAGGTAGTAAAAATGGCGGAATTTCAAGCGCGAGTCTCAGGTGAAGTATTGTTTTATTTCGAAGAGCTGAAGAAACTATATGGGAAAGAGGCTGAAGAAAGAGATATTACAAAAAGCCAAATTTTGACTCGCGCATTCAGGGAAACGCGGGGCATTTCTAATTGGATTCCAATTATTGAGGATACTACCTCCATTCCTTTAAATAAAATGAAGTATGAGAAATCAACCAGCATCAAAGCTGAATTAAGTGAGCACACAGATAAGGGAATAAGGGATCTGAAATACATATTGCCCTCATTTACTGATACCAGGAGTGTAACAATTGGGGTAACCTTAAAGTTCCTCCTTAAGGGAGCTTTAATCCTGAATAAAACGGGACAGGTTGCTTCTATGGATGAATTAGAAACGATAGATTATGAATTTGAAAGTTTGGAAAACAATCTGAAAAATCTAGTCGCTCCTATTAATCACGAAATTTTAAGCAATATGCTCTCTGATTTTAAAAATAAGCTGAAATAGATGATGGTATTGGAGGCAAATCTTGTCTTCTTTTTTTCGTATTTATATAAATACGAAAATTTTAAGGTTTATGTACCTTATTATTTGAAAAAAATTTCGATTTCCTTTATAATTCATTTTGTAAAATAAATTCGCTACAATGTAGAATAAAAAATTTAAGGAGATTTTATGAAAACTACTTATCTTTTGCTGGACGTTGACGACACACTAGCCCCTCTAAATTATAGAGGTTCTGATGCCGTAGAGATAGAGACCTGGGGGCGAGGGGATCTAGCAATTCCACGATACATCGTGGATTGGTTAAAGGCGTTTTCTAAGAAGGAGAATTGCGAAATAGTCTGGTGTACAGATCGTGAAAGCGAAACAGCTCAAATTGAGAAACAGCTTGGATTTAAGGCTTCTGATAAATTGATTTTTGATAATGCTTCGAAAGGAACTTGGAAAAAAACATCAGAAATTCTAAGATTTGCAAGCAGCCATCCAACAAGTACTGTAATTTGCGCAGATAATGATGCATGGCGAATTCCTTCTGATTTGACTTTACCTTCAAATCTTCATCTAATTATACCGAATGACTCAAAAGGATGTTTATCAACAGAAGATTTAAACACCATTGATAAGATGGTTAACCATAAACAATAAGAGAAAGGGAAATACCATGAAAATTGAGAACTACTTAATTCCCAAGCGCCCTCCTAAAGAGGAATCATCGGTTCACTACAATCAGCATTCAAGACTGAACAAAGCAAGGGAGGAGGCCAAACGTGCGCCTTTTCCTGTAGAAGAAGTAGTTCGGATAGGTAATGAATTTCTCGGAAAAATGGGGGTAAAGACATTTAAAAAAAATATCTATGAAATACCTTCTCATGATTCCGAGAAATATCTTGCTGAATTATATGATCAACTTAAGGATACTTGTGATTTAGCTGATAGACGGGATATCTTGTGGATAAAATTCGCAAGGGATGGCTATGTTGGCGTTGTAGCAAAGTCGAATGACATAAACTTTAAAATCCCTAAGGATCGGACCGTCTGGGATGAAACTAATAATGGAAAGCCTAAAACTTCATCTAATAGTTGGAAGTGGAATACCTCTGGCATCATAATTGAATCCCTGGGTAAACAATGGAATGAGTCCTTTGTTGTAATTTTCCCTATACCTCTGGCAAAAACTCTTTCAGCAAAAATGAGGAAATTAGAAATGGGAAAATTGGAGCACGGTCTAGGAGGAGCCCTAATATTGGCTGACTGCCCCATTCTTGATTACTATTCGCATACGTATTGATAAAAAATACCCCGGGCAATCTGCTTAGGGGTATTTTTTATCTTACAATTTATCCAGAGCATTTTTCTGCTCCTCATCAATTATATGGGTGTAGAGGTCAGTCACCTGGGTGCTGGAGTGGCCTAGTTGGTGGCTAACAAGTACCTGGGAGTTAGTTTCAGCATAAAGTCTAGTTGCTAGCGTATGTCGCAGTTTGTGGGGCGTAATTCGAACCTTAAAGGCTTGAGAGTATTTGGCAACCATTTTTTCAATAGAAGAAGCATCCATTCTGTTAGCAACCCCCTTATAAGTCGTTAGGAAAAAAGCCGTATTATTTTTTTCAGGCTTATACCTCTGATCCCTAATCTTTATATATTCTTCCAAATAAGGTCCTGCAAAGGGGGCAATAGCTACAGCATCACGTTTTCCTCCTTTTCTAGTTATTTCAGCAGTCATAATATTTAAATTGATATCTCTAGTATCCATGTTAACAGCTTCAGACAGCCTAATTCCAGAAGCCAGCATGAGAGCAATAATGGCCAAATCTCGCTCAAGATTCTTTTTAAAGGATGACAAGGCCCTAGGACTCAGGCTCTCCTCATAGCTGTTAGCTATAAAATCCAAAAAATCCTGACTTTCATCACCCAAAAAGAGTTTATTTTTAATGTTTGCAGCCCTTGCAGCTAAAGTCTCCCTTTTTTTCTTGGTAGCAACCTTTTTCATGACATTGCGGTGGAAGTAGGGCTCACCGTGTTCATCCTCAACCTCCTCAGTCAGGTAATTAAAAAGAGAGGACAAAGATGTCAAGGTACGATTAATGGTCGTCTGAGAGACCCCGTACTGGGTTGAATGGGTATTAAGTTTAGGACGCTCCCTTAAATAGTTAATATAGGCCTCTAAGTCCTTTTTAGCCAGATGTTCCAGCTCATAAAGGGGAATATCTGAGATTTTAGGAGCCTTGGAGACACCAGATTCAATCATCCAGGTAAAAAATCGATTATATTCCTTGAGATATTCATATAAGGTGGTCAAACTATAAGGAACTGTTAATTTTGATTGGTAGTATTCGAGGACATAGGTTGGCATGATCTTTTTCAAATCTTCAATATTTTCAAGCAGACGTTCACGTTTCATAAATTTATTTCTTTCTAATTTAATTAAAATTTTTGAGTAAATAATTCTAATAGTAGTCTATCACAGGCTTCAACATCTTTCAAGAAAATTATAGTTTTTCGGAAAGATGTTATTGGATGTTAACTGAAACCCTTTATTTACGCCATTTATTCAAATCTTCAACTTCCATGTTTTTTTAATAATTTTAATTTATTTTTTGAACTTTTCCCTAGTCTTCCCTTCTTGGTTTTAAATTCTAAAAAATTTTCTTTAAAAGTATCTAATAATAAATCAAATATAAAAAGATACCAAGGAATATTTAATTTCTTGGTATCTTTTGGTTTCTAATATATTTCTGGGATTTTTCGGTTAAAAATTCTTTAATTTAATATTTTTTTATAATATTAACTGAAATACCCTCTTATTTCCTGTCTTTTAAGGCTGTTAAGGCATGTAAGATGGTTATTGTATCAACAATTTCTTGAAGGCAGGCCCCAACAATGGCTGGAATTAAGCCTGTACTTGCGACAAGCATCAGGATTATACAGATTGAAATTCCAATCCAAACACTTTGCCTGGCAATTTTCATGGTATCTCGGCTAATCTTGATTGATTTGACCAGGCTACTTAGATCATTTTTAAGGATGACAAGGTCAGCACTTTCACTAGCTATGGTTGAATCACCCTTGCTACCAATAGCCACCCCAACATCAGCAAATGCAAGAGAGGGGGCATCATTTATTCCGTCCCCAACCATCATGACTGGTTTTTCATCAGCTGGCGTTTTTTTGATGATATCAAGTTTTTCTTCAGGCATAAGTTCCCCGTAGAATTTAGGAATACCAAGCTCCCCAGCAACTTTAGCTGCCACAGTCTTGTCATCTCCTGTAAGCATGATGACATTTTTAATTCCAAGTTGGCCTGTCATATCGCTGACTACCTCTTTAGCATCTGGTCTTATCTCGTCAGTAAAGGTAATTTTTCCGATATAATTGCCATTTTCTGATAGGTAAACGCTTGTTGATGCGTCAGGAGCTGCTTTAAGACCAATAAAGCTATCTCGACCGATCTTATAAAGTTTGCCATTAATCTGACCAGTCAGCCCTTCTCCTGCAATTTCCTTTAAATCATCAGCTTGAGGAAGAGTTAGCTGTTCATCTCTAGCTCCTTTAATAATAGACTGGGAAAGAATATGGTTGCTGGCTTGCTCAAGGCTTGCAGCAAGTCTTAAAATGTCAGTTTGACTGTAGTCTTTACTTGCAGGGATAACCTGATCAATGGCCATATCCCCCTTGGTAAGGGTTCCTGTTTTATCAAAATAGGCTGTTTTTATGGCTGCTAATTTTTCAATGACTGTACCGCTTTTAACAAGAACATTATTCCTTGAAAGGCGGCTCATTCCGGCAATAAAGGCTATGGGAGCTGCCAAAATTAAGGGACAAGGACTTGCTACAACTAAAACTTCGACAAAACGGTGAACATCTCTAGTAAAAATCCAAGCCAGTCCAGCAATTGTATAAGAGATAATTGTAAAAGGGACTGCATATTGATCAGCCATTCTTACAAAGTGGGCAGGTTTTTCCTTGATTTCTTTAACCAGAGAAACAATCTGTTGATATTTTGAATCCTTAGCAAGTTTGGTTGCTTGAATTAGGATTTTACTGTCTCCGTTAATTGATCCTGAAAGTATTTCTTGATCTTTTGCTAGCTTAACAGGCTTACTTTCACCAGTAAGAGACGATTGGTCAACTTCTGCTTCAGTTGATAGGAGTTTTCCATCAACGGGTACAAGTTCAAGGGGTTTAACAAGGAGGACATCACCAACCTTAATTTCTGTGACATCAATATCTGTCACTTGACCATTTTCAGCCTGCAAGTGGGCTCTGACTGGACTTTTAGAGATTAGTAAATCAAGTTCCCGGCTAGCCCGGTGAGCCGCATAGTCTTCTAAAGAATCTCCTCCAACAAGCATTACAATGATGATAAGACTTGCCCAATACTCTCCAATGGCCAAGGTTGATAATATTGCTGTAATAGCTAAGATATCAACCCCGTAAGATCCTGATTTAATCGTTTTTATCATTCCGATAAACATTGATCCGGCCAGTAAAAGACCAACGACTGTAACTATAGTCTCAGCCAGGTAATTATTGTGGAGGACAAATCTACTAAAGAGGGCAATAATTGCTACTACAAATACTAGAATAAGTTTCTGCCAATTTTTCATTTTTTCTTCCTTTCATATGAATTTTATAACATATATTCTATTTATCTATAGTAATTTAAATGCCCATTTAAAGTCAAGAATGAGATAGGGCCCATGTCTAGAGTCTTTTACAGCTTTGTCAAGTAGTTTTTACAAAAAACACAAAAAGAACACAATTTATTTTTTAAAGGATTTGGAGCACAAAAAAAGAAGAACACGAGGTTCTTCTTTTTCTAAATCTAAGAAAAGATTATTTAAGGTCAACTGCTCCACCAGCAGCTTCGATTTTTTCTTTGATTTCTTCAGCTTCGTCTTTAGATGCACCTTCTTTAAGCATTGCAGGAGCTCCATCAACAAGTTCTTTAGCTTCTTTAAGTCCAAGACCAGTGATTTCACGTACAGCTTTGATAACTGCAACTTTTTTATCTCCAGCAGAGATAAGTTCAACGTTGAAGTCAGTTTTTTCTTCAGCAGCAGCAGCAGGTCCAGCAGCAGCTACAGGCGCAGCAGCTGATACACCAAATTCTTCTTCGATTGCTTTTACAAGATCGTTAAGTTCTAAGATTGTTGCTTCTTTAATTTCAGCAATAATGTTTTCAATGTTTAATGCCATTGTTATTCTCCTATTTTTTAAATTTTAATATGCGTAGTAATTTTTAAACCGAAAGTCTAAAATTATGCCACGTCTTCTTTTGATTCTGCCACGGCGTTGATAGCGTATGCCACGTTGCGGACAGGAGCTTGAAGTACTGAAAGTAGCATAGATAGTAATCCTTCGCGTCCTGGTAGAGATGCGATAGCTGCAATTTCTTCTTTTGAAGAGAATTGTCCGTCGATTACACCAGCTTTAATTTCTAGTGCGTCAGCAGTTTTTGCGAATTCGCTAAGGATTTTAGCAGGTGCGATTGCATCTTCATTTGAGAATGCTACTGCACTTGGTCCTACGAAAGATTCAGCAAGTTCGTTAAGTCCAGCTTTTTCAGCTGCACGACGTAGAATTGAGTTTTTAACTACTTTGAATTCAACACCAGCTTCACGTAATTCTTTACGTAATACAGTATCTTGCTCAACAGTAAGTCCACGTGAATCTGCAACTACAACACTTGTAGCGTCAGCAAATTTTTGTGCATAAACTTCAACTAGTTCTGCTTTTTTAGCAATTGTTGCTTCACTCATTTTTTTACCTCCATTATTATTTCTGTGGGCAAAATAAAACCCTCTTGCCCAAAACACAGAGAGTACAAAAAATATCATTTATTTCATCGATAATCTTCGTCCTCGGTAGGATTTACGGATTACTCCACCTACTGTCTTTGGTACGGTTGTTATTAAACCTTTATTAGAATAACATGAGATTAAATATTTGGCAAGCTTTTTTTGCAAAAAAATAAAAAAAAATTAACCATTAAGGTCAATTTTTTCTTTAAAACTACTTACCTAGTCTCTAAATCATGTAAAAAGAGGCCGGATAAAAGCTTGGGTTCAAACCAGGTTGACTTAGGTGGCATAATGAGTCCCGCGTCAGCTACCTCTAATAAGTCCTTCATCTGAGTTGGATACATGGCAAAGGCCAAATCCCAGTCACCAGAATCGACTAATTTAACAAGTTCTTCGCTTCCTCTAATTCCTCCAACAAAGTCAATCCTCTTATCACTTCTGATATCCTCAATTTCAAAGATATCACGAAAGACCTTGGTCTGTAAGTAGGAAACGTCTAGTCCTTCAACTGGATCATCTGCCAGGAGTTCTTTTTTAATGGTCAATTGATACCACTTATTATTCAAATACATGTTTATGACTCCAGCCTCTTGAGGTTTAGTTGACTCAGTTTCCTTTATATCAAAGGATTGAGCCACTTGTTCCATAAAATCAACCGGCAAATCAACTTTTAAAATACGATTGTATTCGAGGATTTCAAGCTCCTGGTCTGGGAAAAGAATTGAAAGAAAATAATCACTTTCAGGACTTGATTGATTTGTTTTTCTTTTTTCAAGTCCAACCTTTACTGCTGATTCTGTCCTGTGGTGACCGTCAGCTATATAAAGGCTATCGACCTGATTGAAGGCTTCTTCTAAGTCCTCAATAATTTTTGGATCATCTAAAAGCCAAACCTTGTGGTTGACATCATAGTAGCTGGTAAAGTCATAGATTGGAGCATGAGCCTTCTTCCAGTCATTAATGATTGTACTTATGTCAGAAAGTCCTCGATAAGTCAAAAAGATGGGACTTGTGTTGGCATCAGTAGCCTTAATGTGATTGATTCTATCGATTTCTTTTTCATGACGGGTATATTCGTGCTTCTTGATTTTTCCTTCTATATAATCGTCAATTGAGGTTGTGGCAACTAGTCCTGTCTGAGCCCTTCCGTTCATAGTCAGCTGGTAGATATAGTATTTGTTACTCTCATCTTGAACGAACCAACCTTTGTCCTTGAAGGCGATAAGGTTATCGTCAGCCTGCTTGTAAACCTTGTCATCATAGGGCGATAAATCTTCTGGGAGATCAATCTCTGCCTTATCTATATGAAAGAAAGAATAGGGATTACCTTCAGCTAGCTCCTTAGCCTCCAAAGAAGATACAACGTCATAGGGAAGGCTTGCTAGCTGGTCTGCAAGCTCCTTATTGGGTCTAATTGCTTTGAATGGTTTTACTTTGACCACGATTAAACCTCCTTGTTTTTGATGGCACGAACTCTGATAATATTTTGATCTTGACTTAATTTTTCAATTATTGTTTCAATCTTATCATCAGAGCTATTAGCTATATCAACAAGGGTATAGGCATATTCCCCCTTACCCCTATTAACCATGTTGTCGATATTAATTTCTTCTTGGGCAATTAAAGAAGAAATAACCCCAAGCATGTTGGGAATGTTTTTATTAATAATGGTTAAACGATATGGTGACTGGAAGTCCATCTCTACATTAGGGAAGTTGACAGAATTCTTTATATTTCCACTTTCTAGGAAATTCCTAAGGGTTGAGGCAGCCATTTTAGCACAGTTGACCTCAGCTTCTTCAGTTGATGCACCTAAATGAGGAAGGACTAAAGCCTTATCTGCCTGGATTAGTCTAGGATCAGCAAAGTCTGAAACATATTCTGAAATCATTCCGGCTTCTAAGGCTTCAATGACTCCTTCAACATTTACAATCTCACCCCGTGAAAAATTCAAGAGACTGGCTGATTCTTTCATTAAAGAAAGCTCTTTTAGGCCAATTAAATCCCTGGTTGAATCTAAAAGGGGGACATGAATAGTAACGAAATCACTATTTCTTAATACCTCTTCCATATTTTTAGCCCTTTTAACCCGCCTTGAGATAGACCAGGCAACATCTACTGATACATGAGGATCATATCCTGTTACGTCCATACCAAGCCTGTAGGCATCATTTGCGACCATGGCTCCGATTGATCCAAGGCCTATAACCCCTAGCTTTTTCCCTAAAAGTTCATGCCCTGCAAATTGCTTCTTGTTATCCTCAACCTGCTTTTCGGTATCCTCTCCCTTAAGTGTTTTAACCCAGTTGGCTCCCTGAAGGATTGGGCGAACACTTAAAAGAAGACTTGCAAGGACCAGCTCCTTAACGGCATTGGCATTGGCTCCTGGCGTATTAAAGACAACAATCCCCTTATCGCTACAAAGGTCAACTGGAATGTTATTAGTTCCAGCACCTGCCCTTGCTACAGCAAGAGTAGACTCAGGAAAGTCGTAGTCCTTTAGATTTTGACTTCTAAGGATAATTCCATCTGGCTGGTCACTTTCATTAATCTGGTAGCGCCTTTTATCAAATTTATCCAGTCCCTCTTGGGCAATGGCATTAAAGGTTTTTAAATTGTACATTTACTTCTCCCTATTTTCTTTTTCAAACTCTTTCATAAAATCAACTAAAGCCACAACTCCCTGACGGGGAAAGGCATTATAAAGGCTGGCCCTCATCCCACCGACAGATCTGTGACCCTTCAAATTCTCAAAGCCTCTTTTTTTAGCTTCTTCATTGAATTTTTTATCGAGCTCAGAATCTCCCGTGATAAAGGGAATGTTTGTTATTGAGCGAAAACGTACATCAACGGGACTTTGGTAAAAGTCACTTGAATCAATGTAATCGTACAAAATTTTAGCTTTTTCCTCATCTTCTTTGAGGATATTTTCAAGGCCGCCCAATTGGTCAAGCCACTCAAAAACAAGACCTGCCACATAGATAGAATATGTTGGAGGTGTATTGTACATAGAGTCGTTTTTGGCTAACACGCTGTAGCTAAGCATTGGGGGCAGATTTAAATCGTCTTTTATTAGGTCTTCTCTGATGATGACAAGGGTTAGACCTGCAGGCCCAATATTTTTTTGGGCCCCAGCATAAATTAGGCCAAAGTCTTCCACCTTATAGTCGTTGGCCAAAATATTCGATGACATGTCGGCTACTAGAGGCACCCTGCCAGTATCTGGAATTTCCTTGTAGGTAATTCCCCCAATGGTTTCGTTGGTTGTGATATGAAGGTAGCTTGCATCCTGGTCAATCTTCTGGGGATCAATCTGCGGAACATAAGTAAAATTCTTGTCTGCACTTGATGCAATGACCTCCACCTGGACATTATCCAATTCCTCGGCTGCTGCGATAGCTTTTTTTGCCCAAGCTCCAGTGTTAACATAAAGGGCTTTTCCGTTTTGAGCTAGATTGAGTGGAATCATTGTGAACTGAAGGCTTGCTCCTCCCTGGAGGAAAAGAACCTTATAGTTATCTGGAATGTTCATTAATTTTCTGAGTAAATCTTCCGCACCCTTGATAATGTCTTCAAAGAGTTTGGAGCGGTGACTTAATTCCATCACGGACATTTGGCTAGCTTTATAGTTAAGAAGCTCCTCTTGAGCTTTTTTTAAAACATCTTTTGGTAAAACTGCTGGACCGGCTGAAAAATTATAAGTCGTCATAGTAATTTCCTCTTCTTGTTTATTAATGAACTTAATATTCATTAGAAGTATAATATCACGGAATGTAATTTTTGCAAAGAATTATATTATTCAAAATTTATAGAAAATTAAAAAAAAAGAGGAAAATCCTCTTTTTCATCTTTTTTTATTTGATAATTTTAAAGTTATCGTTGACTGTAGCCTCAATTACAGGGTTTGCTCTTAGGTAGTCAGCGATAAGTTCCATCATATCAATTTGAACTTCTTTAATGATTTTATCGGCTGAGAACATACTATAATCTCCTCCACCAACAGCCCTATATTGGTTGACTGCGACCCGTAACTCATCATCATCTTGAATATCACGGCCGTCTAGGCTAAGACTTACAATCTTCTCACCTTCAGCTTTTGTCATATCAATTGTGTAGTCCACTCCCTCATACATATCATAGTTGTAGTATTGAGGTTTTGGATTGATATAGCGAGGATTAAAGACAATCTGGCCGTCTTCATCTAAAACTAGGAAGTTAGCTGTACGCTCAAGGGCCAAGCGAAGGTCACGTCCTGTCACTCCTAACACAGCCAGGGTATTTGGGTAAATGTAGTTGGTAATAATGTCACGCATGGTGATAACTGGCTCAAATCCCTTACCATCATTGTTGAAAAGGGAAGTTCCAGAGATTTTAGCTCCAGTTGCATCCATCTGAACCCTATTGATAAATTCAATATATGGATGTTCCTTAAGGCGGGCTGCCATTGGATTTATGATTGTCATATCACCTTTGACCTCACCCATGGGCTGATCAAGCCATTCTTCAACCTTGATATTAAGGTCATCAATTAGGGCCACGATTTCAGCATCTGGCAGGGCATCTGCTACTGATTCAAGGGTTGCTTCTGAAGCTATAACCTCATAGCCATTTTCCCCAAGTTCGATATCAAGGACAATGCGTCCGATATTTGCGCCGCGGTAACCTGGTTGGACCACTGGAACTCCGTTGATTTCAGCTGCAATCTCACGGTGCTGGTGTCCTGATAAGAAAGCGTCGATTCCTGCAACCTCTTGAAGGATTTGGTAACCTTCATTTTCTCCAGTTAGGTTCTCAGTCGGCTCTCCTGTCACAAGGTCACGTTCAAAACCTCCGTGGTAGGAAACAACAACAATATCAGCTTCCTCACGAATGATTGGTACATATTTTTTGGCTGTTTCAAGACATGAGGCAAAGTGCATACCTGTAATATGAGAAGGACGTTCCCAATGAGGAATATACTGGGTAGTAAGACCAAGTACTCCAATTTTAAGGCCGTCTTTTTCAATGATATCATAGGCCTTACCGTAGTAAAGGTTGCCCTCGTCGTCTAGGATGTTTGCTGCAAGAATTGGATAATTATAAGATTCAATGGCAGCCTTTAGATAGTCAGGACCGTAGTTAAATTCATGATTTCCTAAAATTCCGTAGTCATAACCCATGGCATTTGTAATCTCAGCCAGGCGGGCTACTCCTTCAGGTTGTTTAGAAATATAGTAGCTAAGGGGTGAACCTTGGATGTAGTCACCATTTTCAACTTGAAGGACAGGACCTCCTGCCTGCTCCTTGAGCTCCTTCATTTTTTGTGCAACCTTAGCTGTTCCGAAAGGTACATTCATATCCTTTTCGGTAAAATTTGTTGGCATAATGTAGCCGTGCATGTCACTAGTTTCTAAAATCGTTAAACGCATTTTTCTCTCCTTATAAATAATTCCATCTGCTAATATTATAACACTATGAGTGGGCAAGGAACATGGAAATTTAAAATTAAAGCTTTAATCAAAAAAATATCCATAAGGACTTAAGGTCCTATGGATATTTTTGTTTAACGATTTAGGGCCTTGTTACCGATATCTTTACGGTAGAACATGTGGTCCATTGGAGTTTCTTCTAAAAGGTCATAAATTTTTGTCTGAGCTTCTTCAAGACTTGTTCCTGAAGCTTGGACAAGAAGGATTCGTCCACCATTTGCAGTAAGTTTTCCCTCCTGTTCATCAACACCTGCGTAATAAACATTAACCAAATCAGACTTAAAGTCAGGAAGAATCATTCCTTTTTTATAAGTTCCAGGATATCCCTCTGCAGCAACTACTACACCAAGGGTTACTTGATCATTCCAGCTTAAAAGAGGTTCCTCGTCGGCCAAAAGATTAGTAATAATATCAACCAGGCTACTTTCAAGTCTTGGAAGGACTACTTGAGTCTCAGGGTCACCAAAGCGGGCATTAAATTCAATAACCTTAGGCCCATCCTGGGTTGCAATAAGACCTGCATACAAAATACCAGTAAAAGGAGTACCGTCAGCTACCATACCAGAGGCAGCAGGAAGAAGGACTTCTTTAATGGCAAGATCAACCATTTCCTGGGAAATTTGTGGCACCGGTGAGTATGCACCCATACCACCAGTATTAGGTCCTAGGTCACCATCATAGGCTCTTTTATGATCCTGAGAGATAACCATTGGGTAAACCTTCTCATTTCTGACAAAGGCTAGAAGGGAGAATTCTTCTCCTTCAAGGAAGTCCTCAACGACAACCTTAGATCCTGATTGCCCAAATTTATTACCTTCAAGCATGTCCTCAAGAGCTGACAGGGCCATATCCATATCTTCAGCAACAACAACACCCTTACCAGCTGCAAGCCCATCTGCCTTAATTACAATTGGAGCACCCTTTTCTTGAACATATTTCTTAGCCTGATCAAGGTCTGTAAAGGTCGCATAGGCTGCCGTTGGAATACTGTAGTTGTCCATTAACTTTTTAGCAAAGTCCTTAGACCCTTCAATCTGAGCTGCCGCCTTATCTGGTCCAAAAATTTTAAGTCCCGCCTGCTGAAAGTCATCAACAATTCCATTTTCAAGCGGAAGTTCTGGCCCTACAAAGGTCCATGCTATATCATTTTCCTTGGCAAAGGCTATTAAGCTTGAGTGGTCATCTTCTGGAATATCAACAAGAGTAATTCCGTCTTTTTTCATACCAGGGTTACCCTTGGCACAAAAAACCTGATTGACCTTTTCATCTTCTAAAAATTTTTTAGCAATGGCATGTTCACGACCACCGCTTCCAATTACTAGTAACTTCAAACCTAACTCCTTCTTAATGTCTGAAATGACGAACGTCAGTAAAGATCATGGCAATGCCGTATTTATTGGCCATATCAATTGAATCTTGGTCCTTAATTGATCCTCCAGGTTGAATAATAGCTTTAATTCCATTTTCACCGGCAAATTCAACTGAGTCATCCATTGGGAAGAAGGCGTCACTTGCAAGAACTGCTCCTTCAAGTTTACCGCTTTCTTGGGCTTGTTCAACAGCGATTTTAACTGAACCAACACGGTTCATTTGACCTGCACCAATACCAACAGTTTGCTCCTTATTAGCAAGAAGGATGGCATTTGATTTAACATGCTTAACAGCATTCCAAGCAAACTCAAGGGCTTCAAGCTCTTCATTGGTTGGTTTGCGGTCAGTAACTACATGCCAGTCTTCAATAAGGTCATTTTCTGGTAGATCTTGATCTTGAATTAAAAGACCACCTAAGACAGAAACAGTTTCCCTATCGCATGCCTCAGTGCTTGAAAAATCAAGGGTTAATAGGCGAATGTTTTTCTTACGGGTTAAAATTTCAAGGGCTGCTTCAGTAAAGCTTGGAGCAATGATAATCTCAAGGAAGATTTTGCTCATTTTTTCAGCTGTTTCACTGTCAACCTCACGGTTTAAAACAATGATTCCTCCGAAGATTGAAACTGGGTCTGCATCATAGGCAAGATCAAAGGCAGTGTCAATATCAGAAGCTGTACCAATTCCACAAGGGTTCATGTGTTTTAAGGCTACAACAGTAGGTTTTGTATATTCACGAGAAATCTTGATGGCAGCATCTGCATCCTTAATATTATTATATGAAAGTTTTTTCCCGTGAAGCTGTTTAGCTTG
Organism: Streptococcaceae bacterium ESL0687; assembly: GCA_029392475.1. NCBI lineage: Bacteria > Bacillati > Bacillota > Bacilli > Lactobacillales > Streptococcaceae > Streptococcaceae bacterium ESL0687. The sequence goes on from CP113940.1 coordinate 711,514, forward strand.
GGCAATTGAGTAGGCTACAGGAAGAGGATTTTCATAGAAAGCAGCCTTCTGGTGGTTGTTTTCCCCGTATCTTAATGATTCTTTTAAGTCATAAGTTAGGGTTAATTTTTCAGGCGTTTCAAGACCAACTTCTTTGGTTAAGTAGCCAGCAATCAAGGCGTCATAAGCTGCAGTATGTCTAAATGCTTTAGCAGCTAGCTTTTTCCTAGTTGAAGGGCTTGTTACACCTTCTTCTGTAAGTTCTTCTAAAACTTTTTCATAATCAACAGGATCAACTAAAACAGTCACGTCTTGGCTGTTTTTAGCAGCTGAGCGAATCATGCTTGGTCCACCAATGTCAATATTTTCAATGGCTTCTGCTTCTGTAACTCCCTCTTTAAGAATGGTTTCCTTGAAAGGATAAAGATTAACTACAACCAAGTCGATGGCATGGATGTCATTTTCTTCCATGGCTTTAAGGTGGTTTTCATCATCTCTTCTTGCAAGAAGACCCCCGTGGATTTTAGGATGAAGGGTTTTTACGCGACCATCCATCATCTCTGGAAATTCTGTCACCGTATCGATTGCAATTGTTGCTATACCAGCCTCATCGAGTGCTTTTTTTGTTCCACCGGTTGAGATAATTTCAAAATTAAGATTTGAAAGTTTTTGGGCAAATTCTACAATACCAGCTTTATCAGATACGCTAATTAGTGCTCTTTTAGACAAAATATTCTCCTTATTTATTGTTATTGATTAATTTTTCTAGAGTTTGGGGATATAAAATATGTTCGGTCTTATGAATGCGTTCTTCCAAACTTTCTAGACTATCATCTTCTTTAATTTCTACAACAGCCTGGTTAATAATTGATCCTGTGTCAATTCCAGCATCAATGTAATGAACTGTGACACCAGTATATTTAACCCCGTAGTCATAGGCATCACGGATGCCATGAAGGCCAGGAAAGGCTGGTAGAAGAGAGGGATGGATGTTGATTATTTTATTAGGGAAGGCCTCTAAAATATCCTTTCCAATTAGACGCATGTAACCTGCTAAAATTAATAAATCGATTTCCTTGTTTTTTAAAAGGGCTAAAAGTTCTGCTTCGTAATCGGCTTTTGAGGCAAAGTCCTTAGGCGAGAAGCTAAGGGATTCAATCCCAAACTTTTTGGCTCTTTCATGGACATAGGCATCTTTTTTATCTGAGAAGACAAGGGCAAGATTACAGTCAAGTTTTCCTGCCTCTACAGCCTGGGCAATAGCTTCAAAATTACTTCCACTTCCAGAAGCTAATACGGCCACTCTCATGCTTGTTCCCCTAGGAAAACAACTGCTTGGTCAACTTTTTCAGTAACTGATCCAATTTGATAGAAAGGTGCATTAATCATAGTTAGTTGTTCCTTAACTGCTTCAAGTTTTGACGGATCAACTGCAAGAACCATTCCAAGTCCCATATTAAAGATTTCATACATTTCCATTGATGGAATTTGACCATATTTTTCAAGAGCTTTGAAAATATTAAGGACTGGCCATGAACCAAGTTCAATTTGAGCAGCCAGGTTGTCAGGTAGCATACGCGGAATGTTTTCAACGAAACCACCACCTGTGATGTGAGAGATTCCATCAACCAGATTATTTTTTACAAGAGGTAGTAGCTCTTCAACGTAGATTTTTGTTGGTTCAAGTAGGGCATCAGCCAGCTTTTGACCATCAAGTTCAGGCAGAAGGCTGTCGCCTGAAAAATCGTTAGACTGGAAGAAAACCTTACGAACTAGGGAATAACCATTTGAATGGATTCCGCTTGAAGGAAGACCAAGAAGGACATGCCCCTCCTTGATTTTTTCACCAGTTACTAGTTGACTTTTTTCAGCAATCCCAACAGCAAAACCTGCTAAATCATAATCGTCTGCATCATACATGCCAGGCATTTCAGCTGTTTCCCCGCCGATTAAGGCAGCACCAGCTTGAAGACAACCTTGACTTACTCCGGCAACAACCTGTTCAAGGCGTTCTGGAACATTTTTTCCAGTAGCAATATAGTCGAGGAAGTAAAGTGGTTCTGCCCCTTGGGCTACAATGTCATTAACACACATGGCAACACAGTCAATCCCAATTGTGTCATGTCTATCTTCTTTAATGGCAAGCATTAATTTGGTACCAACTCCGTCTGTACCTGAAACAAGAACAGGTTCCTTCAAGTCGTATTGACTTAGGTCAAAGCAGCCACCAAAACCACCTAGAGCACCCATAACACCCTTACGTTCTGTACGTTTTGCGTGTTTTTTAATACGTTCAACTACCTCATAACCAGCTTCTACATCGACGCCAGCTTTTGCATATTCATTTGCCATGATTTCCTCCTAGAAAAATTTCGTTGTTTCTTCAAGTGACTTTTCATATTCTTCTTCGTAATCATACAAAGGAGTTGGGAAATCACCATTGAAGTAAGCCATACATAATCCTCCGTAAGGAGCATCATAATCAAGTCCTACTGATTCGACTACACCGTCAACACTTAAAAAGCTAAGTGAATCTGCCCCAATATACTCACGAATTTCTTCAATCGTATGATTGGCTGCAATTAATTCATGACGAGACTGGATATCGATTCCGTAGAAACATGGGTATTTAAGAGGGGGAGAAGCAATTCTCACGTGAACCTCTTTGGCTCCAGCTTCCTTCAGAAGTTTTACAATCCTACCTGATGTAGTTCCACGGACAATTGAGTCATCAACCATAATGACCCTCTTACCTTCAACGACTCCACGAACTGCAGAAAGTTTCATACGAACACCCTGCTCACGTAACTCCTGAGTCGGTTGAATAAAGGTTCTGGCTACATATTGATTCTTAACAAGACCAAGCTCGTAAGAAATTCCAGATTCCTCGGCATATCCACTAGCAGCAGAAAGAGAAGAGTTTGGAACACCAATAACCATGTCTGCATCAACATAAGCCTCACGAGCCAAGGCACGTCCCATATTTTTACGGGCAGTGTGGACATTGACCCCTGCGATATTTGAATCAGGTCTTGCAAAGTAAATGTATTCCATTGAACAAATTGATGGTGTTACCTCATCTGTGTAAGTATCAATGGTAATTCCTTGGTCATTAATGATAATAACCTCACCTGGATTAACGTGCCTTACAAAATCAGCACCAACTGAATCAAGGGCGCAAGTTTCAGAGGCCACTACATAGGCACCACTCTTCATTTGACCAATTGATAGGGGTCTGAAACCATTTGGATCTAGGGCTGCATAAAGGGCATCATCTGTAAGAAGGACATAGGCAAACCCTCCCTTAACTGTATTTAATGATTCCTTAAGCTTATCTAGGAAGCTTTCTGCTTGAGACAATCTGATTAAATGCATCAAAATCTCTGTATCAGAGTTTGAGTGAAAGATTGCTCCTACTTCTTCAAGTTTACGGCGAAGACTTTTAGCATTCGTTAGGTTTCCGTTGTGGGCAAGGGCTACTTGTCCATCATAGAAATTGAAGAGGAAGGGTTGAATGTTATCGACACTTCCGTTACCAGCTGTCGCATAGCGAACATGACCAATAGCGCTTTTACCACTTAGTTGGTCGATTGTACTGTCATCAGAAAAAACTTCTGACAGTAGGCCAAGATTTCTATAACCAAGTAATTTCCCTTGGTCATTTGAGACAATTCCTGCCCCTTCTTGTCCCCTATGTTGAAGGCTATGAAGCCCGAAGTAGGTGATGCGACTTGCGTCATCATGCCCCCATACTCCGAAGACTCCACATTCTTCATTTAAACTTTTTACTTCATAAGACATGGAATTGCTTCCTCCCATAGGTTTTTAGCAGTCTTACTTGCAAGTGTTATTGTATCGTCACAAGCTTTGATGTTAATTTGTCCGCTATCTGATACGCGACCAAGGTAGCTAGCAGCATCTCCTGCTAAAGCTTCAAACTTAGCCTTGTTTTCTTCTTTAATTGAAAGAACAAAGCGAGATTGGCTTTCAGAGAAGAGATCACTTGCTGGCATGTTAACTTCAACATCTAAACCAAGACCATTTTTAAAGGCTGATTCAACAAGACCAACAGCAAGTCCACCTTCTGATAGGTCGTGAGCACTTGCAACAAGACCTTCTTTGATTGCAGCAAGAACTAAATCTTGAATTTCTTTTTCATGAGCCAGGTCAAAGTCCATTAATTTACCTTCAATGCGGCCTAACTGCATTTTTTGGATTTCAGATCCATTGAAGTCAGCTTTTGTTTGACCAAGTAGGTAGATTAAGTCACCTGATTCTTTAAAGTCCTGAGTTGTGATGTGTTCTACATCTTCGATTAGTCCAACCATTCCAATTACAGGAGTTGGGTAAATGGCACGACCATTTGTTTCGTTATACATAGAAACATTTCCTGAAATTACTGGTGTGTTAAGAACCTTACATGCTTCAGAGATTCCATCTGCAGATGTCCAAAGTTCCCAGAACCCTTCTGGTTTGTCAGGAGAACCATAGTTCAAGCAGTCCGTAATGGCAAGTGGTTGTCCACCTGAGGCTACGATATTTCTAGCTGCTTCAGCTACTGCCATTTGTCCACCAACTTCTGGATTTAGGTAAAGGTAGCGAGCGTTACAGTCAGTTGTCACGGCAAGGGCCTTGCGGGTACCACGAACACGAATAACTGCAGCATCACTTCCAGGTCTAACAACTGTGTTGGTTAAAACTTGTGAGTCATATGTCTCATAAATTGATTTTTTAGAGGCAATGGTTGGTTGTTGAAGGAGTTCGATTAGAGTTGCTGTAGCATCCTCAACTTTAGGAACAAAGTTTTCAAGTTCAGCAAATTCCTTAATACGGGCTGGCTCAACCTTGTCTTTCATGTATTCTGGTGCATCTTCTGCCAGAGCATCAACCGGAAGGTTTGCAACTTCAACTCCTTGGTGGAAGAGGCGGTATTGACCGTCATCTGTTACATGACCAATGGTTACAGCATCTAAATCATATAATTTGAACAAGTCAACGACTTCTGCTTCATGTCCTTTTTTAACACAGATAAGCATTCTTTCTTGTGATTCTGAAAGCATCATCTCGTAAGGAGTCATGTTTGTTTCACGTTGGGGAACATCATCCAGGTAGAGTTCAAGACCGCTTCCAGCTTTTGAGGCCATCTCAGAACTTGATGATACAAGACCAGCTGCCCCCATATCCTGAATACCAACTAGGATATCTGAATGGTTTAAAATAAGTTCAAGACAGGCTTCAAGAAGAAGTTTTTCCATAAATGGATCTCCAACCTGAACAGCAGATCTTTGTTGCTCTTCGCCTTCTACAAATTCTTCAGAGGCAAATGTTGCCCCGTGGATTCCATCACGTCCAGTTTTTGCTCCAACGTACATGATTGAATTTCCAACACCCTTGGCTTGACCTTTTTGGATGTCCTTGTGGTCGATTAATCCCACACACATAGCATTAACTAGAGGATTGCCTTCATAACATTCATCAAAGGCTACTTCTCCACCAACTGTTGGAATTCCGATACAGTTTCCGTATCCTGAAATCCCTGCAACTACTTCTTCAAGTAGATACTTGGTACGAGGGTTGTTAAGTTCGCCAAATCTTAGGGAATCAAGGATGGCTAAAGGACGAGCACCCATTGAGAAGATGTCACGGATAATTCCACCAACACCTGTTGCTGCTCCCTCATAAGGTTCAACAGCTGATGGGTGGTTGTGGCTTTCAGCCTTGAAAACGACAGCTTGTCCATCACCAATATCAACAATCCCAGCTCCCTCACCAGGACCTTGAAGTACTTGAGGGCCTGAGGTTGGGAATTTTCTTAGGACTGGCTTAGAATTTTTATAAGAGCAGTGCTCACTCCACATAACAGAGAATAGACCTGTTTCTGTGTAATTTGGCAGACGTTTTAGGATATCCTCAGAAATCATTCGATATTCTTCATCAGTCAGACCCCATTCAGCATAAATTTTCTTGTCTCTAATTTCTTCTGCTGTTGGTTCGATCATTTTTACCATTAGTTTATTGCACCTTTCCAAAGTTCTTCAAAATTGATTTGAAAAAATTCTTACCATCTTCTGATCCAAGTAATTCTTCCATTGCGCGTTCTGGGTGAGGCATCATCCCTAGGACATTTCCGGCCTTATTTGTAATTCCCGCAATATTTTCACGGCTTCCGTTAACATTTTCTCCTTCGTAGGTAAAAATGATTTGATTATTTTGCTTGAGTTCTTCAAGTGTTTCATCATCACAGTAGTAGTTTCCTTCACCGTGGGCAACTGGGATGTTGATAATCTCATTTTCCTCATATTCACTTGTAAATTTGCTTTTGTTGTTCTCAACTCTTAGAGGAACTGACTTACAAATGAAGTGAAGGGATTCGTTTCTTAAAAGTACTCCCGGTAGAAGTCCTGCTTCTGTAAGAACTTGGAAACCATTACAAGTACCAAAGACAGGTTTTCCTTCTTCAGCAAAGCGGATAACCTCATCCATGATTGATGAAAAGCGAGCAATGGCCCCGCAACGAAGGTAGTCACCATAAGAGAAACCACCTGGCAGTAAGACACCGTCAAAACCTTCAAGACTTGTTGCATCATGACGAACATACTCAGCTTCAGCTCCCATGATGTCTTTTACAGCCCATAAAAGATCCATATCACAGTTTGAACCTGGAAAAACAATAACAGCGAATTTCATTCCTAGGCTTCCTCCACTAGTTCAACTTCATAACGGTAAGTTTCCATGTTGACATTGGCAAGAAGCTTGTCACAGATTTCTTCAATTACAGGCTCGATTTCGCGGTCTGATTTAGCGACCTTAAGTTCGAAATATTTACCAATCCTAACTTCTTCAATTTCGTCATAACCTAAACGGTGGATGGCTCCTTTAACAGCCTCTCCTTGAGGGTCTAAAACTGATTCCTTATAGGTTACATAAACTTTTACAAAATACATTTCTTTTTTCTCCTTTTATTAATAAACTTTTAGTTTAACTGCTCTAAACGATCTAGTACTTCTTGGTAAACTGGAATTAAATCCCCTAAATCACGGCGGTAGATATCCTTATCTAGGTGGTCATTTGTATCCATGTCCCACAGGCGACAAGTGTCAGGTGAAATTTCATCAGCTAGAAGGATTTCTCCGTTTACATCACGTCCTACTTCAATTTTAAAATCAATTAATTTAATATTGATGCCTGCAAAAAGTTTTTTAAGTTCTTCATTAACTTTTAAGGCAAGTTCCTTAATCTCAGCAATCTCGCCAGCATTTGCGATATCTAAGATTTTAACGTGCTCATCATTGATGAAAGGATCATCAAGGGCATCATCCTTATAGTAAAATTCAACAATTGGAAAGGCTAATTCAGTACCTTCTTCAACATTTAATCTTCGTGAAAAACTTCCAGCAGCAAAGTTTCTAACAACAACTTCTAAAGGAATTATTTGAACTTCTTTAATTAATTGTTCGGTTTTTGAAATTTTTTCAATAAAATGACTTTCGATACCTCTATCAGCAAGAACATCAAATATTAGACTTGTTATTTGATTGTTCATCTGTCCCTTACCAATAATTTGGTCTTTTTTCACACCATTAAGGGCAGTTGCTTGGTCTAGATACTCTACCCACAAAGTGTTCTCTTGGTCTGTAGAATAAAGTTCTTTAGCTTTTCCTTGATAGAGTAATTTACCTTTTTCCATTTTTTCTCCATAATCTTAATTTTAAATAAAGTATTGCAGATAACATTCGTTTTCTATGGGTAAAGTATAACACCAGAAAAATATTTCCGTCAATAAAATATTGAATATTGTCTAACTTTTTTATCTTAACGTTCGTAATTATCTGGCTAAAAAAATAAAAGGACAATTTATTAACAAAATCGTCCTTTTATACTTATTTTTTATACTAGTTTTATTACCAAACGTTGGTCTTGTCTATTTCTTTCATGGAAGTTTCAAGATTATCAGTTAATAGAGTAATATGCCCCATTTTTCTGCCGATTTTAGCTTCTTCCTTACCATAATAGTGGAAGTGCCAATCAGCTTTTTCCTTCATAAGCTCATAAGAGGCTGCTAGCTTCTCACCTAAAACATTAATCATGATTGCCTTAGATAAAAGCTTAATGTCTGAAAGAGGTAGCCCTAAAACACCCTTTAGGTGGGCATCAAACTGACTAAAATCGCAGGCCTCAATTGTATAATGACCTGAATTATGCGGTCTTGGGGCAAGTTCGTTAACATAGAGCTCTCCCTCATGGCCAACAAACATCTCAATTGCTAGAACTCCCCTTAATTTAAGCTTGTCTGCAATAATTAGGGCCATTCTTTTAGCTTCTTCTTCTAGATGACTACTTATTCTTGCAGGAACTAGGCTTTCATGAAGGATGTTGTTAACATGGATGTTTTCAGCGACAGGAAAAGTTTTATAATCATAGCCATTTCCTGCGACGATGACTGAAATTTCTCTTTCAAAGGGAATCCAAGCCTCAAGGACACAAGTTCCAAGCTTAAGTAGGCTCTTGGCAGCTTCAAAGTCTTCTTCCTCCCTTAAAACAACCTGTCCTTTCCCGTCATAACCGCCACGACTGGTCTTTAGAACAGAGGGATAACCCAAATCATTTAAAGCTTCTTTTAAATCAGCTTCTTTTTCAATCTTTCTATAAGGGGCAATTTTAATCTGGCAGCTTTCTAAAAAGTTCTTTTCAGCCAGTCTATCCTGTGTCTTGGCTAGAAGATCTGTTCCCTGAGGTAAATTAATGGCTTGGCCTAAATTTTCCAAGGCTTCAACGGAAACATTTTCAAATTCATAGGTTAAAACATCTGATTTTTGGGCTAGATCCTCAAGGGCTGCAAAGTCATCATAGGCAGCAACAATCTGTTCATCTGCAACTTGACCAGCCGGACAAGTTCTATCCGGATCCAAGACGATTGTTTTATAGCCCATTTCCTTGGCTGAAAAAATCATCATTTGACCTAATTGGCCACCGCCTACAATCCCAATTTTTGCTCCTGGCAGTATCATCTTAGTCAAGTTGGTCACTACTTTCTAAAACAAGTTCTCTTAAACCGTCACGTCTTTGGTCAAGCTTTTGAGCTAGGTCAAGGTCACCTATTGAAAGAATTTGAGCGGCAAGAAGTCCTGCATTGGTCGCTCCTGCCTGACCAATGGCTGTTGTTGCTACCGGAACTCCTCCAGGCATTTGTACGATTGATAAGAGAGAGTCCAATCCGTTTAATGTTCGGCTTTTAACAGGAACTCCAATTACTGGTAGGGTTGTCTTGGCAGCAACCATTCCTGGTAAGTGGGCAGCTCCTCCAGCACCAGCAATAATTACCTTAAGACCACGCCCGCGAGCTTCTTCAGCAAATTCAAACATGTAATCTGGTGTCCTATGGGCTGAAACAACCTTCTTCTCATAAGGTATTTCTAGCTCATCAAGAATATTACAAGCAAGCTTCATGGTCTCCCAATCTGATGTACTTCCCATAATTACAGCAACAAGTGGATTCTTAGTCAAAATCAAACCTCCTAATATTTTCCCTTATTTTAACAAGGAAAAAAATCAATGTCAAAAGGATTTACGAATCATATATAACATTATACATATAACGTTCGTAAATAAAAGAGCTAGTTAGTAAACTAGCCCTCTTATTTTTCAAATTCCCTTAATCATTTAAATAATAGTACCTACCCTCATCAACGATGATTTCCAGGTCCTGGTCCTGAAGATCCTTTGGTTGATCCAAACTTAAAATCTGATAGTTAAGTTGCCTTCTTATCTGATCAATAGTCTGATCCTTAACTTCCTTATACTTCCATTTATCCTTGATTGCTCCCTGGGTCATGCCTATAAGGTCTTGCTTTTTCCTCCTAGCTTGGTTCAAATCAAGTTCAAAGTATTCTAGTCTTGCTTCCTGCCAAGCTGTCAAAACCTCTAAAAGATTAGTAGACTGATCCTTATACTTTTCATAAAGGTCAAAACTTATCTTATCAGATATTTGTCCGCCTCCCAAAAGGTGAGTTAATTTACTAATTTCTCCAAGGATTGCTAGTAGCACTTCCTGGTAGTCCAGCATGAGAGAAAGTTCTTGCGTTTTCTTTTCATAAGTCTTAAAGCTTTCAGCTTCTTCCTTACTTGTTAAATCAGAGATAGTTAAATTTACCTGCTGAAGGAGCTGAGCTGCCTCACCCTCCAAGGCCTCTAAATTTAAAATCTTATTTTGCCTTAGACTTTCATTACTGATGATTTCAGAGCTAAAATGATTTATCTTCCCAATCCGTAAAAGCAGGGTCATTATGCGACTTTTAAACTCCCTTTCCTGGAAGTCATTAATCCTTGAAACTGCCGCATTTATAGAGGTTAATTTCTTATTTATCTCATCCATGTAGTATTGACCAACTAGAAGAGATGACAGGGACATAAGGGAACCCAGGCTAATAAGAGACGGCTTAAGATCCTTGGCATCAACCTTTTGAAAGAGGGCCTGGCTGTCACTTCCATCAAGTCCCTTATAAACACCTTTGACATATTGACCATTTGCGGTCTTTCCAACCTGGTTCAAATTACTAGGAAGAGTTAGCTTATAAAAGTCCGTCCCTCCCTGGATTTTTCCATTAATTAATGCATCCCCAAAAAAACTTGTCATTAAATCCGTGATGGTCATGACTACATTCTGGTCTTTAATTTCTGTCAGCTCTAGTCCATCAAAGTCATCTTTTCTAAGTTCTTCAACCAGTAAATTAGGCTGAAATTCTTCTAAATCAGGAATTTCTGCAAGTTTTGCTTCTTCTTCCTTTTTGGCCCGCCCAAGGGACTCGATATTCTTAAATTTATTGAGAGTAAACATGGTTGTAGCCATTATTAACAGGAAAATAATTATGCCAATCAGGCTAAATTCTACTTCATTCATTGATAATCCTCTATCTATCCATTAGTCTAACAAAATCCTAATTAAATTATAACATATAAAAGCTTCCCTCAAAAATTAGGTGATCAGTAAGGGCTTCTGGTATTTGCCTCCTCTTTATGAGAAAATAAGCTATGTTAAACTTGAAAGGAGATCTATGAAAAAAATAGCTATAATTGGTGGTGGAATTATTGGTATGACAGCTGCTGCCTATCTGGATCCTGAAAAATTTCAGGTAACCATTTTTGATGAGGGCGTGGGACAAGCAACCGGTGCAAGTGCTGGAATTATTTCGCCCTGGTTGTCCAAAAGACGTAACAAAAAGTGGTATCAACTGGCCAAGGACGGGGCTCGTTTTTATGAAAAATTAGTGGCTGATTTTGATTTGGACCAGTCCATCTACCAGCAATCAGGAACTTTAATTATCCGTCCAGAGGATAGCCTTAAAAAGCTTGAAGAATTTGCCCAAGAAAAGAAACTTGAGGCAAATGAGATTGGAGAAATCAGTCTTCTCAGTCCTGAGGAAACTAAAAGAGAGGTTCCTCTTTTAAGGGAGCAGGCCTCCCTTAAGATATCTGGCGGTGGCCGCTTAGACGGTCTTAATTACCTAAAGAAAATGGAAGAGGTAGCCAAGGAAAAAGGAAGCCAGATAATTAAAGAAAGGGCAAATCTTGCAGAAGATGACGGGAAACTTGTGGTCACAAGTGAGACTAAAAGGGAAGTCTTTGACTATCTTATCCTAACCCCAGGACCTCATCTGAAGGATTTACTGGCTCCTTTAAACTATCAGGTGGATATCAGGCCGCAAAAGGGGCAACTTCTGGTCTATCAAACGGCTCTTGGAGATAGCGACAAATGGCCCGTGGTAGTTCTTGACGGAGAAGCAGATTTAATTCCCTTTCCCCAAGGGAAAATAATCCTAGGGGCTACTCATGAAAATGACGGTGGCTGGGACCTACAAGCAACAGAGGAAGCTTATCTCCAGCTAACAAGCTATGCCAAGCAATTTCTTGATCAAAAACTAGCCCCCCAATTATTGGACTCTCCTCATAAATCGAGGGTGGGAACACGCGCCTATACCAGTGATTTCGCTCCCTTCTTCTCTCCATTATCCGACAACCCTAAAATTATTGCAGCAAGTGGCCTTGGGTCGTCTGGCCTAACAACCGGTCCATTCATGGGCTATAAGATAGCTTGTTATTGTAATAGTGGTCAGTGGGATGAGACAAATAATTCCTATCAAAAGGAAATAACAAATTACATAAAAAGAGATATTGATTAATATCTCTTTTTCTTTTTACTGGTTCTACTTACTACTTCTACTTATTCCACCACAGCTTGATTAAAGCTTGGGTTCCGTCATC